>CAZRLU010000228.1:0-3764 GCA_964600995.1 uncultured Oscillospiraceae bacterium | reverse complement strand
CGGAACGGGCTGAACCTGACGGCCCAGCATGTGGCGGCCATTCCCGGCATCCTCCGGACCGAGGCCCTGGAGGCCATTACCCGGGATCTTCTGAACTACCCGGCCAACAACCAGGTAAGCGCCCTGGGAGAGGGAACGGAGCTGACCCTGTACGGGGAGAACCCGGTGGAATTCAGCGGCGGCGTGGTCACCGTGAACCTGGGATCCTCCGCCCTGGGGCTGGGTTACCGGGGATTCTATACCCTGAGCCTGGCGCTGGCGGCCACCCTGTGCGAGATGGACAGCGTCCGGTGCGTGAACGTGCTGGTGGCGGGCAGCAGCGTGGGCCTGGATACGGCCGGCAGCCTGGCCATGGGCAGCCTGACGCCCCACCCGGAGGAGAACCTGCCGGTGCTCTGGGAGCAGATGGAGGCCCGGCGGACTCCGGTGGGCCAGGATCCGGCGGAAACGCCCCTGACCTCCTATGTGACGCTGTACTATCCGCTGGAAAACGGGGAGGGGATCTGCTGCGAGAGCCGGACCCTGAACTTCCCCGGCCAGACGCCCCGGCAGATGGCGGTGACCATTCTGGAAAACCTGAGCCACGGGGCCATGTATCTCACCGGGGTGCCGGACCTGCCGGACCTGATGGAGCTGCTGGCCTATGAGCCCCTGACCAGCAGCCTGGCGGACGGCGGGCAGATGCTGACCCTGACCTTCCGGGAGGGGGCGGAGCAGGCCTGGGAGGAGGCCGGCGCGGACACGGCCTGCGTGGCGGCGGCCATCTGCTGCAGCCTGACTACCTTCATCCCCGGGCTGGCGGGGGTGGCCATCCGCATCGGCGACCGGCCCCTGACCAATGTGCACAATGAAAAATTCGGACAGGTTACGGCTCCGGGAGGCCTGTTCCGCCGGGAGCGGTTCCAGCCCTTCCTGATGGGCCGGACCACCGTGTACTTCGCCCGGGACGGCATCCTGGTTCCGGTGGAGAAAAGCGTGGACCGGGAGCTGGCCGACAGCCCCCGGGAGCAGCTGAGCGCCCTGATGGACGGGCCCGGCGCCCGGGAGCGGGCCGAGGGCTTGGAGCCCACCCTGCCGGACCTGGTGGGCACCGAGGACATCCTGGGAATGGCGGTGGAGGGGGATACCCTGCTGGTGAACCTGAGCGAGAGCTTCCGGGCGGAGATCCAGAGCTGGGGACGGGACAGCGAGACCCTTTTGTGCTACAGCATGGTGAACACCCTGTGCGAGGGCTCCGGCGTGCGGAAGGTCTGCTTCTTCTTTGAGGGGGAGCAAGTGGAATACATCGCGGGAACCATTTACTGGGCCGGGGAATTCTACGTGAACAACGGACTTTGCGAGGAAAGCTTCGGATAAGTTTTTCAGGGAAGGGGCGGGAGATAGCCTGTGGCGGGAGGATCCTCCCGCAGCAGCCGGTCCAGCTCCAGAAGGCCCTGGCGGCGAAGCTTCTGGGCATGCCGGAAGCAGCAGCCGCAGCGGGCGGCGGCTTGGGTCAGGGTCAGCCCCTGCAGATACAGCGCCTCCAGCATCCGGGCTGCCCGGGGATGCTCCAGAGCGCTCAGCTGGCGCTGTACCTCCCGCTTCAGATTGCAGAGATGATCGATATCCCGGCTGATCTCCCGCTCCAGGGCTCCGAAGCGGGCCAGCAGGGCGGAACGGCCCTCCTCATCGGAAGGAACGCCGGGAAGAGCCGGGGAGACGGCGCGGGTGATGAGGCGCCGCAGCTGATCCTGCTGCTGAAGCTTCAGATCGATCCGCCGGTTCAGGGCGGGAACCCGCTCCAGGAAAGCCCGGGCCCGGTCGACGGAGGGCGGCTCCGCCGGGGAAGCCCCCTGCGGAAAGAGAGGCCGCACGGGATCGGAAAGCTTTTTCGCTTCGCTCATAAGGGTATGCTCCTTTCATCCGGAAAGCACAAAAATTTTGTGCCTGCGTAACTATTATACGCAGGCGCATTTTTGTTTGTCAAGGCAAAAACTTTAAAAAATTAAAATTTCAAAGGCGCGATAAGCTTTGAAAACTTGAAAAAATTAAAGATTTGTGATAAGATGGGAACGTGGAGATCCCGGCGGAACGGGAGAGAAAGGAGATGCTTGCCATGGAGCAGATCTTCGGAGAGCGGCTGAGCATGCTGCGCAAGCGCAGGGGAATGACCCAGGGGGATCTGGCGGAGGCCCTGGGGGTGTCGGTGCAGACCGTCGTGCGGTATGAGAGCTTGCGGCTGGAGGAGATGCGCCCCGGGCGCCTGAAGGCCATCGCGGAGGCGCTGGGCGTGGAAATGTCGGAGCTGAAGGGGGAGGCGGCCAGCCCGGCGGAAACGGAGATCCGGACCCTGACCCGGGGCCTGCGGAACATGGACCCGGAGCAGCGGGACAATCTGATCCGGATGATGATGCCCCTGGTCATGCAATACCAGAAGGGGGAAGCGGGCGATGCGCAGCCTTCCGACTGAGGTCCGGCGGGGAGAGGCGGTGGGCCTGGCCTGCCGGGTGCTGCTGGCCGCGGAGGTGCGGGCGCTGCCGCCGGATCCGGGGGCGGTGGCCCGGGAGCTGGGCATTCCCCTGATGACCTACGGGGAGCTGGCGAAGCTGGGCGGGGAAAGCCCGGACCGCTTCACCCGCCGCACCCTGGGGAAAGAAGCCTTTGCCTTCCGGGCCGGGAAGGAATACGGCATCGCCTATGACGACGGGGTGCGGTCCCCGGAGCGGATCCGCTTCTCGGTGTTTCATGAGGCGGGGCATATCCTGCTGGGGCATTTCGAATGGGGAAGCATGGAGGACCTGCCGGAGGAAGCCCGGCGGATCCTGGAGGCGGAGGCCGATATCTTCGCCCGCAATTTCCTCTGCCCGCCGCCGGTGGCGGAGCTGATGCGGGGAAACCGGGAGGATCCCCGGCGGGGGGAGCTTTTCTGCCTGAGCCGGGCGGCCTGGCGGGTGCGGCTGGAAACCCTGGAGGGGGACGGCCGGCTGCTGGATCCCCATCTGGCGGACCGGGTCCGGATTCAGTTCCGGGAATACATGTTCGGCCGCCGGTGCCGGGAATGCGGCGCGGTTTTTACCGACGAGGGCCGGCTGGACCGGTGCCCGGAATGCGGGAGCCGGTACCTGAAGTGGAACCCGGGGATGGAAAGCCGGGAGCGGGCGGCGGAACACTATCGGACCTCCGGCACCCTGGCGGAGGACCTGAAGCCCCGGATGCGGGAAACGGGGGACGCGGATCTGACGGGATACTGGGAGCTGCTGAGAAAGGAAAGCAGGCGGCCCTAGCCGCCGATGCCTTCCCCGGGCTGAAAGGGAAAAGCCGGAAGAGGAAAGGCGGGCTTTGGCCCCGGAAGCAGAGGAGTAGCAGGCAAAAGAAGAGGGAAGCGGCGATGCGGCCGCTTCCCCTTTGCTTTTCCCGGATGCCGGGATCGGGAAGGTTTATTTCTCATCCTCCAGGGCGCTGGTCTGCCGGACCAGCACCTTTACGTCATAGCAGGAGAAGGCGTTGTCCACCACGCGGCGGTCCGGCTTCGGGGTGACCAGGGAGACCAGGGGCACCAGCACCAGGCCCAGCAGCATGCAGAAGGCGCCGGCGTTGATGGGGCTCTGCAGCAGCCCCAGGTTCACGGACAGGATGCCCAGGTTGCTGAGCATGTCCACGGTCATGAAGACGCAGGAGAACAGGATGTTGACCCAGCAGGCGATGCGGCTGGTGCCCTTCCAGTACAGCCCGTAGAGGAAGGGGGCCAGGAAGGCGCCGGCCATGGCGCCCCAGCTGACGCCCAT
>CAZRLU010000227.1:0-3767 GCA_964600995.1 uncultured Oscillospiraceae bacterium | reverse complement strand
TTGTGGAGGGCGGAGATCAGGTTGTAGTGCTCGTCCCCATCCTTGTCATACATCAGGCTCTTCCGGGAGAGGCACTGGGAGAGGGTTTCCTCGGTGACGGTGATGCCGTCCTCCCCCGCGTCCCCGTTGAGCACCACCATCTCCAGGGTGCTCAGGGCGCTGCGGGCGTCCCCGTTGCTGAAGTCGGCGATGGCCTCCAGCCCCCGGTCGGGGATGGAAACCCGGTCCCGCCCGAAGCCCCGGGGATCGGTGAGGGCCCGGCGCAGGAGCCCCATGATGTCCTCCCGGCTCAGGGCCTGCAGCACGAAGACCTTGCACCGGGAGAGCAGCGCGCTGTTGACCTCGAAGGAGGGGTTTTCCGTGGTGGCGCCGATGAGCACGATGCTGCCCTTCTCCACGAAGGGAAGGAAGGCGTCCTGCTGGGCCTTGTTGAAGCGGTGGATTTCGTCCACGAAGACGATGGTCCGCATGCCGTAGATCCGGTTTTCCTCCGCCCGGGTCATGACCTGGCGGATCTCCTTGATGCCGCTGGTGACGGCGGAAAAGTTGATGAAGGAGGCCCGGGTCTGGCGGGCGATGATCTGGGCCAGGGTGGTCTTCCCCACGCCGGGGGGACCCCAGAAGATCATGGAGGAAATGGCGTCGGAGTCGATGAGGCGGCGCAGCACCTTTCCCTCGCCGATCAGATGCTTCTGGCCGGCGAACTCCTCCAGGGTTTCCGGGCGCATCCGGGCCGCCAGGGGCTGGCCGGCCAGGTTCTTTTCCTCCGTGGGCAGCAGGGACGGAAATTCGGACATGGGCTTTCCTCCGCGTTTCGGTTCTTTCCTCCCATTATACCCCAGGCCGGGAAAAAACACAAAGAGGGAAGCGACGGATTTCCCGCTTGTGCCGGAGCCGCTTTCCGGGTATACTGGGAGAAGAATCAAACTCTGTGAAGAATCCGGTTCAGAATGAGCCCGGCAGCAAAACGGCGGCGCCGCGGGAGCCTTCCCGCTTTCCGGGAACCCGGCGGCGGAAAAATGGATATTCGGAAGGAGAAAAACGGATGAGAAAGGCACTGTTCATCGGCGGCACCGGCACCATCAGCGCGGCCATCGTCCGCAGGCTGATCCGGGAAGGGGAATGGGAGGTCTGGCTGCTGAACCGGGGAAACCGGCGGGAAGCCATGCCCGAAGGCGCGCACCTGCTGCAGGCGGATATCAACGACGAGGAGGCGGTCCGCGCCCTGCTGGGGGACATGACCTTCGATGCGGTGGGAGAATTCATCGGCTTCGTGCCCGCCCAGGTGGAGCGGGACTGGCGGCTCTTCCGGGGACGGACCCGGCAGTATATCTACATCAGCTCCGCTTCGGCTTATCACAAGCCGGCGGCGGATTTCCGCATCACCGAGGGCACGACCCTGGCCAATCCCCACTGGCAGTATTCCCGGGACAAGATCGCCTGCGAGGAGTTCCTGATGAAAAAATACCGGGAGGAGGGCTTCCCGGTGACCATTGTGCGGCCCAGCCATACCTATGACGAGCGGAGCATTCCCCTGGGGGTTCACGGCAAGGGCGGCTCCTGGCCGGTGGTCCGGCGGATGCTGGCGGGAAAGCCGGTGGTGATCCAGGGGGACGGAACCTCCCTGTGGCATCTGACCTTCAACGAGGATTTCGCCGTGGGCTACACCGCCCTGATGGGCAACCGGCATGCCATCGGCGAGGCCTTCCACATCACCGGGGACGAGGTGCTGACCTGGAACCAGATCTATGCCACCATCGCCGATGCCCTGGGCGTGGAGCTGAGGGCGGTGCACGTTTCCTCCGAATTCCTGACGGAGGCCGGGAAGAAGTACGGATATGATTTCGAGGGAGGCCTCATCGGGGACAAGGCGGTTTCCGTCTGCTTCGACAACCGGAAGATCAAGCGCCTGGCCCCGGGGATGACCACCACGATCCCCTTCCATGACGGAGTCCGCCGGGCTCTGGAGAACATCCTGGCCCATCCGGAGCTGCAGAGGGAGGATCCGGAATTCGACGCCTTCTGCGACCGGGTGATCGCCGCCCGGGAAAAGGCCCTGGAGGAGATCTGAGGAGCGGACGCCGGCGGAACCCGGACGCGGTACTGTCGTATCGGAAGGAACGGGCGGAGAAGCGGCAGAGACCAAAATCCCCTTGAAATACAGGAAAGATACAAAATCCCGCTTTACGGGGCTTTGCCGGATGAGTATAATAACCGGCAGAACCGCAAAAGGTTTTATATCAATCCGATGGGAGGAGTACTGAAATGAAGAAGATCATTGCGTGGACCCTGGCGCTGGCAATGTGCCTGGGCGTGTTTGCCTTCGCGGGCGCGGATGAGCCCATCACCCTGAAGATCGCCCATATCGGGCCGGAAACCCTGGGCGCGGCCCTGTACGGGATCGCCACCAGCCGGGGCGCCCAGATCGCCGCGGAGGAGATCAACGCCGCCGGCGGGAAGTACCGCATCGATCTGATTGACCAGGACGACCAGCACAATCCGGAAATCTCCCTGAGCGCCTATCAGGAAGTGAAGCGCCAGGGCGCCCAGATGATCGTGGGTACGACCACCTCCGATCCCTGCATCGCTGTGGGTGAGGAAGCCTACGCGGACCGGATGTTCATGCTGACCCCCTCCGCTTCCTCCGTGAAGGTGACGGCGGGCAAGGACAACGTATACCAGATGTGCTTCACCGACCCGGCTCAGGGCGTTACTTCTGCCAACTACATCGCGGATCATGAGCTGGGCAAAAAGATCGCCGTGATCACGAATGTGTCCGATCCCTACTCCACGGGTATCCGGGACGCCTTCCTGGACGTGGCTGAGGAGCGCGGGCTGGAGATTGTCAGCGAGACCGAGTTCAACGAAGGCGACGCCGATTTCTCCGTGCAGGTGAACGACGCCAAGAACAGTGGCGCGGATCTGGTGTTCCTGCCCATCTATTACGGCCCCGCCTCCATGATTATCCAGACGGCCAGGGGCATCGGCTATGAACCCCTGTTCTTCGGCGTGGACGGGATGGACGGCATCCTGTCGATTCCGGAATTCGACATTGGCCTGGCGGAGGGCGTCATGCTGCTGTGCCCCTTTGCCGCCTCTTCCCAGGATGAGCTGACGGTGAAGTTTGTGGCGGCTTATGAGGCCAAGTTCGGCGAGAAGCCCATCCAGTTTGCGGCGGATGCTTATGATTGCGTGTACGCCCTGGTACAGGCTGCCGAGAAGGCCGGCCTGACCGCGGAGATGAGCGCGGCGGAATGCTGCGAGAAGCTGATTGCCGCCATGCAGGAAATCGAGTACACCGGCCTGACCGGCACCAGCACCTGGGATGCTTCCGGCGCGGTGACCAAGCAGCCCAAGGTGTACCTGATTAAGGACGGAGCGTACGCCGAGCCCTGAGCGCTGCAATGCAATCCGATCCGGCCCTGGTTTCCAGGGCCGGATTTGACTTCTTCCGGGCCTGGTGGTAGGCTTATTGCCTGGAACAGGAGGAGAAAGGGTAATGGTGGAGTTTCTGATCAACCTGGTGAACGGGCTGAGCCTGGGCAGCGTGTATGCCATCATCGCGCTGGGGTACACCATGGTGTACGGGATTGCCAAGATGCTGAACTTTGCCCACGGGGACGTGATCATGATCGGGGCCTACATGGCCTATGTGGCGCTGCGGTCCCTGAGCCTGCCCCCCATCGTGGCGATGCTGGTCTCCATGGGCGTCTGCACGCTGCTGGGCATGACGATTGAGAAGGCGGCCTACAAGCCCCTGCGGCAGG
>CAZRLU010000226.1:0-3779 GCA_964600995.1 uncultured Oscillospiraceae bacterium | reverse complement strand
GGGTGATGGCGCCGACGCAGCGGACACCCAGGCCGGGGCCGGGGAAGGGCTGACGATAGACCATGCCGTCAGGAAGCCCCAGGGCCTTTCCGACCACCCGGACCTCATCCTTGTAGAGGAACTTCACGGGCTCCACCAGCTCGAAATCCAGTTCCGGAGGCAGGCCGCCCACGTTGTGATGGCTCTTCACGCCATCGGATTCCAGAATGTCGGGATAGATGGTTCCCTGGGCCAGGAACTGAATGCCGTCCAGCTTCGCAGCTTCCTCCGCGAAGACGTCGATGAACTCCTTGCCGATGATCTTGCGCTTCTGCTCGGGGTCGGAAACTCCGGCCAGCTTATCCAGGAAGCGGTCCACCGCGTCCACATAGATCAGGTTGGCGTGCAGCTGATTCCGGAAGACCTCGACCACCTGCTCCGGCTCGCCCTTCCGGAGGAGGCCGTGATTCACATGGACCGCCACCAGATTCTGCCCGATGGCGCGGATGAGAAGCGCCGCGCAGACCGAGCTGTCCACACCGCCGGAAAGGGCGAGGAGCACCTTTTTGTCTCCGACCTGGGAACGGATGGCTTGCAGCTGTTCTTCGATAAAGGCCTCAGCGAGGGCAGGGGTGGTAATCCGTTCAAGGGACTCGGGACGTTTGTTGGATTGCATGGGCGTTTCTCCTTTTCTTTTTTGGTTTTAATATGGGAACGCGCTGCCCGGAAGCGGGCAGGCGCGAAACCGCGCTTGAAAGCATAGGCCGGGGAAGCTTATTCGCCGAATTCCCGGAGAACGGCGGCTCCCATCTCGGCGGCGTCGCATTCCGCCCGGTGGAGGATGGGCAGGTCCTTCAGGTGACGGACCTGAGGCGGCATGGCCACGCCGGACAGCTTCTCCAGCATCTCGCTGCAGGCGAAGGCATCCAGGCTCTCCGCCGTGCCGGGCTCCGAGATGGCGGTCAGCACATCCCGGGAGAACTTGTAGGGGCTGGCGGTGGAGACCAGGACGGTGGGGGTGGCATCCGAGGTCTTGCGGCGGTACTGCCGGAGAACCGCGCTGGCCACGGCGGTATGGGTATCCATCAGATAGTGATCCTGCAGCTGACGGCGGCCGATCTCCTCCAGGGTTTCCACATCATCGGCACAGCCGCCCCAGAAGAGGCTGGACAGCCATTCCTGACGCTGATCCCCGACGCTGTAGGAGCCCTTTTCCTTCAGCAGCTGCATCCAGGTGGAGATCAGGGCGCCGTCCCGGTCCGCGGCTTCGAAGAGCAGGCGCTCCAGGTTGCTGGAAACCAGAATGTCCATGCTGGGACTCTTGGTCTTGAAGAAGATCCTGTGGGTGGAATAGATGCCGGAGTTGAAGAAATCCGTCAGCACCTTGTTGCGGTTGCTGGCGCAGATCAGCTTCCCGACGGGAAGCCCCATCTCCCGGGCGTAATAGGCGGCCAGAATGTTTCCGAAGTTGCCGGTGGGGACGCAGAAGTTCACCGGATCCCCGTTGCGCACGGCATGGGCGGCCACCAGATCCGCGTAGGCGGAGAAGTAATAGACAATCTGGGGAACCAGACGGCCGAAGTTGATGGAGTTGGCGGAGGAGAGCACCTTGCCCCGCTCGTCCATCGCACGGACGAAGTCTTCGGAGGCGAAGAGCTCCTTGACGCCGGTCTGGGCGTCGTCAAAATTGCCCCGGACGGCGATCACATGGGTATTCTTTCCACCGGTGGTGACCATCTGCAGGCGCTGCACATCGCTGACCCCATCCAGGGGGTAGAAGACGGTGCAGCTGGTTCCCGGCACATCCCGGAAGCCCTCCAGGGCGGCCTTCCCGGTGTCCCCGCTGGTGGCCACCAGAATGGAAACCTCCCGGCTTTCCCCATTCTTGCGGGCGCTGAGGGAAACCAGGTGGGGAAGAAGCTGGAGAGCCATATCCTTGAAGGCGAGGGTGGGGCCGTGGAAAAGCTCCAGCGCCCAGGTTCCCTCATCCAGCCGGCGGAGAGGGGCCACCGCGGGATCATCGAAGCGCCCGCTGCCATAAGCCGCGTCCACCGCTCCGGCAATCTCGGAGGAGGAAAAGTCTTCCAGATAGAGGCTCAGGATTTCCTGGGCCCGACGCGCATAGGGCATCTGCGCCAGCTCGGGTATTCTTTCCAGAGGGAAGATCGGAAACATGGCGGGGACATAGAGCCCGCCGTCCGGAGCGAGCCCCCGGAGAATCGCCTGGCTGGCTGTGACGCAGCTTCCGCCGCGCGTGGAAAAGAACGACATAAAACCCTTCCTTCCATTGTTCACATCATTTCAAAAAGAGGGCGGCGCCTTCCGGCTGCCGCCCTGCTGAACTGCACCATGATTCGCCGTGATGCCGAATTCGGGCAGACGGCTTTCACCGAATCAGATCAGATACTGCTTCAGGAACTCGGGCAGATCCTCGGGAGCGGCGCTGACGCTGAGAACGAAATCCACGTTCTGCTTCATGCCAAGCGCGGCCAGCATGGAAACAACCGGCTCCGTCTTTTCCAGATCCGTATGGCAAAGCTTCAGGAAGGCATCGATAAAGACGGTGCCCACGTCGTAGTTGGAGCTGAGAATGCCACAGAGGAAACCGATGAACATGTCGGTGTTGGAGACCCGATAGTCCGAAACGTTGATGAAACGGACCTTGTGATCCACATCGTACATATAGCGATTGTCATCATCGAGAAAAATCACGTCGTGGACTGCTTCCCTGGCGGTGGCGTTGGTGAGGTCAATGAGGCGCTTGGTTTTTCCGGAGCCCTTATTGCCCGCGATTACCTGTATCATGGGAATCAACCTCCTTACGGGTATTTGCTGAAATCATTATAGCCTAAATTCCGTATTTGCGCAACGTTTTCTTCCTGAAGCTCAGGAGATGCCGGAATTGCCGATATCTCCGAAGGAAACGCCCTCGGGCAGCGGCCGTTCATCCGCCTTTTTCCGGGGACAGACGGTCTGGAATTCACAGAAAGAACAGACGGAGCGTTTTCCGTCCCCGGAAACGGAGGGGGACGGATGCACTTCACCGGAACGGATCCGGGCGCAGAGCTCTCCGGCCTTCTCCACCGCGGCCTCCATCAGCCTGTCCAGGTCCTCTTCGGACAGGACCCAGGAGGCGGTTTTGGAAAGGCTTCCGTCGGCGTTCCAGACCTTGGGAAGGGAACAGGGGGACTGATCCCGGTCCATGGCGCGGAGCACGTTTTCCTCATTCAGGGCGACGCCGCTGAAGCGGACGGCCTTCAGCCGCTTCTCCTCGGCATCCTCCGGGGTGCCGGCCTCGACCTCCCGGTCCTGCACGGGGAAATACAGCGCGCCGGCCGGCCGGACCCCTTCCCGGAGCCGGAGGGCGGCCTTCAGATAGATCATCAGCTGCAGCTGCTCGCCCCGGATCATCCGGGCGGGCTCCAGCTCCTTCATGCCGCTCTTCATATCCAGCACCCGCAGATAGTCGCCGTCGGGCCCGCGGAACAGATCCAGCCGGTCGATTTTTCCCTGGAGGGCCACCTCGGCGCCATCGGTCAGGCGGAGGACGACGGGGGGAAGCCCGGAGGATCCGCCGAATTCCAGCTCCGTGGCCAGCACCCGGAAATCGCTGTTGGCGGCAAAGCGGGTCAGCACCGAGGCGGCGTGGCGCACCCGGCGGAGATATTGCTCTCCCTGCCAGCGGCCCAGGGAGTTATCGGCCAGAGGACCCTCCTCCCAGGCACGGGTCAGCTCCTCCAGCACGGAGTCCATCAGGCGGTCCACCTGCTGCGGCGTAAAGCGGGGCCAGGCGGAATCCG
>CAZRLU010000225.1:0-3783 GCA_964600995.1 uncultured Oscillospiraceae bacterium | reverse complement strand
TGACATTCATACGCACGTAATCTACGGGGTGGACGACGGGTCCGCCTCCCCGGACATGAGCCGGGGAATGCTCCGGGCCGCGGCGGCCCAGGGGGTGAGGGCTGTGGTCTGCACCTCTCACTGCACGCCGGGATACCGGCCCTTTCCCTGGGAAGCCTACCTGGCCCGGCTGGAGGAGCTGCGGCGCTTCCTGCAGGCGGAGGGCTTGGGAATGGAGCTGCTTCCCGGATGCGAAATCCTGTATACGGATCAGGCGGCTGCCCTGGCCCGCAGGGGGGAGATTCCCACCCTGAACGGGGGCCGGGCCGCCCTGGTGGAGTTTCTGCCGGAGACCCCCTGGGACACGGTCCGCCGGGCGGCGCGGGAATTCGGCAACGCGGGCCTGCGGATGATCGCGGCTCACGTGGAGCGGTACGACTGCCTGCGGGAGGACCTTTCCCGCCTGGCGGAGCTGCGGGAGGAAGGCGTTTTCTGTCAGATGAACGCCGCGACGGCGCTTCGCGGCGCCGGCCTCTTCGGAGACCGGTGGACGAAGAAGGCGCTGAAGAGCGGCCTGATCGACGCGGTGGCCAGCGACGCCCATAACCTCACCTCCCGGGCGCCCAACCTGGAGGCGGCGAGGCAGAGCCTGGAAAAGACGATGGGAGAGGCGGCCGCGAGGCGGCTGCTGGAGGAAGGCCCCGGAGAGATTCTGAGGCTCTGAGGAGAGGAGAAGCTTATGGGCGGAAGACGGCATCTCCGGGCGGCGCTGATGCTGGGGCTGCTGGTGGCGCTGGCCCTGGGGGGATATGTGATCGGGGAGCTGCTGGAAAAGCCGGCGGAGGAGCCCCGGTCCGAAATGACCGAGGGCTTCGGCCGCTACGAGGAGAAGATTTTCCAGAACGAAACCTATTACCGGAAGACCGGGATCACCACGATCCTGCTGATGGGCGTGGACCGGGACACCGCCGGAAGCCAGCAGATGTTCCGGGACGGAGGCCAGAGCGACTTTCTGATGGTGCTGGCCGTGGACCACGACGCGGGCACGGTGCGGCAGCTGCAGATCGAGCGGGACACCATCGCCCGGATCCATGTGCTGACGGTGCTGGGCCAGGACGGTGGCTACCGGAACCTGCAGATCTGCCTGAGCCACGCCTACGGCGCGAACCAGGAGGAATGCGCGGAGAACGCGGTGGAGGCCGTGAGCCATTATCTGGACAACCTGGAGATCGACTTGTACATGGCGGTGGACTATTCCGCGGTGCCGGCGGTCAACGATCTGCTGGGCGGCGTGACGGTGACCCTGAAGGACGATTTCACCGCCATGGATCCGGCCATGGTCCAGGGCGCCACCCTGACCCTGAAGGGAAAGCAGGCGGAGCACTTCGTCCGGGGCCGCCGGACCGTGGGGGACGGCACCAACGCCAGCCGGCAGCTGCGGCAGCGGGAATGGCTGGACGGGGCCACGGAGCTGCTGAAGCAGAAGGTCCGGGAGAACAGCGACTTCGCCGGGGAACTGATGGACGCCCTGGGCGGGAGCCTGGTGACCAATGCCTCCCGGGGACGGCTGATCAATGAGCTCACCGCGGCCCTGGAATACAGGGTGACCCCGGTGGAGCAGATTCCCGGGGAATACACGGTGAACGCCTCGGGCTTCACGGAATATCACACGCAGGCGGAAAGCGTGACCCGGTGGGTGCTGGACGCCTTTTACCGCCCGGCGGCGGAGACGGAAGAAACGCGGAAGGATGGACAGGAGGACGCATGACGACTACGAGCAGACGCAGAGACAGAGAAGGGCTGGCCGTTCCCGTAACGCCGCAGACCCCCTCAGGCGCCCAGGACGGGCAGATGGAAATCGACCTGGTGGAGCTGCTGAACAAGATTCTGGATCACTGGGTGCTGATTGCCGTGTGCGCCGCGGTGGGCGCGCTGATCATGGGAGTTTATTCCTTCTGGTTTGTGACGCCCAAGTATGAATCCACCTCGAAGCTGTATGTGGTGAACTCCAAGGATTCCGCCATCAACCTGTCGGACCTGCAGATCGGCAACTACCTGGCCCAGGACTATCAGGAGGTTTTCACCAACTGGCATGTGCTGGACCGGGTGCTGGAGGAGCTGGATCTGAAGTATTCCTACTCGGCCCTGCGGGGGATGATCCGGGTGACGAACCCCTCCAATACCCGTATCCTGTACATTACCGTGACCAGCGCCAAGCCCCAGGAGGCGAAGGACATCGCCGGCACCCTGGCCAGGGTGGCCTGCGAGTTCATCGCGGTGAAGATGGACCAGGCCCAGCCCAACATCTTTGAGGAGGCCCGGCTGCCGGTGTCCCCCTCTTCCCCCAACAAGACCCGGAACATCGTGATGGGCTTCCTGCTGGGCATGCTGCTGGCCGTGGGCGTGGTGGTGGTCCAGTACCTGATGGACGACAAGGTCCGGACGCCGGAGGACATCGAAAAGCTGCTGGAGCTGCCAACCCTGGGCGTGGTGACGGAACAGGATTCCTTCCGGCACGGATCCGGAAAGACGGCGGGCGTGAGGGGGAATAAGGCATGAAGAGCTGTGAAATCCGCAAGCTGGAGAGTATGGACTTCCAGGGCGCCGAGGCGCTGAACTCCATCTGCACCAACCTCTCCTTCGTCGGCCGGAACATGAAGCGGTTTCTGTTCACCTCCTGCACGGAGAACGAAGGAAAATCCAGCCTGGTGATGCATATCATGCAGAACCTGGCCCAGCGGAACAAGCGGGTGGTGATGGTGGACTGCGACCTGCGCAAATCCGTTCTGCTGGCCCACTTCGACATTCATGTGGAAGGGGAGATCACCGGCCTGGCCCACTACCTGGCGGGCTACAACACCCTGGAGGATGTGGTGTACGCCACCAACATCCCGGGAGCCTATCTGATCCCCGCGGGGAAGGACATCGCCAACCCCATGCCCCTGCTGGATTCCGAGGACTTTGTCAAGCTGATGGAGTATCTAACCCAGGCCTTCGACGTGGTGCTGCTGGACGCGCCCCCCATCGGCATGGTGGTGGACTCGGCGGTGATCGGCCGGAACTGCGACGGCACGGTGCTGGTGGTGGAGCACGGAAAGCGGAGAAAGCGGGAGCTGGTGGAGGCGGTGAAGCAGATCCGTCAGTCCGGCTGCCCGGTGATCGGGTGCATCATCAACCGGGTGTCCGTCCGGACCCGCAGCGAGCGGAAGTACTACAAGAACCATTATTACAGCTATACCCACTATGCCAAGGGCGGCGCAGACGGCGGCTATGGCTACGGATACGGCTACAAGCGGGACGCGGGGGACAAGGAGTCCTGAGCGGAAGAAGCGCATAGACCCGGGAAGAAAAAGCACAAAATTTTTGTGCTTTTTCTCTTGCGGGAAGCTCCGGAATCTGATAGAATCATAGCGTGAGAAGGCGCCTTCGGGCGCGGTGAATACGAGAGCGGGGGGTTGACGGAATGGCGGCGAAGAAAGCGGCAAAGGCGGAGAAGGCGGCGGAAGTCACCAATGTGCAGGAGGAAAAGCTCAAGGCCTTGGAGCATGCCCTGGCCGATCTGGACAAGCAGTACGGCAAAGGCGCAGTGATGAAGCTGGGGGCGGAGGCCGTGACCCGCGACATTCCCGTGATCCCCACGGGCTGCCTGACGCTGGACGCGGCCCTGGGCGTCGGGGGGATTCCCCGGGGCCGGATTGTGGAGATCTACGGGCCCGAATCCTCCGGTAAGACTACCGTGGCCCTGCATATCGTGGCGGAGGCCCAGAAGGCCGGCGGCATCGCCGCCTTCGTCGACGCGGAGCA
>CAZRLU010000224.1:0-3791 GCA_964600995.1 uncultured Oscillospiraceae bacterium | reverse complement strand
GCGTCTATGTGGACGGCATCCATCTGGGCGGCATGACCCCGGAACAGGGGCTCAATTCCGTACAGAGCCGGATTCAGCGGCGGAACGACGCCTGGAACGTGACGCTGACCTATCAGGGAACCCAGCTGGCGCAGATCAACGCGGGCATGCTGGGCATGAGCGTGGACATCGGCCAGGTGCTGAACGAGGCCTGGGCCCAGGGGCATACCGGGGACGAGGAGACCCGCTACGCGGCGATGCAGGCCCTGCTGGAAACCCCCTATGAGGCCTACACGGCCATCCCCAGCGGGGATACGTCGGTGATTGACAACGTGCTGAACCAGGTGAAGGCCCAGATCGACCGGCCCGCCACCAACGCCCAGCTGCTGACCTTTGACCCGACCCTGAGCTATCCCTTCACCTTTCAGAAGGAGGCCACGGGGCTGAACCTGGATACGGAGGAAATCCGGGAGAAGCTGTATCACATGGTCGCCACCATGTCCAGCGGCCAGGTGGAGCTGCAGCCGGAGGTGATCCAGCCCGGCGTGCGGCAGGAGGATCTGATGAAGCATTACATGCTGCGATCCTCGGTGTACACCTCCATCTCCACCTCCTCCACCGAGGAGCGGAACAAAAATATCCGGCGGTCCCTGGATCTGATCAACGGCTATGTGCTGCAGCCGGGAAATCAGTTCAGCTTCAACAGCGTGGTGGGCCAGCGGACCGAGGAAAACGGATTCTATCCGGCCATCGAGTATGCCTACGGCGAGCACGTGATGGGCATCGGCGGCGGCGTATGCCAGGCCAGCACCACCCTCTATCAGGCGGCGGTCTGCGCGGGGCTGCAGATCGTGAAGCGGGTGCCCCATTCGGACGCGGTCAACTATACGGAATACGGCAAGGACGCCACCGTGTACTGGATGGGCAAGCGGAAGATCGACCTGGTTTTCAAGAACAATACGGAGGAACCGGTCTATTTCGTGGCGGGGGTCCAGCAGGATCCCAGCAACCGGAGAAGGCTGATCGCCCGGGTGACCATCTACGGGCAGGATATGGGCGACGTGCGGTATGAGATCGAGTGCAAGACCGTGCAGGAGCTGGATCCGCCGGAGAAGCCGACCTACATCAAGGATAAGGACGCCACCTACGTGACCTATACGGATCAGGAAAAATCCGTGTCGAAGGCGAAGCCGGGCTACGTGGTGGAGAGCTACCGGGTGAAATATGCCGGGAGCACCGAGGTGGAGCGGGTGATGCTTTACTCGGACACCTATGAGCCGAAGGCGGAAAGAATCTATGTGGGCGTGACCAAGCGCAGCGAGTAGCCCGCCCCGGAAGCGCATAAAAAACATCCCCGTATCCCAAGGATACGGGGATGAAACAATCCGGGGAGAAATCAGGCCTTTCCATCGCAGCCCAGCACGTCCACGATCTTGTGGGCCACCATGGCCTTCACAGCCGCGCGGGCGGGCTTCAGATACTGACGGGGGTCAAAATGATCCGGATGCTCGGCGAAGTACTTCCGGATGGTGGCGGTCATGGCAAGACGGATATCGGAGTCGATGTTGATCTTGCAGACGGCCATGGAAGCGGCCTTGCGCAGCTGCTCCTCGGGGATGCCGATGGCTCCGGGCATGTTGCCGCCGTACTTGTTGATCTCCGCCACGAATTCCTGCGGCACGGAAGAGGAGCCGTGGAGCACGATGGGGAAGCCGGGCAGACGGCGGGAGCACTCCTCCAGCACGTCAAACCGGAGCTGGGGCTTGGTGCCGGGCTTGAACTTGTAGGCGCCGTGGCTGGTTCCGATGGCGATGGCCAGGGAGTCGCAGCCGGTCCGGGTGGCGAAGTCCTCCACCTCTTCCGGATGGGTGTACATGGCGTTGTCGGCATCCACGGAAACCTCGTCCTCCACACCGGCCAGGGTTCCCAGCTCGGCCTCGACCACCACGCCGTGATCATGGGCATATTCCACGACCTTGCGGGTCAGGGCGATGTTCTCTTCGTAGGGCTTGGAGCTGGCGTCGATCATGACGGAGGTGAAGCCGCCGTCGATGCAGTCCTTGCAGAGCTCGAAGGAATCGCCGTGATCCAGGTGCAGGACGATCGGGATATCGGGGCAGTTCTCCGCCGCGGCGCGGACGAGATGCACCAGGTAGTTATGATTGGCATAGGCGCGGGCGCCCTTGGAAACCTGCAGGATCACGGGGGCCTTCAGCTCGCTGGCCGCTTCGGTGATGCCCTGGACGATTTCCATGTTGTTGACGTTGAAGGCGCCGACGGCGTATCCGCCGTCATAAGCTTTTTTGAACATCTCAGTCGTAGTGACGATAGGCATGGGGAAAACCTCCTTCTTCAAGATGGTGCCATTATAGCACAGGGGAGCCGGGTTGGAAAGTGGGAATTTCCTGCGGCGCCGGAGGGACGGTATTCCGCGGCGGAAGGCCGGGAGAGGGGGATCGGGATGATCTGCAGTGGAATTTACCGGTTCGCGGAGGTCCGGACGGAAATCACCTCCCAATACCCGTATCTGCACAGGCTCTGCGCGCCCTATGCCTCGGAGGGACCGGCGGAGCTGCAGATCCGGACGGAGGCCGGGGACATCCTGGCGGAGGGCCGCAGGAGCGAAGCAGGGGAAGCGCCGGCGGACCGGCTGGAGGCGCTGGCGGCCTTCCGGAAGATGGCGGAAGCCATGCCGGCCTTCGGCGCCTTTCTCTTTCACTGCTCCGCCGTGGCGGTGGAGGGGAAGGGCTATCTCTTCGCCGCCCCCAGCGGCACGGGAAAGAGCACCCACACCCGCCTTTGGCGGGAGCTGCTGGGGGAGCGGGCTGTCATGATCAACGATGACAAGCCCCTGATCCGGGTGGCGGAGGACGGAGCGACCAGGGTGTACGGAACGCCCTGGGACGGGAAGCATCACCTGAGCACGAACATCTCGGCCCCGGTCCGGGGAATCTGCCTGCTGGAGCGGGGCGCGGAAAACCGGATCCTCCGGATCTCCCGGGAGGAAGCCCGGGCAGGGCTGCTGCGGCAGTGCTACCGGCCGGAAAACCCGGAGAGCCTGCGGCGGACCCTGGAGCTGCTGGAGAAAATGCAGACGGATTTTTTCCGCCTTTGGTGCAGGCCGGAGAAGGCCGCGGCAGAGCTGGCCTGGCGGTGCATGGGCGAATGAAGCCCGGAGCGGGGGTGGCCGCAGCCCCGGGAAGAAGCTTGTCTTTGCCCCGGAAAGCGCATATAATAAAAGCCTGCCTGCGGACCGGGAGCGAAGGGACCGGCGCACAAAGGAAGGGATCCCGCCGGGGAACCGGCTTTTCGGCGACCCGATGAAAAAGGAGGAGAAGGGGCTTTCATGCTGTTCGGATTTGAGGACCGGTTTGCCATGTTCGACATGACCCCGGTGGACAATCAGTTTATTCAGGAATACCTTCCCTCCGCCAGGGGCGACGACGTGCGGGTTTACCTCTACGGGCTGATGCGGTGCTATCATCCGGAGGAAAACCTGACCCCGGCCCGGATGGGGCAGGATCTGAACCTGACCGAGGAGGAAATCGCCAAGGCCTACCGCTACTGGGAACGGAAGGGGCTGGTGCGCCGGATCAGCGACGATCCGGTGAGCTATCAGTATGTGAGCCTCCGGCGGGCGGGGCTGGCGGGGGAGGAAATTCCGCTGGACCCGGAATACGAGGCCTTCGCAGAAAGCCTCTACGGCGTCTTCGATCACGGAAGAAGGCTTCACGGCAGCGAGATCAGGACCTGCTACGAATGGGTGGAGGACCTGAAGCTGCCCCCGGAGGCGGTGATCATGCTGCTGAAGC
>CAZRLU010000223.1:0-3801 GCA_964600995.1 uncultured Oscillospiraceae bacterium | reverse complement strand
GGCACCATCGTCACCGCCTTCTTCATGGGCCCCCTGATCGAATTCTTCAACGTCCGGATCGCCCGGCCCCTGCTCTCAGGGGGCCGCTCCGGCAAGCAGAAGGCCTGAGCCGGATCATGGAAACAGCGCCTCCGCATCATCGCGGAGGCGCTGCTTTTATGCTTCTTTTTATTTCTTCAGGGTTCTCCGATAGATGACCCGCTGCCAGGGCAGCCCCCAGGCCAGCATGGCGGACCAGCCGGCCACGCAGGCGATGCCCACCCCGGGCACCCCCATCCGGGGCGCCAGGATCAGGGTCAGAATTACCCGGACGGAGATCTGGGTCAGGGTGGCCAGCAGGGAGGTCCGCATGGAGCCGGTTCCCCGGTAATAGCCCTGCAGCCCGTTGGTCAGGCTGGGGAGCCAGTAGCAGTAGCCGATGACGTTGAAATAGCTCACTCCCAACAGGATGATGTCCGTATCCTCCGTGAAGAGGGACATCAGGGGATGCCGCAGCAGCAGCACCACGACGCACACGATCAGCCCGGCCATCATCTCCAGCAGCATGCCCCGCCGGTATCCCCGCTCCGTGCGCCCGTGATCCCCAGCGCCCTCGTTCTGGGCCGTGAAGGCCGTCATGGCGGTGGAGATGCTGCGCCCCGGCAGCAGCCCGATGTCCTCCACCTTCCGCACGGCGCTGAAGGCCGCCGCGGCGGAGACCCCCAGGGTGTTGATGGTGCCCTGGATGATGATGTTGCCGATGGGCTGGCTGCACTGCTGCAGCGCCGTCAGCCCGCCGTAGGACAGGGTCTTCCGGGCCAGGCCCCCGTTGATCCGCAGATGCCGCAGGGAGAAGTGCAGCTGGGGCACGTTCCGGCTCACAAAAAGGATGCAGAGCAGGGCGCTGGCCGCCTGGGCCACCACCGTGGCCAGGGCGGCGCCCGCCACCCCCATGCCCAGCCCCGCCACCAGCAGCAGGTCTAGGGCGATGTTCAGCACGCAGGAGATGATCAGATACCGCACCGGCGTCCGGGAATCCCCCACGCTGCGCAGGGCGGCGGCATAGATGTTGTACAGGCAGGTGAAGGGCATCCCCAGGAAGATGATCCGCAGGTAGGTGTTGGCGTCCGCCAGGGCCTCCGGCTGCACGTGCATCATCCGGAAGAGGGCCGGCGTCAGCGGCACCCCCGCCAGCATCACCGCCAGGGCGAAGATCAGCCCCAGGGAGACCGTGGTTTTCATCTCCTCCAGCAGCCGTTCCCTGTCCCCCGCGCCGAAGAAGTTGCCCATCAGCACGGAGGCCCCGATGCAGACCCCGGACACTCCCAGAATCAGCAGGTGCATGATCTGGTCGCAGGTGCCCACCGCCGCCAGGCTGGCGCTGCCGGCAAACCGCCCGATCACAATGGTGTCCACCATGTTGTAGGAAAGCTGAAACAGGTTTCCCAACATCAGCGGAAAGGCGAAGCGGATCAGCTGGCCCCAGATTTTACCCCGGGTCATGTCCGTCACATGATTCTGCGCCATCTTTCTCCCCCGTAAATCAGAAGGGACAGGGAATGCCTCCCTGCCCCGGAAAATCATTTCAGCTTTTCCTGCATGACCTCCACTGCCCGGATCAGCTGGGGATCATGCTCCGTATCCGCGAAATCGTATCCGCCGGCGTCCTCCTCCGGAAGCGGGATCTCCACATCCGGCAGGATTCCCTTCTCATGCACCGCGTTTCCTTCCGGCGTGAAGTATTCCGCGATGGTCAGCTGGAAGCCGGAGCCCTTGGTGCCCACCGGCAGCACCGCCTGCACGATGCCCTTGCCGAAGGTGTTCACGCCCACCACCGTGGCGTCCGCCTTCTCCCGCAGGGCTGCGGTCAGGATCTCGGAGGCGCTGGCGCTGAACTCGTTCACCAAGATCACCAGGGGGATCTCCAGCTTCCCGTCCTTCGTGGGATAGGAATGCTCCTCCTGTCCGTCCCGGTAAACCAGATAACAGATCTCCCCCTTGTCCATGAAGAGATCCCCGATATGCTGGGCCGCGTCCACCCATCCGCCGGGATTGTCCCGCAGGTCGATGATCAGCCCTTTGGCTCCCCGGGCCGTCAGGTCCTTCACCGCCGCCTCGAATTCCTCGTCGCATTTGCCGGCGAACTGGTACAGGGCGATCAGCCCGATATCCCCGGGCAGCATTTTCTGCTCCACCTGGTTCACGTTGATGATGGCCCGGCCCAGGGTCAGGGTCAGCTCCTCCCCGTTCCGCAGGAAGGTCACCTCCACGTCGGTTCCCGGCGTTCCCCGCATGATGCTCACGGCCTCGTCCACCGTCTCGGGGGTGACGTACAGCTCCTCGCCCACCCGGTAGAGAATATCCCCCCGGCGGACCCCCGCCGCCTCGGCGGGGCTTCCCTTGAAGACCCGGGCGATGGTGCACAGGCCCGTCACGAAGTTGGAGGAGATCAGGATGCCCACGCCGGCGTACTCCCCTTCGTCCTCCTCCCACATCTTCTCCCAGGATTCCGGATCATAGTAGAAGGTATAGGGATCCCCCACGCCGCTCAGCAGCCCGGCGCTGGCGCCCTGGAGCATCTTCTCCGTATCCGGCTCCTTGTAGTAGTAGTAATTCACCGTATCCATCAGCTCCAGCAGCTCGTCGAACTGCCGGTACCGCTCATACTGCTCCCGGGAGATGGTCACCGTGTCCTGTCCCGCCTGGGATTTCTCCCCCGCCGGGCTCTCCTGGACCGAAGAGGTCAGGGTCCGGCGGTAAAGGGCGTCCAGCCCGCTCAGGGGAACCCCGGAGCATCCGCTCAGCAGGCAGAGGATCAGCCCCAGGACCATGGCCAGTCTCACTTTTTTATTCATCGCAACGTTCCTCATTTCTTTTCCGGCTCGGTCATCAGCATCCGGAAGATCACCGCGTCCCGGAATTTCCTCAGATCCAGCCCGGTTTCCCGCTGGATCCGGTCCAGCCGGTAGGTCAGGGTATTCCGGTGTACAAACATCTGCCGGGCCGCCACGGAAAGGTTCAGATCCGCCTCGAAGAAGCGTTCCGCCGTCTCCAGGGTCTCCGGGGTCAGCGTCCTTTCGGGGGCGTCGCCGAACACCTGCGCCCGCAGCTCCTCCCGGGTTTCCTCCGGGATCTTTTCCACGATGCGCTCCAGCAGCTGATGCCCGTACACCTGCACCGGCGTCTTCCTCCGGTAGCGGTCCCCCGTCTCCAGGGCCTCCAGGGCTTCCCGGTAGCCGGCGGGCCATTCCTCCGGGGCGTGATGCACATCGCTGATGCCCGCCCGGACCCGCAGTCCCGTTTCCCCCTCCAGGGTATCGATCAGCGCCAGGGTAAACTCGGCGATCTCCTCCGGATCCTCCCCCGCCTTGATCAGCAGCACCCGGCCGCTTCCGTCCTCCGCCAGCAGATCGTTTTCCTCCATGGGCGCCAGCTCCCGGATCATCTCCGTCAGCGAGCCCGCCGGCTTCTCCTCCGGGCGGAAAACCACCACGCAGCTGGCCCCCGGAAGACCTTTCCGTTCCGCCATCCGGCACCCTCCTCTCCGGGCTGCCGCTCCCCGCTCCCATCCGGCCCGGGGCCCGGCTGCCGCGCCCGGCTATTATAGCACAACCCGCGCCCTTCCCACAAGCTTCCGCCCCGCCGGCGCAACATCCGTTTCACTTCTCCCGGAGATATTACAACTCTCCTCCCTGTTAACGCAGCATAAAATCATTGTGGAGTATGTGGCCAGCGCCTTCAACGGCTGGCAGGCCGTGAAGATCGGGAGCCAGGTCTCTTCCTCATCATTCTCCGGAATGTCGATCCGTTCGATCTTGAAAA
>CAZRLU010000222.1:0-3810 GCA_964600995.1 uncultured Oscillospiraceae bacterium | reverse complement strand
TACCAGCCCATGTACTCCAGCAGGGTGACGGGCTGATTCAGGCCCGTCTCCTCCACGCCGGCATACAGGCGCTCCCACTTGGTGGAGAACTCGCTGCCCCCCTCCAGAATGGGCAGGAAGCCGGCGGAGAAGGCATAGGAGCGGCCCCGGGACACGGAGCCAAGCACCCTTTCCAGGGGAACGGACTGGATTCCCAGGGAACGGCGGTTCAGAGCGGAAAGATTCGGCACCCGCTCCTCCAGCACGGGAAGATAGGGGTCCCGGTTTTCCCGGACCGCCTCCTCATAGATTTTCAAACCTTCCCGACGGGCTTTGCTGTAATGATCCATCTCTTCTTTCCTTTCCGGAGCATTCTCAAAAGCTTTTAAATAATATATGTAACGTTATACAGCGGACGAAAAGATCCGCCCCGCCGCTGCCGGCAGCAGCGGGGATCGGATCAGAATTTGAAGATGATTCCCACAACGGCGGAGATACCGATAAAGACGATGGGACTCCATTTCAGCTTCCGCAGCCCGATGAAAATCAGCACCGCCAGGATCAGGGCCTTCCAGATAAAGAACTCTCCCAGGCCTGCGCCGGAGGTCAGGGCATCCATATTGACCAGAGCGATCCGGACCACATTCAGGCCGGCGGCAGAAATCATGGCCAAGGAAGCGGGGCGAAGGCCGTAGAAGGCACCGTCCACCAGGCGGCTCTTCCGGAACCGGGCGAGGAAACGGGCGATGATCAGGATGATGATGACGCAGGGCAGCGCAAGGGCAAAGCTGGCCAGGATTCCGCCGGGGATGCCGGCGACCTTGTAGCCCGCGTAGGTGGACATGTTGATCCCGATGGCGCCGGGGGTGGATTCGGAAACCGCGATCATGTCCGCGATATCCGCGTGGGTGAACCAGTCGGGATGATTGTTGCTCATCTCATAGAGGAAGGGGAGGGTGGCCAGGCCGCCGCCGACGGAGAAAAGACCGGTTTTGAAGAATTCATACATCAGCTGAAGAAACGCCATGCTCAATCCGCCCCCTTTGCTTTATGATTCCGGTTCTTGAATTCCGCAGCCAGGATCCCGGCCACGCCGGAAAGCAGAACCAGCACCGCCGCGGGGATCCGGAAGGGAAGGACCCCGGAGAAAGCGTGCAGCACGAACACCGCCAGATACAGCCCCAGGGAGAAGGGATCCGTCACGGACTTTTTCCAGAGCCGGAGGACCGCCTGCAGAATCAGGACGCACACGCAGATGCGGATGCCGGCGAAGGCATGCTGCACCAGGGGTTCCTGGGCAAAGTTCCGCAGGAACATGGCGATGATCAGGATGATCAGAATCGGACCGGTCAGGAAGCCGGCGGTGGCGGCGAGGGCGCCCTTGACGCCGTGCCGCTTTTCCCCGATAAAGGTGGAAACGTTCAGGGAGATGATCCCGGGGGTGCACTGGCCGATAGCGAAGTAATCCTGCAGCTCGTCCAGGGTGGTCCAGTGGCGCTTGTCCGCCAGCTCTCGCTCCAGAATCGGCAGCATGGCATAGCCGCCGCCGAAGGTGACGCATCCGATCCGGACAAAGGTCAGATACAGATCCAGCAAATCCTTCATGTCGCTCCTCCAAAGACAGAATGAAACCCCTGCGGCGCACAGGCGCGGCAGGGGCGGGCAATCCGTTTCCGCCCGTGTCCATTATACAGGAGCGGGGCGGAAGGGGCAACAGGAAAAGGGAAAACAATCCTTCACAGGGAAGACCGAGAATGATGCATTACACGGCCTGGCCGTTCACATAGAGCCTGTAGCCGTTCAGGTCCACCTGACTCAGATCGCCGCTGAATTCCGTGATCCAGCTGTCCCCGGTCAGCCGCCAGGAGCTGCTTTCGTCCAGGGTGACGGAGACGGAGCCACCCTCCTGATTTGCGTTGATGCTGCCGGTGAAGGCGGAGCCGGTCAGATTGAGGGTCAGGGAGGAGATGCTGTCCACGGAAACGGCGCCTTCCAGCGTCTGATGCTCCGCGTTCAAGGTGCAGCTTCCGCCGTTCCGGCCTTCCTTGCCCCAGCGGCCGGCGGAGACGATCAGCAGCGTGCCGTCTTCGGAGAGGTTCAGCTCCGCCTCCTTCAGATGGATCACGCTGGAGGTGTTGGTGCAGTAGAACATGGCTCCGCTGCGGGCGGTCATGACGCCGCCGGTCATGGTAAAGACGCTGGTGCCTTCCTTCGCATCGCCGGAGGCGCTCTGATACAGCAGCACGTTGGCGTGGACGCTGCCGGCCTTGGTGGACTGATCGTTTCCTTCGATCGTGACATTTTCCAGGGTGACGCTGTTCATGCCCTCAATGATCACCGCCCGGGACTGCTCCGAAACGCAGGTGGCGTTTTTGACGGTAATGTCCGCGGTGCTGTAGATGGCCGGGCACCCGTTGGCGCCGGTGGAGATGTAGGCGCCGCCGTCCAGGTGCAGGATTCCGCCGCCCCGGTCGGAGCGGATGGCCGCCTTGCTGGCGCTGGTAACGGTCAGATTCCGGCCGGTGAGGGTTCCGCCCCCGGCCACCTGAACGCCGCCGGCCCCGCCGCCCGTGACGGTGACAGTGCAGTCCTCCAGGTCGATGACACCGCCGTCATAGGCGAAGACGCCGGTGGCGCTCGGGGCGGAGGCTTCGATGACGGCATCCCGGAGGGTCAGGGCCGCCTGATCATAGACCCGGACCGCGGCGTTGACGCCCCGGAAGCTGGAGGCATCCGCGCTGGAGGCCTCGCCGGAGGTCTTCTGAATCAGGGCATTCTCAACGGTGATGCTTTCAGTTCCGCCCACATCCAGGGCGCTTTGGTCCTTTTCCGTGGCGGTATATACAGTGGGCTCCGCAAAGACGCTGCTCAGCGCCAGGCAGGCCAGCAATAATACGAGGATGATCCGTTTCATGACTTTCATTCCTTTCGCAGATGCGCAATGCATCGTTTTCGTTCCCGTCAGGATTTCCTTCTGACAGGATGTATTATTCATGGAAAGCTTAAAGAGAGATTGAAGCAGAAAAAATGCCGGAGTTTTTCCGGAGCGGATGAGAGATATCCTGATTGAAACCCTGCGGATGGAATGAACTATGAGGTCCTTCTTTAATATTTACGGTGCAGCATAATTGTGTTACAATGATGCTGCTGGAAGGAGGCGCTTTATCGATGCCGAAGATTATACCAATCAGAGATTTACGGAACACCAGTGAGATTTCTGAATTAGCACACAAAATGCAGGAACCTATTTTTATCACAAAAAACGGATATAGCGATCTGGTTGTGATGAGTGCGGAACTGTATGAACGTTTTGCTCAAATCAACAGAATCGATCAGGCGATCTATGAGGCTGAAACCGAGGTTGCAGATGGCGCGGAACCAGTTTCCATGAATGACGCGAAAGCCAGACTGGATGAAAAATACTATGGAAAAGTATAAGGTTATGCTATATCCCAAAGCCTTTCGGGATATCGACGGCATCTATGCGTATATTGCCTTGGAGAAGCTGGCTCCGGAGAATGCAAGGAATCAAACGGACAGAATTTGGGCAGCGATTGAAACGCTGGACTCTTTTCCGTCTGCGCATCAGGATCGTCAGGTTGGAAAATATGCCGGAAGAGGTTATAAACAACTGATGATTGACAATTATGTGGCCATATTTAAGATTGATGAACAGAGCAAAACTGTGTATGTAGTCACGGTTCAGTATCAGGGATGGAATATTTGATGCCCTGGCGGATTTTGAAACAGGGGGAGAATTCAGATGATCTATGATATCGGTCTTTACGGCGCTGTCCCGGACGGAAGAACAAACTGCGCCGCGGCGATTCA
>CAZRLU010000221.1:0-3812 GCA_964600995.1 uncultured Oscillospiraceae bacterium | reverse complement strand
GCGGGGAGTGAGGGAAGCGTCAACCTCTTCCTTTTCTTTCCTTTTTGGTTTATACTTTCCTCCTGAATCCGTCCTTCCTGGCTCCTGCGCCCGGAAGGGCGGAACCCGGAAGAAAGGACCCGCCATTTGCAGGGCCGTCGGTGCGGCGGCGCCTCCGCGGACAAGAAGCATGAATCACGAAACCCCCGATAAGATCCTGGTCCGGGGAGCCAGGGTGCATAACCTGAAAAACATCGACGTGGATATTCCCCTGCACAAAATCGTCGGCATCGCCGGGGTCTCCGGCTCCGGCAAATCCTCCCTGGCCCTGGGCGTGCTTTACGCCGAGGGCTCCCGTCGTTATCTGGAGTCCCTTTCCACCTATACCCGCCGCCGCATGACCCAGGCCGCCCGGGCGGATGTGACCGATGTGCTCTACGTGCCCGCCGCCCTGGCTCTCCATCAGCGGCCCGCCGTTCCCGGAATCCGTTCCACCTTCGGCACGGGAACCGAGCTGCTCAACAGCCTGCGGCTCATGTTCTCCCGCCTCGGCAGCCATCGCTGCCCCAACGGGCATTATCTGCCCCCCTCCATGGCGGTGGCGGCGGAGCAGGAGCTGGTCTGCCCCGAATGCGGGGAGCATTTCTTCGGCCCCGGCGCCGAGGAGCTGGCCTTCAACAGCCAGGGGGCCTGCCCCCGCTGCGACGGAACCGGCATCGTCCATGTGGTGGATGAATCCACCCTGGTGCCGGATGAATCCCTCACCATCGATGAGGGCGCGGTCCTCCCCTGGCAGACCCTGATGTGGTCCTTGATGAAGGATATTGCCCGGGATCTGGGAGTACGGACGGACGTGCCCTTCCGGGATCTGACGGAGAAGGAGCGGGACATGGTCTTCCACGGTCCCGCCGTCAAGCGCCATCTGATCTATCAGAATCAGACCAGCGGCGCCGCGGGGGAAATGGATTTCACCTACTTCAACGCCACCTACACCGTGGAAAACGCCCTCTCCAAGGTCAAGGACGAGAAGGGCATGAAGCGGGTGGAGAAGTTCCTGCGCCTCTCCCCCTGCCCCGACTGCGGCGGCACCCGGCTTTCCGAAAAGGCCCGGGCGCCGAAAATCATGGGGCTCAGCCTGGATCAGGTCTGCAGCATGACCCTGGCTGAATCCCTGGACTGGGTTTCCCGGGTGCCGGAATCCATGCCCGAGGAAATGCAGCCCATGGCAAAGAGCATCTGCGCTTCCTATCAGGGAGCCGCGAAGCGCCTGATGGATCTGGGGCTCTCCTATCTGACCCTGGACCGGGCGGCCTCCACCCTTTCCACCGGGGAAAGGCAGCGGATGCAGCTGGCCCGGGCGGTCCGCAACCGCACCACCGGGGTCCTCTATGTGCTGGACGAGCCCTCCATCGGCCTGCATCCGGCCAACATCACCGGGCTGAACGGCGTCATGCATGATCTGATCGCCGACGGCAACTCCGTGCTGCTGGTGGATCATGATATCCAGGTTCTCCGGGAATCCGACTGGCTGATCGAGATGGGCCCCAAAGCCGGGGCGGAGGGAGGCCGGGTCATCGCCCAGGGCCCCCTCTCCCAGGTGGAGGCCAATCCCGATTCCCTGATCGCCCCCTTCCTGAAGGCGGATCTGCCGGTCCGGAAGTCCGCCGGAACCGATCCCTTCGAAGGCGGCTTCATCCGGATGAAAACCGGTCCGATCCATACGGTCAGGCCTTTGGATGTAAGGATTCCCAGGGGGAAGCTCACTGTGGTCACCGGCGTTTCCGGCTCCGGAAAGACCACCATGGTGCTGGAAAGCCTTGTTCCGGCCCTGGCGCGCGCAACCTCCGGGGAGAGTCTGCCGGAGCATGTGCTCAGCCTGGAGGCGGAGGGTTTCCGACATGTGAAGCTGATCGACGCCTCCCCCATCGGCATCAACGTCCGCTCCACCGTGGCCACCTATGCCAACGTCCATGACGAGCTGCGCAAGATCTTTGCCCGCAGCCCCGCGGCGAAAAAGAGCGGCTGCAATGCCGGGGATTTCTCCTACAACACCGGCAGCCTCCGCTGCCCCGTCTGCGACGGAACCGGCTCCATCAGCCTGGACGTGCAGTTCCTGCCGGATGTGGAGATCCCCTGTCCGGAATGCCGGGGCTCCCGCTACGGCCGGGAGGCCTGGCAGATCAAAGCCCGGAACAAAGCCGGGCAGGAGAAATCCCTGCCGGAGCTCATGGCTCTGGATGTCTCCTCCGCCCTGGGCTTCTGCGGAGACATGAAAAACGTGGCCCCGAAGCTGGAGGTGCTGCAAAACCTCGGCCTCGGCTATCTGACCCTGGGCGAGGAAACCCCCGGGCTCTCCGGCGGCGAAGCCCAGCGGCTGAAGCTGGCCAGCGAAATGGGCCGGACCCAGTCCGATTCCCTCTTCGTCTTCGACGAGCCCACCATCGGCCTCCATCCCCTGGATGTCCGGACCCTGCTGCAGGTCTTCCGGTCCCTGCTGGATCAGGGTGCCACGGTGGTGGTCATCGAGCATGACCTGGATGTGATCCGCAGCGCGGATTACATGATTGACATGGGCCCCGGCGGGGGCGAAGCCGGCGGCCGGATCGTGGCCTGCGGCGCCCCGGAGGCGGTCCGGCGGAATCCGGACAGCGTCACCGGAAAATATCTCTGACGGCTGCGGCCGGCCCTGCCAAGGGCAGCTCTGCCGGCCGGAACAACCTGCACATGATGAAGGAGCATACCATGACGGAAGAAAAAATCCTGATCCTGGACTTCGGCGGCCAGTACACCCAGCTCATCGCCCGCCGGGTCCGCGAATGCCATGTCTACTCGGAAGTGATTCCCTGGAACACGCCCCTCTCCGACATTCTGGCCCGCCGGCCCAAGGGCATCATCCTCTCCGGCGGCCCCTCCAGCGTCCATGACGAGGGTGCGCCCCGGATCGATCCGGCCCTCTATGAGGCGGGCATCCCGGTGCTGGGCATCTGCTACGGCATGCAGCTGACGGCGCTGCTGCTGGGCGGCCGGGTGGAGCGGGCCCTGCAGCGGGAATACGGACGGATCACCGTCCGCATGAAGGAGCAGCAAGGGCTCCTGGGGGGCATGAAAAAATCCTCCAGCTGCTGGATGAGCCACACCTGGCAGGTCAGCGCCTGCCCGGAGGGCTTCCGGGTCATCGCGGAAACGGACAACTGCCCCATCGCCGCCATGATCCATGAGGAGAAGAAAATCTGCTGCGTGCAGTTCCATCCCGAGGTCACCCATACCGAGGAGGGCGGCATGCTGATCCGCAACTTCCTCTTCCGCTATTGCGGCTGCGCCGGGGACTGGACCATGAGCGCCTTCGCGGAGAATGCCATCCGGCAGATCCGGGAGGCCGTCGGGGAAACCGGCACCGTGCTACTGGCCCTCTCCGGCGGCGTGGACTCCTCCGTGGCCGCCGCCCTGATCTACCGGGCCATCGGCAAAAGGCTCACCTGCGTCTTTGTGGACCACGGCCTGCTCCGCAAGGGTGAAAGCGATCAGGTCTGCCATGTCTTCAGCAACCTGTTCCCGGTCCGCTTCGTCCGCGCCGACGCCGCCGCCCGCTTCTTCGCGGATCTGAAGGGCGTCACGGATCCGGAGGAAAAGCGCCACATCATCGGCCGGGATTTCATCGAGGTCTTCCGGGCGGAGGCGGAAAAGCTGGGCAAACTGGATTACTTTGCCCAGGGCACCATCTATCCGGATGTGATCGAGAGCGGCCAGGGCACCAATGCCGCCGTCATCAAAAGCCATCATAACGTGGGCGGCCTGCCGAAGGAGCTGGGCTTCACCGAGCTCATCGAGCCCCT
>CAZRLU010000220.1:0-3850 GCA_964600995.1 uncultured Oscillospiraceae bacterium | reverse complement strand
CCGGGTGCTGAACGATCTGTGCCATCAGCTGGATCCCACCCGCTTCACCACCCTGGCCTGCTACGCCATGTGCGGCCCCTTCAACCGGGTGGCCCATATCACCGATGTGGTCAGCTGGAACCTGTATCTGGGCTGGTATGTGCCGGGGCTCTTCCTCAACGATCTGTGGATCGGCTTCTTCCACCTGGTGTATCCAAAGCGCTGCCTGGGCTTCTCGGAATACGGCTGCGAGGGCATGCCGAATCTGCACAGCGAGCGGCCCCGCCGCGGGGATCATACCGAGGAGTATCAGACCCGGTATCACGAGTTCATGCTGAAATGCTTTGCCCGGCATCCCTGGATGTGGGCCAATCATGTGTGGAACATGTTTGATTTCGCCGCCGACGCCAGGGATCAGGGCGGCGAGCCCGGCATGAATCACAAGGGGCTGGTGACCTTCGACCGGAAGACGAAGAAGGACAGCTTCTACCTCTACAAGGCCTGGTGGAGCCGGGATCCCTTCGTCCATATCTGCTCGAAGCGGTTCATGGACCGGGCGGCGGACCGCGTCCGCATCAAGGTCTTCACAAACCTGGAGGAAGTGACCCTGCAGGTCGGCGGCCAGCCTTTCGCCACGCAGAAGGCCCGGGATCATGTGGTCATCTTCGATGTGCCGCTGACCGGGGAAATCCGGGTGGAAGCCGTCGCCGGCGATTGCCGTGACGAGGCGGTCTTCCGCCGGGTGGACGCCCCCAATCCGGCCTATGTGCTCCGGAAGTCCGAAAACCGGCAGAAATCCAACTGGGTGTAAAGGAGGTCTGACAGCATGACAACCCGGGCAAACGACGGCGTGAACCGCGCCAAAATGTACCAGCTGGCGCTCTTCCCCCTGAACAACGGCGCCACCAACGTCTATTTTGTTCTGATTCTCTCCTACATCGCCCAGTTCGGCTCCTCGGTGCTGCAGCTGGGCATGTATGCCTCCCTGATGGTCACCGTGATGCGCGTCTTCGACGCGGTCACCGATCCGATCATCGGCGCCCTGATGGACCGCACCTCCACCCGGATCGGCAAGTTCCGCCCCTTCATGATTCTGGGCAGTGCCGTCATGGCCCTGAGCGTCATCGTGCTCTACTGCCTGACCCCGCTGATCCCGGAGACCATGGGCGGCCTGCGGGTGGTGGTCTTCACCCTGGCCTATGCAATCTGGGTCATCGGCTACACCTTCCAGACCTCCTGCACCCGCGCGGGTCAGACGGTACTGACCAACGATCCCAACCAGCGTCCCCTCTTCACCATCTTCAACACCGTGGGCAGCATGCTGGGCATGGGCGTGATGCAGCTGCTAATCCCCATGATCAAGAACAGCTACAATGTCTATGATGCCGCCGGAACCCTGGTCACCTCCGGCTATGCCCGCCCCGAGCTCTACCGGGTCATCACCCCCATCGGCATCGCCGTGTCCGTGGTCCTGACGGTTCTGGCCATCATCGGCATCGCCGGGAAGGACCGGCCCGAGTTCTACGGCATCGGCGGCGAGAAGCAGGAGAAGGTCAAGGTCTCCGAGTATCTGGAAATCATCCGCAGCAACAAGCCCATGCAGCGGCTCATGGTCGCCGGTGCGGGCTGCAAGCTGGCCCTGGCCATCGCCACCAACACCACGGTGCTTCTGGCGCTCTACGGCATCATGATGGGCAACTACGACAGCCTGTACCTGCCCATGATGATTCTGGGCTACGTCTTCGCAGTGCCCTTCTTCCTGCTTTCCGTCCGGACCTCCCAGAAGCTGGGACAGAAGGCCTCCCTGACCCGCTATGTGGCGGTGGCCTTCTGCTGCTACATCGGCGTGCTGGCGCTGCTGATCCTCTCCAATCCTGAGAATCCCGCCACCCTGCTTTCCTTCCCCTTCAACGGCGGCGGGGCCGTCAACCTGTATACCGTGGCCTTCATTCTGCTCTTCGGCCTGGGCTACGGCGCCTACTATGCCACTGCGGACATGCCCATTCCCATGGTGGCCGACTGCTCCGATTATGAAACCTACCGCTCCGGAAAATACATTCCCGGCATCATGGGCACCCTCTTCTCCCTGGTGGACAAGCTGGTGTCCTCTCTGGCCCAGACCCTGGTGGCCTTCCTCTTCCTGGCTCTGGCAGGGCTCCCCGATCTGCCCACCGACGCCACGCCCTACTCCGCCGGCGTCAAGCTGGCCGTCATCGTCATGTTCTGCGTGATCCCCATGCTGGCCTGGGCGGCCACCCTGTGGGCCATGAAGGGCTACAGCCTCACCGGCGCAAAGATGAAGGAGATCCAGGTCGTGAACGCCGCCCGCCGGCAGGCCATCGCCGATGGCATGTCCCTGGAGGCGGCCATGGAGAAATACCGCAGCCCGGAGGATGTTTCTTCCGGATCCGGTCAATGAAATCCGTCGGCTGAAATCCCGGCGATCTCAGCCGCAGCCAGGGGAGCCGACCACTCCGACACAAAAGCAGGGCAGACTGATTTTCACAAATCAGCCTGCCCCGTTTTTTCGTGCTCCGGTCCGGCCGCCGGATTCCGCGTTTACCCTTTTACACTTCCCGCGGTCAGCCCCTGCACAAAGAATTTCTGACAGAGAATGAAAATCAACACCACAGGGACCAGTGTCAGCACGGACATAGCGAACACATAGCCCCACTGGGTAAACTGATGCTGGCCGAAGAAGCCGGCAATGGCGATGGGCAGCGTGCGCCGGCTGTTATCGTTGATGACGGTATTGGCCCAGGGGTATTCCTCCCAGGCGGTCAGAAAGTTGAAAATGCTCACGGAAGCGATGGCGGGCGATGCCAGGGGCATGGCGATCCGGCCATACACCTTCCATACATCCGCGCCGTCGATCCAGGCGGCCTCCATGATTTCTCCGGGAATGTTTTCCATAAATCCCTTGATCATGAAGGTGGAAAAAGGAATCACCCAGGCCACATAGAAGGGAATCAGCCCCCACAGTCTGTTGACCAGCCCCAGCCGGGTGGCCAGCTCAAACTGGGGCACGATCATGGTGGTGCCGGGAATAATCATGGTGATGATGATAAAGGCAAACAGCAGCCGGGTTCCCTTTGATTTGAACTTTCCCAGCACAAAGGCCATGGCGGAACCCGCCAGCACCGCAAGAACGATGGTGGAAACGGACACGATCACGGAATTGAGAAAGTTCAGATAGAACTTGCTCTGATGCAGAATATAGTCATAGTTTTCCAGCGTCAGCGCTTCCCATCTGGGAAAGAAGCGCGGCGGATATTCATAAAGCGCGCCGTTGGGCCGCAGGGATGTCGAAATCATGTAAATCATGGGAAGGGTAAAGATGACCGTTCCCGCAGCCAACAGCAGATAGCGGAGGACGGCAGCCCGGATTCTGGAGGTGTTTCTGCTTTTCATTCTGCTCCCCTCCTTACGCGTCCCTGTTGCGCATCATGCGGAACTGCACAATGGCCAGCAGCCCCAGGGACAGGGCCATCACAAAGCTGAGCGCTGCTGCGTATCCGAATTTTCCGGTGCTGAAGGCCTTGTAATACATCCAGGTCAGCAGCGTGTCCGTCTGATGGGCGGGCTTGCCGCCGGTGATCATCTTGATGGAGGTGAACACGTTGAACCCGCCGATGGTCAGCTCAATCAGAGCAAAGAGAATCGTTCCCCGGATGGCGGGAAGCGTCACGTTCACAAACTTCTTCCAGGCGCCGCATCCGTCGATTTCCGCTGCTTCATAGAGATCCTGGGGCACCTGCTGCAGCGCGGCCAGGAAGATCACCATGTTCCAGCCGATCCCCTTCCAGATCCCCAGGATCATGGCGACGGACAGTCCGCTCCAGCGGGAATCCAGCCAGCGGATATTGCCGGA
>CAZRLU010000219.1:0-3856 GCA_964600995.1 uncultured Oscillospiraceae bacterium | reverse complement strand
GTTATCTGTATGAAGGGTACGCGCATTATCAGGCAAAGGATCTGTAAGCGGAACGAAGCAGTCGCCCGGGTTATAAAAAGCCAGCTCCGTCATAAAGGCGGGGCTGGCTTTGTTGTTTCTGCTTCGGATCCGCAGGCTTACACCGCAAAGGCGAGGCTGATCAGGCTGATGCCGGCAAAGAGGACGTTCAGGCCCATCATGGTGCCGATGGCCAGGGCGGTGATGGAGGGATTCATCATGCTCATCACGCCCAGCAGGATCAGCAGGATGCCGTTGATCAGCACCACCCACCAGAGCCGGGTGCCCTCGTTGGCGTCCGCGGTCTGATTGATCTGCTGCAGCTTGATGGACCGGACCAGCCGCAGGATGCCGATGACGATCAGCCAGTTGGCGGCGGCATAGGCCACGAACAGATCCACGGAGAGCTGCATCACGCCGCTGCCCAGCAGCATGAGGCCGAAGATCAGGGAAACGATGGCGCCCGCCAGGGTGAAGCCATCCGCCAGGCCCTTGTCCTTGCGCTCCTTCCAGGTGAAGATGTTGCCGATGGCGTCGGCGATCATATCGAAGCCGATGATCACGCCCAGCGTCATAAAGGTGAGGCCGGGGGTGGCCAGGCAGTAGATGCCGGAGCCGATCATCAGGGCACCGAGAATAATCGAAAGAATCTTGGCATAGGTTTTCATGGGACTTTCCTCCTTCTGAGACTTTTGGGACGTTTTTTCGCCACGGATCCCATTGTACAAAAAATCCGCCGATTCGTAAACCGGAAATTGAAGCGGGGGACAGTCTTTTTTGGAACGGAGGGACGGTCTTTTTCGTTCCGCGGAACGAAAAAGACCGTCCCCCGTTCCACTTGTATTATCCCCGGCGGGTCTGATATACTGCAGTCGGCGCAGCTTTCTCCGGCGGGGCGGTATGTCCCCTTCCGGAAGGGCGCAAAAACATGAATCAGGAGGGAGAGCAAATGGCTTTTCCGGAGAATTTTCTGTGGGGCGCGGCCAGCGCGGCCACCCAGGTGGAAGGCGCCTGGGACGAGGACGGAAAATGCCCCAGCATCTGGGATGAGGCAGGCAGCCGGATCAAAAACGGCGACACCTGTCACTGGGCCTGCGATCATTATCACCGGTACCGGGAGGATATCGCGCTGATGAAGGAGATGGGCCTGAAGAGCTACCGCTTCTCCGTCAACTGGTGCCGGATCATGCCGGAGCCGGGGGTGGTCAATCCGAAGGGCCTGGCGTTCTATCAGGATCTGGCCGCAGAGCTGCGGGCCGCCGGGATCGAGCCGCTGGTGACGCTCTATCACTGGGATCTTCCGGTCTGGGCGGACCGGCAGGGCGGCTGGAAGAATCCGGAGATCGTCAGCTGGTTCCTGGACTACGCCGAAGCGGTGGTGGAGGCGCTCTCCGACCGGGTGCGGTACTGGATCACCTTCAACGAGCCCATGTGCTTCCTGGGGCTGGGCTATCTTCTCGGCATGCACGCGCCCTTCCTGAAGGAGCCGGAGGCCTTCCCGGGCTGCGTGAAGAACATGCTGCTGGCCCACGGGAAAACCGTGCGGATGATCCGGGAGAAGGCGAAAATGAAGCCCGTGATCGGGTTCGCCATGGCCGCGGGCACCTATATCCCCGACGCCGACGACGAGGCCGCGGTCCGGGAGGCCGCCGCCCGGAGCTTTGACTGCAGGGAAGGGGAGTTCGGGAACAGCATCTACATGGATCCCATCTGCCTGGGCCGGGCCACTCCCATGATGCGGGAGCTGCTGAGCCCGGAGGATCTGCGGATCATCTCCGAGCCCATGGATTTCGTCGGGGTCAACGTCTATCAGCCGTCGAACCCCCGCTTTGAGGACAGCGGCTACGATCCGGACCGGTTCCCGAAGACGATGATGGGCTGGGTGGTGGATCCCCGGTGCCTCTACTGGACGATCCGGCATTACTGGGACCGGTATCATCTGCCCGTGATGGTGACGGAGAACGGCATGGCCGCGGAGGACACGGTGGCCGCCGACGGCGGCGTGCACGATCCGATGCGGGTGGAATTCCTGAACGGGTTCCTGGCCAATGTGAAGCGGGCGGTGGACGAGGGAATCCCGGTTCCGGGTTATCAGCACTGGAGCGTCATGGACAACTTCGAATGGTGCGAGGGCTACGGGCCCCGCTTCGGGCTGATCCATGTGGATTACGAAACCCAGCAGCGGACCATCAAGGATTCCGGCCGCCGGTATGCGGAAATCATCCGGACCAACGGCAGCTGCCTGGCCTGAGCAGAAAACAGGGCGGAACGGGAGGACGGTCTTTTTCGTTCCGCGGAACGAAAAAGACCGTCCCCCCGTTCCATTTCATTCGTTCACAATCAGGTCCTCGAAGGCGGCTTTCCCCGTCCAGACGGAGACGGCGCCGCCCTCCGTGCGGAAGTCGGCCCAGCCGGTTTCATCCACCGTCAGGCTCTCCGGGCAGTTTCCCAGGGCGTCAAACATCTCCTGCCCCGCGAAGGCTTCGCCCATAAACATCCGCTTCGTTCCGGCCCCGCCGTTGCTCATCACCACGGCCAGCCCGGAGCCCGGATGGTCCCCGTCTCCCCGGCGGACCCAGCCGATGACGCTTTCGTCGTCAAAGCTGTCCTCTTGCTCGCCATAGGCGTATTTGGCGCGGAGCTTGATGAGCTTGCCCAGGTTGCCCACGGGCGGCCGGTTCCGGACCGGGTTTCCGTAATAGTCGGAGTAGAAGACGCAGGGCTTTCCCTCCGCCCGCAGCAGGATCAGCGCATAGGCGAGGGGCTTGAACCAGTCGTCAATGAAGCTCTCCAGGCTCTGGCCGTCCTGGGTGTCGTGGTTGTCCACGAAGGTCACCGCGTTGTCCGGCCGGGCCTGAACGAGGGAATTGTCCAAAATTGTGCGCATGTCAAAGGCCGATCCGGCCTCGGAGGCATGGAAGAAGTTGTAGTGCAGGGCCACGTCGAACAGGGACATGCTGTTTGCTACGGTATCCAGATAATGGAGCAGTCTTTCCAGGTCTCCGCTCCAGTATTCGCCCACGGCGGGAAGCATCTTCCCAGTGGCGGCGCGGATCCATTCCAGCAGCTCCCGGTAGAAGGGGAAGCTGATATGCTTCACCGCGTCCAGCCGCAGGCCGTCGATCCCGGTCTGATCCACATACCATCTGAGCCATTTCTTCGTCTCCATCCGGACCTCCGGATTGCTCATGTTGACGTTCATGCCCATCAGGTAGTCAAAATTTCCCTTTTCCGGATCCGTCAGCGGATCCCAGTGCTTTCCCTTGAAGCGGAAGATCCGGTCCGTTCCCCGGGTGTTTTCATCCCAGTCGGTGCCGGTGAAATGGGTATGGTTCCATCTGAAACGGCTGTATTTTCCCTTCCGGCCCGGGAAATTGAACCGGGACCAGACCTTCACCTTCTGCTCGCCGCCGATCTGCTCCAGCCGGTTTTCCGGGGAATCGGAAACGGCGGAAACCACCTCCGTATCGTCGCCGCCCATCCGGTGGTTCAGCACGATGTCGGCATAAACCTGAATATTCTCCTCATGGAAGGCCCGGATGGCGGCCAGGTATTCCTCCCGGGTGCCGTACTTGGTGCGGACCGTTCCCTTCTGGTCGAATTCCCCCAGGTCATACATATCATAAACTCCGTAGCCCACGTCCTCCTGGCTGGTGCCCTTGTAGGCAGGGGGGAGCCACACCTGCGTGATCCCCAGGGCGCGGAGGTTCGGAGCCTTTGCCGCGCAGCGTTTCCACCAGAGGCCGTCGTTCGGAAGATACCACTCAAAATACTGCATCATCGTTTCGTTTCGTAAAATAAGCACCCCCTCCTTTCGGGTTCCGCATGTTTTAGCACA
>CAZRLU010000218.1:0-3896 GCA_964600995.1 uncultured Oscillospiraceae bacterium | reverse complement strand
CTGGAGGCCTGCCCCTTCTATGAGCCGGAGGGCGAGGAGCGGAAGAACAGATGGCGGGAAGCCTTTGCCCATCCGGAGCGGCCCCTGCACCTGGAGATGGGATGCGGGAAGGGCGTGAGCACCGCGGCCATGGCGGCGGACAATCCGGAGGTCAACTATGTGGCGGTGGACATCAGCCCCGACGTGCTGGGGGACGCCCGGCGGAACATCGTGAAGGCCGGGGGCGAGGACGCCAGCAACATCATGCTGCTGCGGGCGGACATCGCGCTGATCGAGCGATACTTCGGGCCGGAGGATGGGGCAGAGCGGATTTACATCTCCTTCTGCAATCCCTGGACGGAGCGGCCGAAGCAGGCGAAGCGGCGGCTGACCCATCCGCGGCAGCTGATCCAGTACCGGGGATTCCTGCGGCCGGAGGGTGAGATCTGGTTCAAGACCGACGACGACGCGCTGTTTGAGGACTCCCGGGCCTACTTTGCCCTGTGCGGGTTTCAGGAGGTTTACCGGACGGAGAACCTGGCGGAGAGCGGCTTTTCGCCCAACTATCTTTCGGAGCACGAGATCAAGTATACCGCCATGGGGGTTCAGATCAAATTCGGCATCTGGCGGATGACGGCGGAGGATCCGGGATTTGACCCCACCCGGTTCCGGCTGACGCCGGGGGTAAAACGGACGGCGCTGGAGAAGGTGGACCGGGAGGCGGCAGCCGCGGCTGGGACGGAGCCTGGCTCCGGGACGGACGGCACGGAGACGGCGGACCGGGACACGGGATCTGCGGACCGGGACAGCGGCGCAGAGCCGGCGGAGGAAGAAACGAAGGGAGGCGGAGCGGCATGAGCAGCAGCATCGGGGAGAATCTGCGGATCACCCTGTTCGGGCAGAGCCACAGCCCTGCGGTGGGCATGACCCTGGAGGGGCTGCCGGCGGGGTTTGAGATCGATATGGAGGCCCTGGGGCGCTTCCTGGAGCGGCGGGCCCCGGGGCGGAACGCCTGGTCCACCCCCCGGAAGGAGGCGGACGCGCCGGAATTCCTGAGCGGGCTGGTGGGGAACGTGACCTGCGGCACGCCGGTTACGACCATCATCCGGAACGGAAACACCCGGAGCGGGGACTATGAGCTGCTGCGGCGGGTTCCCAGGCCGGGGCATGCGGACTTTCCCGCGGGGATCAAATACTTCGGACATCAGGACGTGGCCGGGGGCGGACATTTTTCCGCGCGGCTGACGGCGGGGCTTTGCGTGGGCGGAGGGATCTGCCTGCAGTATCTGGAGAAGCACGGGATCCGGATCCGGGCCCACATCGCCGCCATCGGCGGCATCCGGGACGAGGGGGATCCGGAGACGGAGCTGCCGGGGGAAGCGTTCCCGACCCTGAGCACGAAGCGGGGCGAGGACATGAAGGCCATGATCGCGGCGGCCCGGGCGGAGGGAGACTCCATCGGCGGCGTGGTGGAATGCGTGGCGCTGGGGGTGCCGGCGGGGCTGGGAGATCCCATTTTCGGCGGACTGGAGAACCGGATCGCCGGGATCGTCTTCGGGATTCCGGCGGTGAAGGGCGTGGAATTCGGAGACGGATTTGAAGCGGCCCGGGCCCGGGGCAGCGAAAACAACGATGGATATCGGATCCGGGAGGGCCGGGTCCGCACGGCGAGCAACCACGCCGGCGGCATCTTGGGAGGCCTGAGCAGCGGGGAGACGATCCGCTTCCGGGCGGCCTTCAAGCCCACCCCCTCCATCGCTGCGGCCCAGGAGAGCGTGGACCTGGAAACCGGGGAGGAGACGGAACTGCGGGTGCCGGGGAGGCACGATCCCTGCGTGGTGCCGAGGGCGGTGCCCTGCGTGGAGGCGGCCGCGGCCCTGGCGCTGACGGACTGCCTGCTGGGAAGAAGAAAAGAAACGGAAGAAGATTGAGCGCGGCGGAAAAGCATAACAGAACGGGGCTTTCCCAGTGGAAAAGCCCCGTCTTTTTAAGTTAAGAGTTGAGAGTTAAGAGTTGTAATTTCCTGAAGGAAATTACTTCGCGGAATAGTAGGATCCGTAGATGAACTCATGGAGGGCCTTGGCGTGCTTCGTCAGGTTATACTTCACGACGGAGGAGCCACCCACCGTGGCGTAGGAATAGGACTTGTCCATGGGAATCCGCATCTGGTCGAAGAGGGTGGCGCCGGGCTCCGCGTTCATCAGGGAGGGGAGCAGGGAGCGGGCCAGGTTGAACATGGTTTCGAAATTCATGTTGGTCTCCGCATTATCCAGGGCGACGCCGATCAGATCCATCAGGGTGTCGAAATTCATATCCTTGAGCACCATGTGGAGCAGCAGGTCCAGCAGGTGGCGCTGGCGGTCGGTGCGGTTGAAATCGTTCTCGCCGTTCAGAGAACGGATGCGGGCGTACATGACGGCCTGGACCCCGTCCAGATGCTGGACGCCGGAGACGGCCTCCAGGGGCGTCCGCTCGCCCTTGGCCTTGTTGTCATAGGCCGGGGGATGCTTCCGGAGATAGGAGTTGATGTAGCGGGCCTCGGCCTTGGTGAGCTCGATATCGATGCCGCCCAGGGCGTCGATGATGGAGGCCAGACCGTTGAAGTTGATGGCCACGAAGTGCTCGATGTTCATCTCAAAATTCCGGTTGACGGTGCGCATGGCCAGGGCCGCGCCGGAGAAAACCTTCTCCTGGGTGGTGCCCTTCTTGACCTTGTTGCAGCCGTACTGGAAGGCGGTGTTGATCTTCTTCTGGCTCTTGTAGCCGGGGACGGTGACCAGGGAATCCCGGAGAATGGAGGTCATCTTGATGGCCCCGGTATCCCGGTTGATGGAGACGATGATCTGGGTATCCCCCAGACCCACGATCTCCCGGGGATCCTTGCTGCGGGTATCCACGCCGATGAGCAGGATGTTCAGCACATTGTCCGGCAGGTTGGGGTTCAGATCCAGGGAATCGGGATCGATGGAGGCTTCGTCGTCGGGCTCCTCCTCGATGAAGGTGTCCAGCTTGCTCTGCTCCTCGGAGGAGAGGACGTAGGTTTCGCCGGTTTCCTCATCCACGAAGACCTCGGCGTTCTCCGGGATTTCGGCGGCGGGAGCTTCGGCGGCTTCGCCGGCGGCCTCTTCCTCCGGCTCGGGAAGGACCACGTCCTCCACGATCTCCTCGATCAGGAGATCGCCGTCCTCCTCGGCGACGGCGCAGAGGGGCAGGAACAGGCACAGGGCCAGCAGCAGGGCAAGAATTCTTTTCATGCAGGAACCTCCGATAATCAGCATTGGGGAACCGGGGAAAACCTTGAGAAAAGGGGCGTCAGGCGCCGGAAGGGGCGCTGCCCTCCGGGTGATTCAGCTCATCCAGGGTACGCTCGAAGGCGGGCAGGAAATCCCGCATGAAATCCTTCACCTCGGGATATTCCAGGGCATCCAGGGTGCGGCGGATATTCTCCGCGGCGAAATCAAACTCGTGATTCCCGGCCCGCTGCTCCTCCAGGCATTTGACATAGGCGCTGAGCTTGTCCGCCGCGCGGACCAGATCCCGCTCATAGCCGGGGGCCGGCAGGAGACAGGGGGAGAAGGAGGGGCGGAGCTCCGGGGGCAGGAGGGAGAGCAGCCGGGAAGCCGCCAGATCCTCCAGGCGGCGGTAGGCGCCGCGAAGTTCGTCGGAATGATACTTCACAGGGGTGGGCAGATCCCCGGTCATGACCTCGGTGGCGTCATGATAGACCGCCAGGGCCAGAACGTGCTCCGGATCCACGGAGCGGCCGTAGCGATCCCGCCCGAGGACCGCCAGGGCATGGGCAAACATGGCCACCTGGAGGGAATGCTCCGCGTCGTTCTCCGACTGGGTATTCCGCATGAGGGACCAGCGCCGGATCAGCTTCAGGCGGGAGAGATAGGCGAAAAAGGACCAGGACA
>CAZRLU010000217.1:0-3903 GCA_964600995.1 uncultured Oscillospiraceae bacterium | reverse complement strand
TGAAAACCTGGAGAAGAACGGTGCTGCTGGCGGTCTGTGCGGCCCTGCTGTTTTCAGGCATGCCCCGGGCGGCGGGAAAGGCGGAAGCCCTGCCGGAGCTGGCGGAGGGGACCTTTACGGTCCGGGTGAACCCCTCTGAGGAGACCCTGGCGGCCTCCATGCGGGAGACGGGGGATCCCAGCCTGGCCTGGGTGGCGGAGATTGCCTGCAGCCTTTTGACCGGGGGCGGAGAGAACGGATCCGATGAATGAGGAAAGGAAGACCGGAAATGTCGGAAGCAGAACGGAGCCTTGAACGGATCAGCGGGATGGAATCCCGTCTGGATGAAACAACAAACCGGACCGCGGAGCTGCAGAAGCAGCTGGAGGCGGTCCGGAAGATGAAGGAGAACACAAAATCCCTCTTTCAGTATTACGGGAGCGGGGACTGGTACGACGACCGGGAGCGGCCGCTGCCGGAGGGGTTCAAAGCCGGCGTTCTGTCGGAGGACAGCGTGTACGACGCCATGACCGGACTCCGGGACGCGGCCTTCGGGATGCTGGAGCTGGGGACCGAGATCCTGAAGGAATGGCTCTGAAGGGGCGGGAAAACAGCGCCGGCCTGCCCGGCGGGAATCATTGGTCTTTTCCGAGGAACAGGTCCGTGATTCCGGACAGCACATTCCGGACGGTCTGGCTGTCTGTGCCGAAGCCGTCCCGGAAAATATACCCCATGGCGTCATAGAAGGCCCGCAGCGCCTGCTTTTTAAACTCCGCCTTCAGGGCCTTTTCACCCTTGTTCCGGTTTTCGTATCTTTCGCAGAAATCCAGGTAGCCGTCGGCAACATGCTGATGCCAGGAGGGACCCAGCAGGTTTTCGGTGCACTTGTCCTCGAATTCCTCCAGCTTCGTGCAGATATCCTGCGGAATATCCATGTAATAATACTTGATCAGGCTCTGGGTTTCCTCATGATATTTCCGCATCTCGGCGATCTTTTCATGGTTCAGCCCGTCGAGATCATCCAGATATTCCTCAAAAAGGCGCATGTACCGGGTGTAGATGCTGCGGAGGATCGTTGCCAGATCCTCCTTCTTCGCGGTTTCCTTGTGCAGCATCCGGTCAATGGTTCCCATGCTCAGTTTCATCATCGCTGTGCTCCTCCCGGGACCGTCTGCGGGAACCGGCTGCCTGCCCGCCTCCGTTCCGGAGGAGGGGAGCCGTTTCCGCGACGGGTTCATTTTCATATTCCGTCTGCTGTATTTTATCAGAGAATCCCGCGGAACGCAAAGCCTTCGGACGCAAAACGCGCCGGCCCATCGCCCCCCTCGCTTTCCCCGACATGGGGCGGGCCGGATGGCCTCGGTCCCGGGGGCTTTTTTTATGGGCGAAACAATGATAAAATATTCTGCTCCGGACCGGATGAAGGAAGGAGAGCGCCGGAAACGGCGCCTCGGGCTGCCTGCCCGGGAGATAAAGAAAGAAACCTCATGAAATACGCGAATATCCGCAAGGCGATCTTCCTGAACCGGCCGAACCGGTTTGTGGCCGGCGTAAGCCTGGAGGGCCGGGAGACCCAGGTCCATGTGAAAAATACCGGGCGCTGCCGGGAAATTCTGATCCCCGGGGCGGAGGTGTGGCTGACGGCGCCGGGAACCCCGGGGAGAAAGTATGAATATGATCTGGTGGCGGCGCGAAAGGAAAACGGACTGCTGATCAACCTTGACAGCCAGGCTCCCAACCGGGTGGCGATGGAATGGCTGCTGGCGCAGGGCTTCGACGAGGTGCAGCCGGAATACCGCTGGGGGGATTCCCGGATTGATTTCCGGATGCGGCGCGGAAAGGAATCCTTCCTGATGGAGGTGAAGGGCTGCACCCTGGAGAAGCAGGGAATCGGGTATTTTCCCGACGCGCCTACGGAGCGGGGCGTGAAGCATCTTCATGAGCTGACGAAGGCCGTGCGGGAGGGATATCACGCTCTGCTGGCCTTCGTGATCCAGATGGACGGGATCCGGGAGGTCCGGGCGAACACGGAAACCCATCCGGAATTCGGGAAGGCCCTGGAGGAAGCGAAGGCCGCCGGCGTGGAGGTACTCTTCCTTCCCTGCCATGTGGAGCCGGACGCGCTGACGGTGAAGACGGAAGAAAAGCAAACTGTGGAGGAAGCATGAGCCAGGAAAACAATTTTACCGAAGGAAAAATTCTCTCTCCCCTGATCCGGTTTATGGTGCCGGTGTTTCTGGCCATGTTTCTGCAGGCCATGTACGGAGCGGTGGACCTGCTGATTGTGGGGCGGTTTGCCCGGTCCGTGGATGTGTCCGCGGTGTCGACCGGGTCGCAGATCATGATGACGATCACGAATCTGGTGACCAGCTTTGCCATGGGAACGACGATCCTCCTGGGTCAGCGGATCGGCGAGGGGCGCGGCCGGGAAGGCGGCCAGGTCATCGGAAGCAGCATCTGCCTCTTCGGGGTGGTCGCCGGGGTTTTCACGCTGCTGATTCCCCTGCTCAGCAGGCAGCTGAGCAGCCTCATGAACGCCCCGGCGGAGGCTTTCGGGGAAACCTCCGCCTATATCCGCATCTGTGGCCTGGGCTCGCTTTTCATCATTTCCTACAATCTGATCGGAAGTATCTTCCGGGGAATCGGGGATTCGAAGACGCCGCTGATGACGGTGATGATCGCCTGCGTGTGCAATATTGCCGGGGACCTGCTACTGGTGGCGGTATTCCATATGGGAACCGCCGGGGCGGCTGTCGCGACGGTTGCGGCCCAGATGATCAGCGTCGTGGTTTCCCTGCTGATCCTGCGCAGGCGGGGGCTGCCCTTTCAGGTGAAGCGGTCCGATCTGCGCTTTGACGGCCGGATTATCCGGAAGGTGACGGGGCTGGGCGTTCCGATTGCGCTGCAGGATTTCCTGGTGGGCATCTCCTTCCTGGTGCTGCTGGCCATCGTGAACGGCCTGGGGCTGATCGCCTCCGCCGGGATCGGCGTGGCGGAGAAGGTATGCGGGTTCATCATGCTGATTCCCGCCGCCTTCATGCAGGCCATGGCCGCTTTCGTCGCCCAGAACATCGGGGCGGGGAAATACAGCCGGGCAAGAAAGGCGCTGGCCTATGCCATCGGGGTTTCAGCGATGCTGGCGGTGGTGATGTTCGTGATCACCTTCTGGCGGGGCGATCTGCTGTCGGGCATCTTTGCCAATGATCCGGAGGTGATCCGCGCCTCCGCGGATTATCTGAAGGCCTATGCCATCGACTGCCTCCTGACCTGCTTCCTGTTCTGCTTCATCGGCTTCTTCAACGGCCTGGGCATGACCCGCTTTGTGATGATCCAGGGAATTATCGGAGCCTTCCTGGTCCGGATTCCCGTGGCGTTTTTCATGAGCCGGCAGGTGCCTGTTTCCATGTTCCATATCGGACTGGCGACGCCCTGCTCAACCGTGCTGCAGGTGGCGCTGTGCCTGATCTGGTTCAGGCGCGCCAACCGGAAATATGCCGGAAGGGAAATTGCGGGGGCCCCTGCTTCCCGGGAGGTGAAAGCATGACAGAGGCGCAAAGAAACTGGGCGAGCGCAAGAAAACGGCTGGCGGACGCTGTCACCTCGGCGGGTTATCCGTATGAACTGGTGGATCTGCTGGCCAGGGAGCTGAAAAGCCCCGGGGCCATGGATCGTATGGCGTCCTGGCTTGCTCAGGCCCGCCCCCGTTCCCTGGAAACCATCGTGGATGAAATGCTGGCCATCCGCGCGGAGATGGACGCGTGGATCCGGAAGAAGGAGAGCGAAGCCGCTCAGGCCGGCATCACCGGATGGCTCAACAGCAGGGAACGGCGGGAGCTTGAAGATCCGGAGGAGTGAAATCCGGGGATCCCTCCTTTCTCCGGGAACGGAGAGCAGGCCGGGTGAAGCCGACGGCGGACGCCGAAA
>CAZRLU010000216.1:0-3914 GCA_964600995.1 uncultured Oscillospiraceae bacterium | reverse complement strand
TCCGAAACCCAGAAGTACGGCCATGTGACCTATTTCTGGAACGGCAACCGCTCCGGCAAGGTCTGCGAGGCCCTGGAGGACTACTGCGAGATCCCCAGCGACGTGCGCTCCTTCGATGAGTGCCCCTGGATGAAGGCCACCGAGATCGCCGACAAGGTGATCGAGGCCATCCGCAGCCATGAGTACGGCTTCATCCGCTGCAACTTCCCCAACGGCGACATGGTGGGCCATACCGGCAGCCTGCCGGCCACGGAAATCGCCGTGGAGAGCGTGGACCTGGAGCTGGAGCGGATCCGGAAGGTCTGCGACGCGGAGAACTGCATCCTGATCGTCACCGCCGACCATGGCAACTCCGATCAGATGCTGGAGAAGAACAAGAAGGGCAAGGTGGAGGTCCGCACCGCCCACAGCCTGAACCCCGTTCCCTTCATCATCTATGACAAGGATGTCCGGCACGAGATGAAGGAGGGCGCCTTCGGCCTGGCCAATGTGGCGCCCACTGTGGCCCAGCTGCTGGAGCTGAAGCCCTTCGACAGCTGGCAGGAGTCCATGTTGAAGTAAAAAGGCCAAAAAATGCCGTTCCCGGCATCGGGAACGGCTTTTTCTTTGCCTTTTGAGACGAAAAGGGACTGTCCCTTTTCGTCTCAAACTCTCAACTATAAACTCTTCACTTTAAACCTGAGCTCCGTCCTCCGGCGGCAGGTCCAGGGCCATCTGTTCGCCCACGTTCTCCGGTACCTGCTCCGAAAGGGCTTCCCCCTTTCGGAGCAAACTCTCAACTCTCAACTCTTCACTCTCCACCGGTTCCGATTCCCCGTTCTCCCAGGGGGAGCCGCGCCCTTCGGCCGAATTCTCCGGCGCCGGATCTCCATACCCGGGGAAACCGGCTCCCGTCTCCCACGGCGCCTCCGTCTCCGGCTGCACCGTCCTCCTCGCCGCAGCCCGTCTGGCCGGCGCCGCCTTCCCCGCCTGGGCCTGGGCCCGCAGGTACTCCGGCAGCTCCACCGACTTCTTCTTTCCCAGCTTGTCCCGCACGAAGTACAGGGCGTCGTCCCAGGTGAAGGGGGTGCACCAGACCGCCAGGCGCTGCCACCAGGCCGGGGCGTAGAACAGGATGCAGCATTTCTCCGTCCACAGCTGGACCCGGGCCACCTCCCGCCAGGGCAGGTCCTTCTCCTCCAGCCGGATCACCGGGGCCTCCGCCTCCGGATCCGCCTGGTCCATCAGCCGGGGGGACTTCAGCCGGGCGATCAGCTTCAGGGGGGTGGGGTCCGGCAGGTATTTCGTCACATGCACCCCCCGGCTGTCCACCACGTAGTCCGCCAGCTCCTTCCCCTGGCACAAAAGCGCCAGCAGCACCAGCAGCAGCACCCCGGCAGCCAGTCCACCCACCGTGGCGAAAAAGCCGCCCCGGATCAGCCGCTCCACCGCCTCCGTGCCCCCGGAAATCCATTCCGGCAGCAGCACCAGGGCCATCAGCACCAGCCCCGCCGGGATCAGCCACCGCATCACCGCGTTCCAGCACATCCAGTCCGCCGCCGGCCGCCGCTCCATCACCCAGGCGGCGTGCACCGCCGTTTTGGGCAGCTTTGTCCCGCAGAGAGGGCAGATCTCCCCCGGGTCCACCTCCCGGCGGCATTTCTTACAGTACGCGGTCAGCGCCATTTTTCCGGTTTCTCCTCTGCTTGATTTTCTCTTTCCCGGTCCGCCCGGTTTCCCCTGGATTTCGAAAGTCTCCCGCCCCTCAGATGTCCGACACCACGTTCTGGGCCCAGAAATCGCTGCGCAGCATGATCAGCCCGATCACCAGCTTCACGATGTCAATAAACTGCACGCAGGCATAGACCTCCACGATGGGCAGATCCGTGAACCGGGTCAGCAGGAAGGCCAGCAGCACCGTCACCGCCCAGGTGTACACCGCGTCGAAGAGGAAGGTGATCACCGTCTTTCCGCCGGAGCGGATGGTGAAATAGCATACGTGGGCAAAGGAGTGGATCGGCAGGGAAAGCCCCGCCACGATCAGCAGCCGCCGGGTCAGGTCCCGCACCTCCGGGCCCACGTTGTACAGCTTCGGCACCTGGGGCGCCGCCAGGATCATGGCCGCCCCGATGATCACATGGAGCACCTCCGTCAGGAAGATCAGCTTCCGGTCCACATCCCGGGCCTCGTCGATCTGCCCGGCTCCCAGCCGCTGGCCCACCATGATGGACACCGCGCTGCCCATGGCGAACATGATCACGCAGAAGAGGTTCCAGGCGGTGCCGGTGATGTTCAGGGCCGCCACCGCGTTCAGCCCCCGGCTGGAATAGAGCTGGTTGATCATCGTCATTCCCAGGGACCAGAGGATCTCGTTCACCAGCAGGGGCGCCGCCGTAGGCAGCACCCGGCGGATCAGCCGGGCCGGAATATAAGCCTGGCGGTAAGCACCCCGGAAGAAGGGATATTTCACCGTGTGCCGGTGGGCATAGATCACCACGATCAGCATCTCCACATACCGGGAGATCACCGTGGCGATGGCCGCACCCTGCACTCCCAGGGCCGGCGCTCCCAGCCGCCCGAAGATCAGCACCCAGTTCAGGAACAGGTTGGTGACGATGGCGCAGATCCCCGCCACCATGGGCACCACCGTCTCTCCGCTCTCCCGCAGGGTGCTGGCGTAGGCCTGCACCGCCGCGAAGGGCGCGATGCCCCACAGCATGATCCACAGGTAGGCGGTCCCCTCCCGCAGGGTCAGCTCCAGGTCGCCCCCGTCGCTCTCCCCCAGCAGGAAGCTGCGGATGAAGCCCTCGCCCCAGACCCGGTACACCAGCACGCTCACGGCCACACAGATCACGCAGAAGGCCATCTTCAGCCGGAAGGCATGCCGCATCCCGTCCATGTCCCCCTTGCCGAAGAACTGGGCGCCATAGATGCTGATGCCTCCCAGCCCGCCGAAGACGGCCAGCATGAACACGTTCAGCACCGTGTTGGCGATGGAGGCGGCGGAGATGGCCTCGGTGCCCAGGCTGCCCACCATCACATTGTCCAGCAGGGACACAAAGCTGGAAATAAACTGCTGCACGATAATCGGAATCAGAAGGGTCAGCACCGAGCGGTAGAACGCCCTGGACCCGATGAGGGATTTCAGCTTCAGCACGGAATCTTTTCCTCCAGGAGACGAAAGGGCCAGCCCTTTCGCCTCAACTCTAAACTCTCAACTCTGAACTCTCAACTCTCAACCCGGGCTCCACCCAGCGTCGGAAGCCCGCCCGTCAGTTCCGGATCTTCTCCAGCATGTCATAGCTGCCCAGGGCCACCAGCTGCACGTCGGCGGTCAGGGGCTCGTCGATGTCCGGCGGAATCCGGATCTGGTCGTCCCCCCGGCGCAGGGCAATCACGTTCACCCCGAAGCGGGACCGCAGCTCCAGGCTCCGGATGGTCTTCCCGATCCAGGCATCCCGAGGCTCGATCTCCAGGATGCCGTATTCCTCCGACAGCTCGATGTATTCCAAAATGCCGGCGTGGGTCATGCCCAGAGCCAGCTTGTCCGCCATCTCCCATTCCGGGATCACCACCCGGTCGGCCCCCAGCTTCTCCAGGATCTCCCGGTGGGTGTTGTCGTGGGCTTTGCACAGCACAAAGGGAACCCCCAGGGCCTTCAGGTTCATGGTGATCAGGGCGGAAGCCCCCAGATCCGTGCCGATGGCCACCACCGCCCGGTCAAAGCTGCCCACGCCCAGCTTTTCCAGCACGGCCCGGTCCCGGGCGTCCGCCGCCACCGCCCGGGTCACCCCGTCGGCGATCCTGTCCACCGGGGCGGGATCCACGTCCACCGCCAGCACCTCTTCCCCCGCCGCATACAGGCGGGTGGCCAGCTCCGCCCCGAAGCGTCCCAGGCCGATCACCACATAGGAATTCATCCGTCCCGCTCCTCC
>CAZRLU010000215.1:0-3927 GCA_964600995.1 uncultured Oscillospiraceae bacterium | reverse complement strand
TACAACTTCAGCGACAAGGTGATCAAGCTGGAGTGCAAGACCAAGGTGGGCAGCCTGATCTCCAAGCGCAGCCAGACCATCCCGCGGCTTCTGTGCGAGCAGCTGATGGCGGGGGATCCCGCGGGGCTGGAAACGACCCGCAGCGGGCTGCTGAACGACCTGTACCGGGAGATGACGGTGAACCTGCTGCGGCCGGTGGTGCTGGTGGACTATGTGCGGGAGGCCTATCTGCATCCCGCGGAAGAGGTGCGGATCACCTTTGACAAGCAGCTGCGGACGGGGCTGTGGAGCAAGGAGCTGTTTGATCCGGAGGTGCCCACGGTGCCGCCCCTGGATGAGAACTGGATGATCCTGGAGGTCAAGTACAATCAGTTTCTGCCGCCCTACATCCGGGATCTGCTGAACACCTACTGCGCAGGGGCCTGCCCCAGCGCCATCAGCAAGTACACCTGGTGCCGGAGATTCGAGGAACTGGAAGCATAAAACCGAGAGGAAGCAGGGATGCTTCCTCTTTTCAAAAGAGAGGCATGTCATGAGGAGAAGGAACGGAAGAATCGGGGCCCTGATGCTGGGGCTCCTGATGCTGGCGGCAAAAGGCGTTTGCGCCGGGGAGAAAACGGCGGAGGCCGGAACGGGAATCTCTGCTGAAATCCAGCAGGAAGAGGCGGAAAATCTGCCGAAGGAAACGGCCCGGGAGCTGACGGGAAGCGCGGTTTTCAGCTCCAACGGCAAAAGCCAGGACTTTTCCCTGATGACGGACGGGGATCTGAAAACCTATTTTCCCCTGCGGGAAAAGAAACCGGAGCTGACGATCACCACCCCGGAGCCCATGGGCGGCGTCTATATCATGGCTTTTGACAAATACGGCAGGGACCATGACTATGACCTGCAGGTGCGGGGGAAGGACGGCTGGGAGACGGTGGACAAGGGAGGAAGCTACCTGGTGCACTGGCACGTCCTGCCGGAGCCGGCGGAGGAGGTCCGGATCGTCGGTACGGGAAAGGAGCGGCTCCGGTTTGCGGAGATCCGGCTTTTCAGCCCCGGAGAGCCTCCTGCGGAGATCCAGCGATGGGAAACGGCGGAGAAATGCGATCTGATGCTGCTGACGGCCCACCCGGATGACGAGATCCTCTGGTTCGCCGGGCTGATGCCCACCTACGGCGGAGAACGGGGGTACCGGGTGCAGGTGGTGGTGATGGCCCCCACCGGCGGGCAGCGGAAGCTGGAACTGCTGGGTGCGGTATGGCACTGCGGCGTCCGGTATTATCCGGAGATGCTGGGTTTCATCGACAAAAACGGGAAGGAACCGGAAAAGCAGTACCAGCTCTGGCGGGGCAAAAAAAGGGTCCTCGGCAGGGTAACCGAGGCGATCCGGAAATACAAGCCCGAGGTGCTGGTGACCCACGGGGAGAAGGGCGAATACGGCCACGGCGCCCATAAAACCGCGGCGGACGCGGCGAAGGCCGTGCTGAAGATTTCGGGCAAGGCAAAGAAATATCCGGAATCCGCAAAGAAATACGGTACCTGGGAGATAAAGAAGCTGTATCTGCACGAGTATAAAAAGAATCCCATCGTCTGCGACTGGAGCGTGCCGCTGGTGGCCTTCGGGGGGAAGACCGGCTATGAGGTGGCGGAGGAAGCTTTTCAGTTCCATGCCAGCCAGATCAAGCGGGACTGGAGCTTCTCGGTTCACGGGGAGCATGACAACGCGGCCTTCGGCCTCTATTACACCTCCGTAGGCGCGGACAGCGGCGCGGGGGATCTGATGGAACATATTTCTGAATAAAGCAACGCCGGATCGCCTGTCCGCAGGGGAAAGACGATCCGGCCTTTTTTCATTTCGGATTCGGGCTTTATTCCCGGGTGGTGCCGCCGTATTCATAGTGCACGGGAAGGCAGATCAGGGAGGGGCGGCTGGACAGCTGCCGGGAGAGCACGGTGTCCACACAGGTTTCCGCGATTTCCTGCACGGGCTGCACAATGGTGGATACGACGGGCTCCATGGTTCCGAACATGCGGATCCCGTCAAAGCCGATTACCTGCACATCCTCCGGCACCCGCAGCCCCATCCGGTTCAGGATCCGGATAATCTGCCAGGCCAGGGAATCGGTGCCCACAAACAGACCGTCGAAATCCAGCCGGCCGTTTTGCAGATGCGCGGCCAGGAATTCCTCGAACCGCTCAAAGGGAGCGCCGTCCTCCAGGGCGATGACGTCATAGCGAAGCCCTTCCTCCAGGCAGCCGCTGATGAAGCCGTCCTTCCTTTTGCTGGGCTCGTTTGTCAGGGCGGAGCCGATCCGGAGAAAGGCGACGCTGCGGCAGCCCAGCTCCTTCAGCTTCCGGGCCGCCAGCATGCCTCCGCCGAAATTGTCCGAGGCGATGCAGGGCACGGAAACGGAGAAGAAGCGATCGATGGTGACGAAGGGAATGTCATCGGGAATGGACAGATTCGGATTATAGGTCAGGGCGATCACCCCGTCCACCCGGTTCTGGGCAGCCATCTCGACAAACTCGGCCTCCCGGCTGTTGTCATATTCCGTAAAGCAGAGGAGCATCCTGTAATCCCGCTTTTCCAGGGCCATGTTGATATGATGGACCAGCAGGGAAAAATAGGGGTTGATGGTATTCGGAATGATCAGAGCGACGGTGCTGCTGCTGTCCGTCCTCAGGGCGAGGCCGTTCCGGTTGTACCGGTAATCCAGCCGCTGAATGGAGGCCTCCACCTTTTCCCGGAACTCCTGGCCCACCTGGCGGCCGTTGATCACGCGGGAAACGGTTCCCAGGGAGACCCCCGCATCCCGGGCTACATCCACCATGGTGGGACGGTTTTTTACATGCGCCATCTTATCTCCTGCCAATCCCTTCAAAATATTTCATGAATCATATCATGAAAATCAGGGAAGGTCAAGCCGAAAAAAGGAAGCCATCCTTCCGGGCGAAGGCCCGGAGACGCGGTATTTTCCGGAAAACGTGAAGAACGGGGAGAAAACGGACGCTTAATTCCAAGGGGGAAACCGGGAATCATGAAGTTTTCATGAAAAGACGGAAAAAACACCGGGAAACCATTCTTCAGCAGCGGAAAAAGAAACAAGGGGCGCCGGAACGGACAGAGGATGCGGGAGGGCGAAAAGGAAAAAACCAGGGAGGCGCGGGAAGACGGGCAGCATCTTCTTTTTTCCGGCTTCCTGTGCTATAATTTCGGCGAGAGGAGAGCCGCCGGCCGGGAAGGATCCGGGCGGCTCCGCAGCTTTACTTTCCGGGGGAGAAGAGAGATGGAGGAACTGATTTCCAAATGGCACCGGGAGCTGGAGATTTTCAGCCGGATCAAACCGCTGCTGATTCTGGAAGGAAATGTGCTGGATCAATACCGCTATCCGGTGGCCGGCAGCCTGAAGCAGGACGAGATTGTTCCCCTGAGCCGGTATCTGTATACCTATCTCAGGGATGAGGGCTATGATCAGATCGTTTTTTACAGCAATCTGGTGGGCTTTGTGAGCCCCTATGATCCCGGGATGCTGAACCGGTTCGCGGCCATGACGGGGACCACGGTGAACCGGGGCGCTGTGCAGGCGGAATTCAAGGGAAATGACGCGGATACCGCGCCCAATGTAATCCGCAGGGCCCTGGGACAGACGGAGAAAGCCACGGCGGTGGTGCTGGAGATGGCAAGCCACTACATCACGACGCCGGAAAGAATGGACCAGCAGGATGTGAACAGCTTCAACATCCTGCTGCAGAGCGCCCTGAGCAGCGCCTGGGTCCGGACGCCCAATGGCCGGAAGCAGAATCTGCTGATCCTGCTGGTGAACAAGCTGAATGACCTGCCCGCCTGGTTTTATCTGAACAACCCGGTCTGCAAGATCCTGGAGCTGGACGCGCCGAGCCGGGAGGAGCGGAAGCGGATGCTGGAGGGGGAGAACATCGCGG
>CAZRLU010000214.1:0-3929 GCA_964600995.1 uncultured Oscillospiraceae bacterium | reverse complement strand
TGCCGGAGATCCGGGTTCACGGCTGAGGGCCGGGGCAGGCGGATCTGCCCCGGCGCCGTTCCCTGCTCTCCGCTTCCGGAAAGCAGCATACAGACAGCAAGCGGGCGCCCCGGCAGCAAAGCCGGGGCGCCCGCTTGATTCGTTTTCAGGCCGCGGTCCGGAAACCCCTTCTCAGCAGCCCAGCACCTTTTTCAGGCAGTCCGCAATCGCCTGATCCTTGCAGGCCGGGAAGAAGAGCTCCGCGAAATGCTCGCCGCTGACGGTCTCCTTCAGGAAGTCCTGATCGATATCCTTCAGGATGCTCAGCATATCCCGGTGGGTCACTTCCTTCACCTGGTCCAGGATCTTCTTGTTCCGCTGCTCCGGCACCACCCGCTCCGGCGGATAGCCGTTGCCCTTGCCGAAGCAGAAGGTCTGGGTGAAGATCTGTTCCAGCTGCAGCTCGGCGCCCCAGCCGAAGTTCTCCGCAAAGGGAAGAGCGATGGCGTTCCCGTCGTTGATCTGGGCGAAGAGGAAGCCGTCCAGGGGGCTTTCAATATGGCCGCAGAGCACCCTCGGGAAGCTGTTCAGGGCCAGCATGGCGCCCTCGCCGGTGCCGCAGCCGGTCACCACGAAATCCGCCGCGCCGCTGTTCAGCAGGATGGCGGCCAGCAGCCCGGCCTTCACATAGGTCAGCTGGCAGGCGTCCTCCGCCGTGTACATCCCGTAGTTGACCACCTCGTGGCCCAGGGGCTCCACCACTTTTTTCAACACCTTTTCAATCAGGCCGTTCTTCGCCGCCTGGCTGTTTTCGTTGATCAGCGCGATCCGCATCTTCTTCCCTCTCCTTTTTATTATATCCATTTCCGCCCGGAGCCCCGGCCTCCGGCCCGCCCGCTCCGCAGCTTTCTTATCATAGCATACTTTCCGCGTTTTTCCACCCCGTATTTCCGGGAAAGGCAAAAAACTCCCCGGTTTTTCCCCGGCGCCTATCCGGAGAGCAGGATCACCGGCACCCGGCACAGCCGGGCGTAGCGGATCGCGTTCCGGGTTTCCCCGGGCTGCCCGCCGCAGACGGCGATCACCCGGGCGCTGTGGGCCACCATCCACTCGTTCCGCTTCCGGAAAGCCTCCCCGGAGGGCCCCGGCTCCAGCACCTTCACGTATTCCGCCTGGCTCAGCAGCAGCCGGTACCGGGTCCGCCAGCCCTCCTCCCATTCCTCGTCGAAGCCGGGAAAGGGCACCGCGGCGACCAGATGCAGCTTCGGATCCCGCAGCCGCAGCCGCACCACGATCTCCGCCGCCCAGATATCCACCCCGCAGTCCAGGCCGGAGATGAAGGTGGTGAAGCCCTCGGCGGCCGCCCGCAGGATGCAGTTTTCCAGATCCACCTTGATGTCGTCCTCCGGCCGCTTCAGCAGGGGCAGCTCCTGCCCGGTGACGCAGCAGCGGAGCCTGCGCAGCTCATCCCTCAAGGCGCGTCCGTCTCCCATTCCGGGTCAGAGAGCCCCTCTCCCTCCAGGGACAGCAGGTCCTCCAGGCGGATCACCGTCCCGTCCACGGTGAGGCTGCGCTCCGCGGCGGCCTCCAGCCGGGTGCAGCGTCCCTCCGCCGCCGCCAGCTTTCCCCGCAGCCCCCAGGCCGGATGCTCCCGGTCCCCGCAGGGAACGAAGTACACCGCCCGCACCCGCGCGCCGCCTGCGCCCGTCCGCCGCCCCCGGCGGATCCGCTCCGCCAGGCGGCAGAGCCGCCGGTTCAGCTCCTCCCGCTCCTCCTCGCCGGGCTCGGGCCGGCTCACATAGATCTCATCCTTGGCCGCCACCGCCTCGCTGAAGCCCTTCAGGGCGTCGAAGGGGCTGAAGATCTTCGCCCGCCGCCCCCGGTCCATGGCCGGGTGCCGCAGGGAAAAGGCGTCCCACTCCCCGTGCCGGGGCCGGCCCTTCAGAAAAACGCTCCGGTATCTGAAATCCGGGGGCATCTGCATCGCGCCCACCGTCATCATCCCCCTCACCTCCGCCGCGGACCGGGGGCGCCGGCCGTATCTCAGGCCCGGTGTCCGCCGATCTGCTGATTTCTTTCCAGCTGGGTCGCCCCCTCCAGCAGGTTCATCCCCCGGAAGGCAGCGTTGGCGCCGTACTTCCGCCGCACCTCCGCCATGGCCCCCTGAATCCTGCGCTCCCGGTCCAGCAGCGCATAGTCCGTAAACAGGTCCATCTGCAGCCCCGCCGTGTCCGCCCGGATCTCATTGGCAGAAACCCCCAGCCGCCGGTACAGCAGCCGGTGGTCCGTCCCGGCGTCAAAGGCCCGCAGGATCGCCTCCCCCACGGTGCTGAGGCTGTTGGTCAGCCCCCGGGTCCTCACGGTGCCCCCGCTGTGGCAGGGGTGCATCCGCCCGTAGAAATCCGCCGTCACCGGCCCCTCGTAGCCCGGCAGGATCTCCAGGGACTTGTAGTCATAGGAAACCCACCAGCCGAAGCAGGAGCTGACCGCGCCCTTGGAAAACATGTCGGCGCACAGCACCTCGGTCATCTCCGCCAGCACCAGCCGGGCCTCTTCATATTTGTAGGGCCGCGGCAGCACCTGGCCGTTGGAGAGGCTGTTGCTGTCCGTGCGGTAGCCCTTGATGTCCGCCATGGTCACCGGCTCGATGCCCCAGGCGTGGTCGATCAGGATCTCCCCGTCGATGCCGAAGGTTTTGTAGAACCATTCCTCGTCCTGCTGGGTTTTGGCGGCCACGTCCCCCATGGTGAAGAGGAAGGCCCGGTTCAGCCTCCGGGCCTTGCCCGGGCCGATCTGCCAGAAGTCCGTCAGGGGCTGATGCTCCCACAGCAGGTATTTGTAGCTGTCCTCGTTGAGCTCCGCGATGCGCACCCCGTCCCGGTCCGGCTTCTTTTTCTTCGCCACGATATCCATCGCCACCTTGGCCAGATACAAATTGGTGCCGATGCCGCAGGTGGCGGTGATCCCCGTCTCCGCCAGCACGGCCCGGATCATGGTCATGGCCATCAGGTGCGCCGGATGCACCCCCTGGCGCCGGGCCTCCTCCTGATACAGATGCAGGTAAGGGGTGCAGTCGATGAAGGATTCGTCGATGCTGTATACATGGATATCCTCCGGGGCGGCGAACCGGAGAAACACCGAATAGATCTGGGCGGAAACCCGCTCATACTCCGCCATCCGGGGCACGGCGATCAGATAGGACACCCGGGTGCGGGTGGCCGCCTCGTATTCCCGGATCGCCTGCTTCGCCTCGAAAAGCCTTGGCCGTCCCGGCACGCCGATGGCCTTCAGCGCCGGGGAAACCGCCAGGCAGATGGTCTGGTCGGACCGGCTTTCGTCCGCCACCAGCAGCCGGGCCTTCAGGGGATCCAGATTCCGGTGGACGCACTCCACCGAGGCGTAAAAGGACTTCATGTCGATGGCGGCGTACACCCGTTCCATGCCCGGCTCCCTCCGAAGCGCTCCGGACGGAATCCGCCGGGGCTCATTTTTCCTCAAAAGCGGTTTCGATCTTCTCCAGCAGGGAGCCGGAGGCGATGTCCCCCTCCCCCACGGCGCCGGTCACCCGGCCGCAGCAGCGCACCTCCGTCCCCTCCCCGGCGCGGATCACCGGATACCGCCGGTTATGGGAAACCAGGCCCTCCGGCCGGTACTCCTTGATGAAGGCCTCGTTGTTCACGATGAAAATCCCGATCTGCCCGGGGGCGATCTCCCCGCCGCTCCGGACGTAGACATAGCTGCCGTTAGGGAAGGTGGGCTCCATGCTGGCGCCATTGACGTGGATCACCGCGTCCGCCCCGCCCGGAACCCGGCTCCGCAGGGCGTAGACCCTCCGGGACCCGGCGTCCTCCAGCATGGGAGCGCCGATGCCGGCGGCGGCCGCCTCCTCATACAACAGCAGATCCGTATAGGCGGCCCGCAGCCGCTCCTTTTCCTCCGCGTCCTGGCGG
>CAZRLU010000213.1:0-3957 GCA_964600995.1 uncultured Oscillospiraceae bacterium | reverse complement strand
CGGCGATCCCGCTCATTTTCAATGGTCCGGGAGGCCATGATTCCGGGAACGCCGCAGCCGGTGCCGATCAGCATCGGGATGAAGGATTTGCCGGAAAGACCGAACTTCCGGAAGATCCGGTCCAGGACAAAGGCGATACGCGCCATGTAGCCGCAGGCTTCCAGGAAGGCCAGCAGCAGGAAAAGCACCAGCATCTGGGGTACAAAGCCCAGCACCGCGCCCACGCCGGCAATGATGCCGTCCAGGATCAGCCCCTTCAGCCAGGGAGCTGTATTTACTGCGTCCAGACCCTGCTCCACAAGCGCCGGGATGCCGGGCACCCAGGTGCCGTAGGCCGCGGGATCCGGGGCGCCGGGTTCGGATTTATATCCTTCCTCCACGGACAGATATTCGGCCACCGCCTGCTTCAGCGCAGCCTTGTTGGTGCCGGGATGCTCCTCGGTTTCCAGGGTTTCCTCATCCTGGGTGACATAGGTGACGGAGGCGTCCTCGGGCACCGCGGCCACCAGCGCGTCCAGGGATTCCTGCATATTATCCTCGCTTAGCTCAACGCCGTATGCCTCGGAGAAGGCGGCCAGGATCGCGTCGGTATCCCCGTAGCGCTCGGCGGCGGCTTCATATTCGGCGGTTCCGTTTCCGAAGAGATGGTACCCATCCCCGAACAGGCCGTCATTGGCCCAGTCCGTCGCCGGAGTTCCGATGCCGACCATGGAAATCCAGTAGACCGCGAACATGATCAGGGCAAAAATCGGCAGCCCGAGGAAGCGGTTGGTCACCACCCGGTCAATTTTGTCCGAGGTGCTCAGACTGCCGGCGCTGTGCTTGCGATAGCAGGATTTCAGCACCTGGGCGATGTAGACATAGCGCTCGTTGGTGATGATGCTTTCCGCGTCATCATCCAACTCTTTTTCCGCGGCCGCGATGTCCGATTCGATATGGCTCATGGTTTCGGCGGGAATCTGCAGCTTCTCCAGAACCTTTTCGTCCCGCTCGAAGATTTTGATGGCGTACCAGCGCTGCTGCTCATCGGGAAGATCGTGGACCACGGCTTCCTCGATATGAGCCAGGGCATGCTCCACGGGACCGGAGAAGGTATGCTGCGGGATGGTTTTTCCGCTCTGGGCCGCGGCGATGGCCGCTTCCGCGGCTTCCATAACGCCGTCGCCCTTCAGGGCGGAGATTTCCACGATCTGGCATTTCAGCTGCCTGGAGAGCTCCCTGGTGTCCAGCTTGTCCCCGTTTTTCCGGATGATATCCATCATGTTGATGGCCAGGACCACGGGAATCCCAAGCTCCACGAGCTGGGTGGTCAGATACAGGTTCCGCTCCAGGTTTGTGCCGTCTATAATGTTCAGAATGGCGTCGGGCCGCTCGTTGATCAGATAGTTCCGGGCCACAACCTCCTCCAGGGTGTAGGGAGAGAGGGAATAGATGCCGGGGAGGTCCGTGATGATCACGCCGTCGTGACGGCGCAGCCGGCCTTCCTTTTTCTCCACCGTGACGCCGGGCCAGTTTCCCACGAACTGGTTGGACCCGGTCAGGGCGTTGAAGAGCGTTGTTTTTCCGCTGTTGGGATTTCCGGCCAGAGCAATCCTTATGTCCATATCGATAATCTCCTTTCAGATTTGACGCGGATCGGCTGATCTGCTGGATTGTCATTCCACCTCAATGCTGTCCGCGTCCGCCTTGCGGAGGGAAAGCTCATAACCGCGGACGGTGATCTCCACCGGATCCCCCAAGGGAGCGACCTTCCTGACGAAAACCTCCACGCCCCGGGTGATTCCCATATCCATGATCCGGCGCTTTACCGCGCCCTCTCCGTGGATCCGGATCACCGTTGCCTTTTCGCCGACCGGGATATCCTTTAACGTGCGCATGAACCCAATCCTCCTTAAATCATGATCCTGTGAGCCATGTCGTCATTCAGGGCGATTCGGGACTCCTTCACCTTGACGATGACATTTCCGTTCATGGAAGAGATGACCGTGGCCGTTCCCCCGACCACAAACCCAAGATTTTCCAGATGTTTTTTCACCTCAGGACTACCGCCCACCTTCCGAATGATGTTTTCTTCACCCGGATTTGCGAAACTAAGTGGAATCATGGACCCTCCCTCTTTCTGACACGGATCTGAATATGCGTTAGATCAATCTAACGTATGTTAATTATAACTAACAAGACTAAAAAGTCAATATCAAGCATAAAATTTTCCCGGGAAGAACTGCCTGTATGAAAAATAAAGATAATATTAACTAACATTTATGCAGCGGGGATGGAAAGGAAAGGCGGGGACGGGAAAAGCCAACCCCCGGAGGCGTGAAGACCGATTCCCGTCTCTGGGAACCCTCTTCCCAAAGGAAGGGACGGATGCTATAATGCCCCTGCGCGGGTGGAGCAGACAGATTGCCCCTTGGCGATTCATGGAGGGAGCGGAAGCCGGATTCCGGAAAGGGCAGAATGGGCATTACAAAAACGGATTTCATGCGGGGTATGCAATGCCCGAAGATGCTGTGGCTGGACAAGCACAAGCCCGGTCTGCGGGTGATTCCCCGGGAAGTGCAGGAAAGGCTGGACGCGGGAAATGATTTCGGCGACCAGGCGATGGGCATGTTCGGCCCTTATGAGGAAATGACGGTCTACCGACCGGGAACCCGTATTCCGGACAAGAAAAAAATGGCGGAGAGGACCGCGGAGCATCTCCGGATGGGGACGCCGGTGATCTGCGAAGCCGCCTTTATTTATTACAACAATTACTGCGCCGTGGACATCCTGCGGAAAACAGAAACGGGCCACGATTTCTATGAGGTCAAGAACAGCCCGGAGGTGCATGAGCAATTTATCCGGGACGCCGGATTTCAGTACTATATCATTACGAGAGCCGGACTGAAAATCAACCGGATCTTCATTGTTACTCACGGAGCCGTGGAGGACCCTTTCGTTCCGGTGGAAATTACCCGGGAGGCAAAGGACTGCTACCGGTGGGTGAACGAGCATATCTGGGATCTGAACAGGCTGCAGAAGCAAAGAGATGAGCTCCGGACGGAAACGGGCCCCCAATGCTCCGAGCCTTACGCCTGCTGGTATTATGATTACTGCCACGGACTGCGGCAGGAGGAGGAGCAGATCCGTATGGACGAATGCTTTCCGTAAGCCGGAGAAACGCATCGGGAAGGCCTGCCCGTTTATGGATGGAGGCGAAGCCGGAAGGAGACCGGGAAGACCGGGAAATCGATGAGGAGGAGAGTCGAAAATGAAGACACTTTATCTGGAATGCGGAATGGGCGCGGCGGGAGACATGCTGACCGGGGCCCTGATGGAGCTGACGGACAACCGGGATGCCTTTCTCCGGAAGATGAATTCCCTGGGCCTGCCGGGCGTTCAGGTGCGCGGGGAGGCCATGTCGAAGTGCGGGATCGTCGGAACGCATATCAGCGTGGTGATCAACGGAGAGGAAGAGGAGTCCGCGGATATACATGACCACGGACATGCGCATTTCCATGACGCGGAGCATGATCATGGGCACGAACACGATCATGAGCATGCGCATTTTCATGGCACGGAGCACGACCATGATCACGGACATGACCATTCCCATGACGAGGAGCATGAACACGGGCATGATCATGAACACGGTCATGAGGAAGCCCATGGCGCGGAGCACGGCCATGACCATCATGACCATCATGACCATGAGCACGGGCATGCGCATCATCATGCCACCATGGCGGAGATTGAAAAGCTGATTGACGGGCTGGAGGTTTCAGACGGAGTGAAAAGGAACGCCAAGGCGGTGTATCAGCTGATTGCCGAGGCGGAAAGCCACGCCCACGGGAGGCCGGTCAGCGAGATCCATTTCCATGAGGTGGGCACGATGGACGCGGTGGCGGACGTGGTCGGGGTGTGCCTGCTGATGGAGGAGCTTTCTCCCGAGCAGGTCATTGCCTCTCCGGTGCATGT
>CAZRLU010000212.1:0-3959 GCA_964600995.1 uncultured Oscillospiraceae bacterium | reverse complement strand
CTTTTCTGTTGGCTGCTTTCAAGAATATCGCCGCACACATGGCAGAGGGTGGCAGCGCATATGTATTCCATGCGGACACGGAAGGACTGAATTTTCGCCGGGCTTTCAAAGAGTCCGGTTTTCATATTTCCGGGGTGTGCATCTGGGTGAAGAACAGCCTGGTGCTGGGCCGCAGCCCTTACCAGTGGCAGCATGAACCGGTGCTCTACGGATGGCTTCCCAATGGAAAGCATAAATGGTTCTCCGACCGGAAGCAGTCCACGATCTGGAATTTTGACAAGCCGAAAAAGAGCGCGGATCATCCGACGATGAAACCGATTCCGCTGCTCTGTTATCCGATCAGGAACAGCAGCGCACCGAACGCTGTCGTGATAGATCTGTTCGGTGGCAGCGGATCGACGCTGATTGCCTGTGAGCAGACTGATCGCATCTGTAGAACGATGGAACTGGATCCAAAGTACGCCACGGTTATCGTAGAACGCTTCCACTTGGATTATCCGGAACAGGAGATTACCGTGATGCGGGATGGGAAAACGCTGCCCTATAGTGCGGTAGTTACAGGCGAATGACAGTATTACAGAAACACACTTTGATAGGGAGGAGGTGAGCCAGTATGGCTACCAGAGGAAGAAAACCTCTTCCGACAGCGATTAAGCTGCTGGAAGGGGACAGGGGAAAGGGACGCAGGCCGCTGAACAAAAATGAACCGGTTCCTTCTCAGGTGAACGTAAAGTGTCCGGCGTGGCTGATGCCAGAAGCAAAAAAGGAATGGAAACGTCTGGCTCCCGCCCTGATGGCTATGGGAGTTTTGACGGATCATGATCTTGAGGCTTTTGCCGGATATTGCCAGGCATATGCCCGGTGGCGGGAAGCCGAAGAGTTCCTGTCCCAGCATGGAACAATCTTCAAAACGCCTTCCGGTTATGTACAGCAGGTACCCCAGGTATCCATTGCCCAGCAGAACCTGAAGATCATGCAGTCTTTCTGTTCTGAGTTCGGACTTACGCCTGCCAGCCGCGCCCGGATTTATGCGAACGCGGGGGAGAAGACGGATGTGGATGATCCGATGGAAAACGTTCTGAAGGGAGGCTGGCAGGATGCAAAATGACGCGAAAGCCCGCAGGGTGATCCAGTTCATTGAGTGCCTGAAGCATACCAAAGGCGAATTCCATGGGCAGCCGTTTAAACTGCTACCGTGGCAGGAAAGAATCATCCGGGATGTTTTCGGGACGGTTCGTGAGGACAATCCGGAGATACGGCAATATACCACCGCGTATATTGAAATCCCGAAGAAGCAGGGGAAATCAGAACTCGGCGCAGCCATCGCTCTGAACATGCTCTGCAACGATGATGAATGGCGGGCGGAGGTATACTCCTGCGCAAGCGATCGTCAGCAGGCAGCAATTGTGTTTGATGTGGCTGTGGATATGGTGAAACAGTCCCCGGCGCTTAGTAAGCGGATCAAGATTATCCCGTCCACGAAGCGAATGGTGTATCAGCCGACCGGCAGTATCTACCAGGTGCTTTCCAGTGAAGTAGCGACAAAGCACGGTCTGAATGTCAGCGCTTGTATCTTCGATGAACTGCATACCCAACCGAATCGGGCATTGTACGATGTTATGACACAGGGAAGCGGCGATGCAAGAAAGCAGCCGCTGTGGTTTTTCCTGACAACCGCCGGAACAGACCGGAACAGCATCTGCTGGGAAGTGCATCAGAAGGCAATCGATATCCTGGAAGGCCGGAAGGATGATCCCCGGTTCTATCCTGTGGTTTTCGGCCTGCCGGATGATGCGGACTGGACGGATGAGCGAAACTGGTACAAGGCGAATCCATCCCTGGATCAGACCATTACCATCGACAAGGTACGAGACGCGTTTCACAAGGCGCAGGAAACGCCTGCGGATGAGAATATGTTCCGGCAGCTCCGCCTGAACCAGTGGGTGAAGCAGTCCGTTCGCTGGATGCCGATGGATAAATGGGATGAATGCGGCGGTGTGGTCAACGAACAGGATCTGGAAGGACGAGCCTGTTATGCAGGGCTGGACTTGTCTTCCACAAGCGACCTGACAGCATTGGTACTGGTATTCCCGCCACGGGACGACGAAGAACAGTACATCGTCGTGCCACATTTCTGGCTGCCGGAGGATACCTTACAGCTGCGTGTCCGCCGGGATCATGTGATGTATGACAAGTGGGAGCGACAGGGATTCATCCACACCACGGAGGGTAATGTGGTGCATTATGGCTTCATCGAGCAGTTCATCCTGCAGTTGGGTGAACGCTTCAATATCCGGGAAATTGCCTATGACCGGTGGAATGCCAGTATGATGGTGCAGACCCTGGAAGATGATGGCTTCGTGATGGTCCCCTTTGGTCAGGGATATCGGGATATGAGCCCTCCAACGAAGGAGCTGATGCGCCTGGTGCTGGAAAGGAAGCTGAACCATGGTGGGCATCCGGTACTCAGATGGAATATGGACAATGCCTTTGTGCGGACAGATCCTGCCGGAAACCTGAAGATAGACAAAGAGAAATCCACGGAAAAGGTTGACGGTGCCGTGGCCTTGGTCATGGCCTTGGATCGAGCATTGAAGAACGCCAACTCGGGCACTTCGGTCTATGATGACCGAGGATTTCTCATCCTGGATTGAGGAGGAAGAACGCATGCCGCAGAAACCAAGAAGACCCTGCCGCTATCCCGGATGCCCGGAATTCTGCGAACAGGGTCAGGTGTTTTGCAAGGATCATATCATGTGGAGTGGTGAACGTCTGCGAGGCGGAGCCGCCGCCCGTGGATATGACGCTCGCTGGCAGAAAACCCGGGCGCTTTTCTTAAAACAGCATCCTCTTTGTGCTTTCTGTCAGGCAGAGGGAAAAGTCGTCCCGGCGACAGTGGTGGATCATATCATTCCGCACAGAGGTGATAAGACGCTGTTCTGGGATCAGACCAACTGGGAACCGCTCTGTAAAGAGTGCCACGATAAGAAAACCGGATCTGGATTATAAGGAGGATTTCACCATGAAGAACCCATTCACAGCGCTCTTCCGTGCGCGGGACAAGCCCCAGGACAGCGTCAGCGCCGCGCCAACCTTCTACTTCGGCACAAGCGGCTCCGGAAAGCCGGTCAACGCGAACACTGCGATCCAGCTTTCCACGGTTTACGCCTGCGTCCGGGTCATTTCGGAAACAGTCGCCAGCCTGCCGCTGGGGGTGTATGAAGCCAAGGATGACGGGAACCGAAAAGCTACGGAACACCCGCTGTACCTGTTGCTCCACGATGAGCCAAACAGCGAAATGACATCGTTCATTCTGCGGGAGGTCATGCTGGCGCACCTGCTGCTCTGGGGAAACAGCTACTGCCAGATTATCCGCTCCGGACGAAACCAGGTCACAGGCCTGTATCCGCTCCTGCCGGATAAGATGACAGTGGACAGGGATAAGAAAGGTATCCTGACTTATACCTACATGACCAGCACAGGGGAAACGGTTGTCCTTTCCCCGGAGGATGTCCTGCACATTCCCGGCCTTGGGTTTGACGGGATCATGGGATACAGCCCCATCGCGCTGGAGAAAAACGCTATCGGCCTCGGCATCGCTTCCGAAGAGTACGGCAGTAAGTTCTTCTCCAACGGCGCACGGCCTTCTGGCATCCTGACTCACCCGAATACCGTGAAAAACCCGAAGGCTCTCCGGGAAAGCTGGAACAGTGCATACGGCGGATCGTCCAACGCGAACCGTGTAGCAATACTGGAGGAAGGCATGAAGTTTGAGCCGATTGCCATCCCGAACAATGAAGCGCAGTTTCTGGAAACCCGCAAGTTTCAGGTGGATGAGATTTGCCGGATCTTCAGGGTACCGCCTCACCTCGTGGGCAATCTGGAGCACGCAACCTTCTCCAATATTGAACACCAGAGCATTGACTTCGCCGTCCATACAATCCGGCCCTGGCTCGTCA
>CAZRLU010000211.1:0-3983 GCA_964600995.1 uncultured Oscillospiraceae bacterium | reverse complement strand
GCATCGATGACCTCCCGGGAAAACCCGGTCTGGAGCGCCAGATCCTTCAGATATCCGTCCCGCTCCACGGGATCCAGGCCGGCGATGACGGCAACGGCCTGGCGGGCGTATTCCACCCGGCCCTCCCGGGCGGAGAGATCCAGATCATCCCGGAGCCGGCGGATCCGGTAGGCCTCCGGGGACAGCTGGGGAAGGCTTCGGAATTTATCCACGCCCTCCTTCCGGATGAACTCATCCGGATCCATGCCCTCGGGGAAATCCAGCACCCGGCAGGGGACCCCTTCGTCCCGGAAGAGATCCAGGCCCTTCAGGATGGCGTGCCGGCCGGCGGAATCCCCGTCGTAGGCCAGATGCACCACCGGGGCGAAGCGGCGGAGAAGCTGGGCCTGCTCCGGGGTGAGGGCGGTGCCCAGGGTGGCGCAGACGCCGGGAATGCCGAACTGGGTCAGGCTGACCACGTCCAGGTTCCCTTCCACCAGAATGACCCGGTCCAGATGCCGCTCCTTCCGGAGCAGGTTGGCGCCGAAGACGTTCTTCCGCTTGTTGAAGACCGGGGTGTCGGAGGTGTTGAGATACTTCCGCTCTCCCCCTTTTTCGAGAATCCGGCCGCTGAAGGCGATGACATTGCCGTACTGGTTGATGACGGGGAACATGACCCGGTTGCGGAACACATCGTAGGCCCGGGCAGGCCGGGCGGGCCCGCCGTCCTCCGGGACCTCCGCCTCCCGGAGGACGACCAGGTTGGCCAGCTGCAACTCCTCCGGAGTATAGCCCAGGGAGGTGAGATGCTTCAGCAGCGCGTCCCACTTATCCGGCGCGGCGCCGAGGCCGAACTTCCGGATGACGGCATCGTTGAGCCCCCGGCCCCGGAGATACTGCAGGGCCGCGGCTCCGTCCGGGGTGAAAAGAGTTTCATGAAAGAAGCGTGCCGCATCCCGGTTGGCGTTCAGCAGCCTTTCCCGCCGGGCGCGGCGGGCTTCGTAATCCGCGTCGTTGACCATCTCCGGAAGGGGCATGTGGGCCCGGTCCGCCAGGAGCTCCACGGCCTCGTGGAAGCTGAGATGCTCCATCTCCTGAATAAAGGTGAACACGCTGCCGCCGGCCTTGCAGCCGAAGCAGTAATACAGCTGGGCCTCGGAATCCACGGAGAAGGAGGCCGTCTTTTCCCCGTGAAAGGGACAGAGACCCCAGTAGCGCCGCCCGTTTTTCTTCAGGGCGACATAGCCGGAGACGACCTGCACCAGGTCGCACCGGCTGCGAAGCTCCTCCAGCCAGGAGGGAGGAAACCGTGACGCCATCCAAACCACCTTCGCTCCGGCCCTGGGAAGGGAACCCCTCCGGCGGGCCGATCAGTCCAAGGAGAATATACCACGCGGAGGGCGGAAAATCCTGCCGGAGGGGAGAGAAAACCTGCCGTGAACAGTCCCCGGCGGAGGGGTGAGCGCTGCCGCTTGCGCGGGCGTCCTTTCTGATGTAAAATACGCTCTGTATGATTTGACTGCAAAGGATGTGTTGCGCGCATGACGAAGCTGGAGTCATCCCTCCTGGATCTGCTGAAGGAGGACTGCCGCCTGCCCCTGGAAAAGATGGCCGTGATGACCGGGGCCACGATGGAGGAAGTGGCGGAGACGATCGACAGCCTGGAGAAGCGCAGGGTGATCCTGCGGTATTCTCCCGTGATCAACTGGGATCTGACGGACCGGGAGCGGGTGGAGGCCATGATCGAGGTGCGGGTCACCCCCCAGCGGGATATGGGCTTTGACGCGGTGGCGGCCCGGATCTACCGGTTTGACGAGGTGAAGAGCGTATACCTGATGTCCGGCGCCTATGACCTGCTGGTGCTGGTGGAGGCCCGGACGCTGCGGGAGCTGGCCTCCTTCGTGTCGGCGAAGCTGAGCACCCTGGAGCTGGTGACCGGGACGGCGACCAGCTTTGTGCTGAAGCGGTACAAGGAGGAGGGCGTCATCTTCGAGGGCGAGGATCCCGACCGGAGGCTGGTGATCTCCCCGTGAACTACGACCGCTTTCTGAACCCGGAAATCGCCGCCGTCCCGCCCAGCGGCATCCGGCGGTTCTTTGACCTGGCCGCCTCCATGAAGGACACCATTTCCCTGGGCGTCGGCGAGCCGGACTTCAAGACTCCCTACCATATCCGCAACACGGCGATCAATTCCCTGGTGGACGGCGAGACCCAGTATACCCCCAACCGGGGGCTTCTGTCCCTGCGGAGGGAGATCAGCCTGTATCTGCAGGACCGGTTCGGCCTTACCTACGATCCGGAGAAGCAGATCCTGGTGACCATCGGCGCCAGTGAGGCCATCGACGGGGCCCTGCGGGCCATGGTCCGGCGGGGGGACGAGGTGCTGGTGCCGGAGCCCAGCTATGTGTCCTATTCCCCCAGCGTCATCTTCGCAGGAGGAACCCCCGTGGGGGTGGAGACCCGGGAGGAGGACGACTTCCGGCTGAAGCCGGAATACCTGGAGGCGGCGGTGACGGAGCGGACGAAGGTCCTGATCCTTCCGTATCCCAACAACCCCACCGGGGGCATCATGGAGCGGGCGGACCTGGAGGCCCTGGTACCGGTCATCAAAAAGCATGACCTGATGGTCATCTCCGACGAGATCTATGCGGAGCTGATCTACGGGGGAAAGGCCCACGCCTCCTTCGGCGCTCTGCCGGGGATGGCGGAGCGGACCATCACCATCAACGGCTTCTCCAAGGCCTTCGCCATGACCGGATGGCGGGTGGGCTACGCCTGCGGGCCGGAGGAGATCATCTCCGTGATGAACAAGATCCACCAGTACGGGATCATGTGCGCCCCCCGGATGGGCCAGGTGGCCGCGGAGGAAGCGCTGCGGGCGGGCCGGGAGAACGGATACGAGGACGTGCTGACCATGCGGGAGAGCTACGACCGGCGCCGCCGGCTGATGGTGGACAGCTTCCGGAAGATGGGGCTGCACTGCTTCGAGCCCTACGGAGCCTTCTATGTCTTCCCCTCCATCCGGTCTACGGGGCTGAGCAGCGAGGAATTCTGCGCCCGGCTGCTGCGGGAAAAGAGCGTGGCGGCGGTGCCGGGGAACGCCTTCGGCCCCTGCGGGGAAGGGAACATCCGCTGCTGCTATGCCACGGCGCTGGACAAGCTGAACGTGGCCCTGGACCGGATCGGGGATTTCGTGCGGGGCCTGAAGGGCTGAGAGAGCGCCCGGAGCCGGACGGTTCCGGGCTTCAAGGAGTGGAACATGAAAAAAATCTGGCTGCTGCTGGCGGCGGCAATGCTTACCGCCGCGATCTCCGGAGCGCCCGCCCGCGGGGAATACGTGGACGCGGACGACGAGGATCTGCTGATCGAGGAGATCATCGAGGAAGTGGTGGAGGAGAAGAAGGAGGTCCTGGATACGGACGGCTCCTCCATCATCACCATCACCTGCACCGGGGATTTCACCATCGGCGGGGACACCCGCAAGCGGAAGAACATCTTTGAGGACGAGCTGAAGGAACAGGGCGGGGACATCAACTTCACCATGCAGAACATGCGGGACATCCTCCTGGATGATGATCTGACGCTGGTGAACTTCGAGGGAACGCTGACGGAATCCACCTATGTGCCCTCGGGCAAGAAGAACAACCAGTTCCTCTTCAGCGCGCCGCCCTCCTACGTCTCCGTGCTGCCGGACAACGGCATCGAGGCGGTTTCCCTGGAGAACAACCACGTGATGGACCACGGGGAGGAGGTCTACGGGGAAACCCAGCGGACCCTGGAGGAGGCCGGCATCGTCTGGTCCAACTCGGAGCACATGGGCATCTTCGAAACCAAGGGGATCCAGATCGCCATGCTGTCCTACCTGTGCATCGACCGGTATGAGCAGCTGTGGGACAAGGTGCCGGTGGACATCGCCGAGGCCAAGGAGCGGTATCCCCTGGTGATCGTGTCCTTCCACTGGGGGAACGAGCTGGACTACGCCCCCACCAACAACCAGATCCGGA
>CAZRLU010000210.1:0-4001 GCA_964600995.1 uncultured Oscillospiraceae bacterium | reverse complement strand
GACGATATGTTCGGCCGTCTGCTGGTAAACACGCTTCAGTCCGCCGGCATGGACACCACCGGTGTTCTGATGGACCCCGCTTCTTTCACAACCATGGCTTTCGTCTCCCTCGATGCGAGCGGAAACCGGGATTTCAGCTTTGCCCGGAAGCCCGGTGCCGATACCTGCCTCCGTCCGGAGGAAGTTAATGAATCTCTGATCCGCCAGGCCAGGGTCTTCCACTTCGGCACGCTTTCCCTCACCGATGAGCCGGCAGCATCCGCCACACGCCAGGCCATCCGGACTGCGAAGGATGCTGGCTTACTGATCAGCCTGGATCCCAATCTGCGCAAGCCCCTCTGGAAAACGGAGGACGCCGCCCGGGAGGCCATCGAATGGAGCCTCCGCCAGGCGGACATCATCAAGATCAGCGACGAGGAAGTGCGCTTCCTCTGGGATCTGTCCCCCGAGGAAGGCGCCCGGAAGCTGCTCCGGGAATATGGGGCTTCCCTGGTCTATACCACCTTGGGGCCGAAGGGCTGCTTCGCTGCCACCGCGGCGCAGGAGGTCACCGTCGCCAGCCCCTCCGGCATCCATGTGGTGGATACCACCGGCGCCGGCGATATCTTCGGCGGCAGCGCCATGAGCCGTTTCCTGGCCCTTGGAAAGGCCCCGGATCAGCTTTCAGAGCAGGAGCTCCGGGACATCGTCCGCTTCGCCTGCACCGCCGCCAGCCTCTCCACCCAGCGCCACGGCGGCATCTCCAGCGTCCCTGCGGAGGCCGACGTGCTGGCGAAGATGGCGGAATAAGACGCCTGCTTAAAACACAATTCCAATTCCGGCAAAGCGGCGGCTTCGGCCCCGCTTCCGCCGGCAAAAAAACAGCGACCGGGCTGCAAAACCCGGTCGCTGTTTGATGCTTCTCAGTTCCCCTGGGAGGTTTCCGCCGGAAGCTTCGGCTTGTGGAACCAGTGGCCGATCAGCCGTCCGATGCCCCGGAATCCGTGCCCGTTGCACATCATCCGGATATCCTCCGCCATGTCCGCCGTCACCATGCCGCCCATCATCTTGCCCATGCCCCGGAAGGGGATGTTGTAGATGAACAGCAGGTTCAGATCCGGCTTGCCCTTCTCAATGGCCTTTTTGACTTTGCCGGTCATGATGCGGTACACCAGCCTCGCCAGCGGGTTCTTCGCGTAGCGCAGCTGCTGGATCGTATCGTTCTCGTCCAGGGGCGCGGCCTTGTCCCAGGTGTGGGCGGGGAGCTTCCGGCCCAGCAGGGTCTGGAAGGCGCTGTCCGGAATCTCGGTCAGCTCACAGTTTTTATAGCAGGCCAGGGCGGGGCTGGCATAGGGGTTCTGCTTTCCCGTGCCCCGGATCTGCCAGGTGCCCCGCAGGCGGATGTCCTCGCTGGAGGCGCCGATCATGATCTCATAGGTGCCGCCCTCCTCCTCGAAGGCGTTGCTCTGCACGTTGAAATACCGGAAGGTATAGGCGTCGAAGGGAATCTCCACCTTCCCCGTCTCCCCCTTCTTCAGGCTGATCCGGGCAAAGCCCTTCAGCTCCATGGCCGGGCGGAAGATCTTCGCCTCCGGCAGGGCGATGTACATCTGGGCGATTTCATCCCCGTCCCGCTCCCCGGTGTTGGTCACGGTGAAGGACACGCCCTTTTCGGAAATGGTCAGGTTGCTGTATTCGAAGCTGGTGTAGCTCAGACCGAAGCCGAAGGGGAAGCGGACCGGTTTCTTCGCAGTGGCGAAATAACGGTAGCCCACATAGATCCCTTCCCGGTATTCGCTGGTGGCTTCCTCCCCGGGATAGTATTTGCTGACGGGCATGTCCGCATAGGCCATCGGGAAGGTTTCCGCCAGCTTGCCGCCAGGATTCGCCTCCCCCGCCAACAGCCGCAGCATAGCCTCCGCGCCGGCCTCGCCGCCCAGGCCGCCGTAAATCAGGGCGTCCACCTGGTCCAGCCAGGGCATCTCCACCGCGCTGCCACAGGACAGCACCGCGATCACCGGCGTCTCCAGCGCCCCCAGCTTTCGGATCAGCCGGATCTGGTTTTCCGGCAGCCGCATATGGTTCCGGTCCAGGCCCTCGGTTTCAAAGCCCTCCGGCAGGCCGATGTACAGCAGCACCGCCTCCGCTCCCTTCGCCAGGGCGAGGGCCTCCTCCTCCAGCTTCGCGTTCTCCCGGTCCAGCCGCTCGAAGCCCGCGGCGTATCCCACGTTGTTCGGGAAGTAGGTCGCCAGCATCGGCAGGGTTTCGTCCACCTGCTGGGGGTTCACCATGCTGCTGCCGGCTCCCTGATAGCGGGGATGGGCGGCGAAATCGCCGATCACCGCCACCCGGGCGTCCTTCTTCAGGGGCAGCAGGTTCTTTTCGTTCTTCAGCAGCACGGCGCACATCTCCGCCGCCTCCCGGACCTTCCGGTGCTGCGTTTCCGCGTCCGGCGCCGGAACGGCTTCCTTGCCGCAGGTCTCCAGGATCACGTCCAGCAGCTCATCCACCCGCTGGTTCACGATGTCCTCGGAGATCTTCCCCTGCTTCACTGCCTCAATCAGCTGCAGGGCGCTGTCGTCCCCGGCAGCGGGCATCTCCAGGTTCATGCCGGCCCGGACGCCCTCCACGTAGCTGTTGCTTCCGCCCCAGTCCGTCACCACCATGCCGTCGTATCCCCATTCGCCCCGCAGGATGTCGTACAGATGGGGGTTCTCGTTGGTGTAGGTCCCGTTCAGCCGGTTATAGGAGGTCATGACGCAGCGGGGCTTGCCCTCGGTGATGGCGATCTCGAAGTTGGTCAGATAGAGCTCCCGCAGGGTCCGCTCATCCATGACCGAGTCGGAATGCATCCGCAGCAGCTCCTGGCTGTTAGCGGCAAAATGCTTCGCGCAGGCGGAAACCCCGTTCTCCTGCACGCCCCGGATATATCCGGCCGCCAGCTTGCCCGCCAGATAGGGATCCTCCGAATAGTATTCAAAGCTCCGGCCGCACAGGCTGCTCCGTTTCGTATTCAGCCCGGGCCCCAGCAGTACCTGAACCCCCTGGGCCCGCGCATCCGCGCCGGCGATCCCGCCCATGCACCGGGCGATCTCCGGGCTCCAGCCGTTGGCAATCGTGGAGGCGGAGGGAATGCAGGTCGCCTTGGTGGAGGCGTTCAGCCCCAGATGATCCCCGGCACCCGCCTGCCGCCGAAGGCCGCTGGGGCCGTCGGACAGCATCATGGAAGGAATGCCCAGCCTCGGGATGTCATGGGTGAGCCAGGTGGTTTTACCGGACAGAAACTGGCATTTTTCCGCCAGGGTCATTTTGGCGATCAGGTCTCCGTGGCGCATGGTGATAATTCCTCCGTTATGATATTTACAGCCGTATCCAAATGAAGAAAAGCCTTCCAAAAGTGTACACAAACCCCTCTTGATTGTCAACATTTTTACCTGATAAAACAGGGTTTTTGCCCACGGAATTTCTGCTTTCCCGGCGGTTTTTTCTGTCATTCCCGGGCGGTGTTTCAGCTCTCCCGCCGGAGGAGAAAAGCGCCGCCCCCTTCCGGGAGCGGCGCCGTGATCAGTTCTTTTCCCTTCGTTCCGCCGGTTCTCCCGGCGCCGAAGCTTACTTGTAGAAGATCGTCGTGTTCGCCACGGTCATGATGGTCATCAGCAGGCCGTTGGTGAAGGCGGCGGTCCAGATATTGCCGGTGCGCTTGTACAGATACCGGCTGATGCAAGCCGCCACGATCAGGGTCGCTGCCATGGCCACCAGCACGATGCCGCTCAGGGCCGCGCCCGGATGGGCCGCGACGCCAGTGGCGAACAGGGTCGCATATTGACGGATCAGCCAGATCAGAGCGCCGCCGGCGTTCAGCAGCACCGCCACCGCGTATCCCTTCCAGCCCTGCAGCCTCTCCGTGTTGGTATTGATGCAAATGGAGGCGGTGCTCACCATGTAGAAGGCCAGGAAGGTGGGCAGGTACCGCAGGATCGCCGGGAAGAGATTGCCGTCAAAGGTCTTGAAGGCGAAGGTCC
>CAZRLU010000209.1:1399-4077 GCA_964600995.1 uncultured Oscillospiraceae bacterium | reverse complement strand
CATGGGCTCCAGCCGGCACATGCCGATGCAGCCGGTCTGGCTGACGGTCACATGCTGCAGATCCCGCTCCTTGATCTCCTCCAGGAACTTCAGCATCACGGGCCGGGCTCCGGCCGCGATGCCGCAGGTCGCCATGCCCACGATGACGCGGGCGGCGTTGTCGCCTTCCTTGCGCATGTTGATGTTTTCCAGGGTCTTCGCGCGAATCGCCTGCAGATCAGCCAAAGATTTCATATTCATACACCTCCGAATATTGGACTCAGTTCTTCGTGCAGCGCATCCCGCAGCCAGGCGGCCACCTCCGGCTCGTTCAGCGGGATATCTCCTCCCAGCGCGGCCCGGACCTCCCGGGTGTCAAAGGAGCATTCCCCCTTCGGGGTCCTCCCCTCAAACAGGAAATCCGGATGCAGCGGGTTGGTCAGGATCAGGCTCAGCAGCGTTCCCTCCAGATCGCCCAGGGGGAGGCAGTCGATGTTTCCCGTATCCATGGTCACGGTCATCACGGTCCCCTTCCCGACTTCGCTTTCCAGCCGCAGGGTGCCGCCGGCCTTTTCCGCGTTCTCCATCATCATGGGGATTCCCAGCCCCACCTTGCGGGTGGTGCGGGTGGTGGCGAAGGGGCTGGTCACCCGGGCCAGCAGCTCCGGGCTCATTCCCCTGCCGTCGTCCTTCAGCACCATCTCCAGCCAGCCGTTCTCCTCCAGGGTGATCCGGACGGAGACCAGGGAGGCTCCGGCAGTGATGCTGTTCTGCGCCAGATCCAGCAGATGTAGGCTCAGGTCCCGCATATGCCTCTCCTCCGGCTCAGTACTTCGCCAGGATGTCCGGAACCTGATCCGGAGTCAGGCGTCCGTAAACCTCTTCCCCGATCATCATGACCGGAGCCAGGCCGCAGGCGCCCAGGCAGCGGGTGGCGTTCAGGGTGAATTTCCCGTCCTTCGTGGTGCGTCCGACTTCAATCTTCAGCTCCTCGGAAAGCTTGTCCAGGATCTTCTGGCTGCCCTTTACGTAGCAGGCCGTTCCCAGGCAGACGCCGATCACGTGTTCGCCCTTGGGCTCCAGGGAGAACTGGCTGTAGAACGTGGAGACGCCGTACACCTCGCTCAGCGTGGCGCCCAGCCCGTCCGCGATCATCTCCTGAACATCCTGGGGCACATAGCCGAAGATGTTCATGGCTTCCTGCAGAACCGGCATGACCGCGCCGCGCTCGCCCTTGTGCTTCGCAATGGCTTCCTGCAGCTGTGCGTACTTTTCCTTGTTGTCAGGCATGAAATCCATCCTCCTCATTGGTTTTGAGACACAAACAAAAGCAGAAGCTTGTCAGCTCTTTCGCAATTCTAACATAAGAAGTTTAAAAAGAAAAGTGCTTCTGACGAAATTTTAACAGGTTTGAAGCCAGTTTTTTGTTAGCATTGGGTAACAAAAGGGGCCTTTTTTGACATTTTTCGGGGGGGTCACCTCCCGGGAAGCCCCTCCGGTCCTCCTCCGCAGGTCTCTCGTTCCTGTGCACGGCAGCCGCCGAAAAAGGGATTGTCTTGCCCTCCCTTCCCATGATATAATCCAAGTAAAGGGCTGTCCCATCCTGAATGACACATATAAAAAGGAGGATCTTCGTACATGATCAAAGCAAAGAAAAGAATCGGCATCCTGACCAGCGGCGGCGACTGCCCCGGCCTGAACGCGGCCATCCGCGGAGCCGTCCGCGCCGCCTATGAGATGTTCGATGCGGAGATCATCGGAATTCATGACGGTTACCGCGGCCTGATCGAGGGGGATTTCTCCCTGATGAGCCGCAGCCAGTTCTCCGGCATCCTGACCCTGGGCGGGACCATTCTCGGAACCAGCCGCACCCCCTACCGCAACATGCAGAAAATCGAGAGCGACAACGTGGACAAGGTCGCCGCGATGAAGAAAACCTACAAGAATCTGAAGCTGGACTGCCTGATCACCCTGGGCGGCAACGGCACCCACAAAACCGCGAATCTGCTGAGCCAGGAGGGGCTGAACGTCATCGGCCTTCCGAAGACCATCGATAACGATATCTACGGAACGGATTTCACCTTCGGCTTCCATACCGCCAACGACATCGCCACCGAGGCCATCGACCGCATCCACACCACCGCCGCCAGTCACGGCCGCGTCATGTGCGTGGAGATCATGGGGAACAAGGCCGGCTGGCTGACCCTGTATTCCGGCGTCGCCGGCGGCGCCGACGTCATTCTGATTCCCGAGATCCCCTATACCATCGACAAGGTGGCGGAGATCGTGCAGCGCCGGGCAGAGAACAACAAGGGCTTCACCATCATCGCCGTGGCGGAGGGCGCCATGGAGCTGGAGGAGTCCAAGATGAAGAAGAAGGAGCGGGAGTCCAAGCGCGCCGCGGAGCATTTCTCCTCCTCCGCCTATGTAGCCCAGCAGCTGCAGGAGATGGTGGGCGTCGAGGCCCGCAACGTGGTGCCCGGGCACATTCAGCGCGGCGGCACCCCCAGCGCCTTTGACCGGGTCCTCTCCACGGAGTTCGGCGTCCACGCGGCGGAGCTGATCCGGGACGACATCTACGGCGTCACCGTGGCCCTGAAGGGCAACACCATCACCCACAACGCCCTGAAGGACATCGCCGGCATCGCCAAGCCCGTGCCGCTGGATGATCAGATGATCTCCACCGCCCGGAATATTGG
>CAZRLU010000209.1:0-1299 GCA_964600995.1 uncultured Oscillospiraceae bacterium | reverse complement strand
CTGGTCACCTGGTTTCCGTTGCGGACGATGGGCGTCCGCAGCAGAAAGGGCGACTCCTGGATGGCCGGGATCAGCAGGCTCTCCTGATTGTAGTAGCAGGCAGGATGCTCCTTCACCTTCCGGTCCTCCCGGTCCAGCAGCTTCTCGGAGCCGATCTGCTGCAGCATCAGCCGGATCTCCCGCTCCCCCAGCTTATGCTTCTTCAGGTCCAGCATCTGCACCTGGATTCTTCTTTCCTTAAAATAGCGCTCCGCCTTCTGGGTGTCGAAGTTCTTCTTTCCGAAATAGATCTGGATCATCTTCCTCATTCCCTCCCGTTCCGGATGTCCCTTCCCCGCAGGGGAAGATACAGGCAGTTCCTCCGGTCGGTGATCCGGGAGGCGATGCGTTCCGTGTAGCGCTTTTTCAGCTCGTCCTGGTTCAGGTTGGTGCTGATCACCGTGGCCAGGTTCCGGCGCTGGCGTTCATTGATCAGGTTGAAGAGCTGCTCGATGGTCACGTTCTGCAGCATCGGCTCGCTGCCCAGATCGTCCAGCATCAGCACCTGGGCGCCCACCAGCTCCTCCAGCCCCCCGTCGTTCTCGAAATAGCTCCGCCGGGCGGTTTCCAGAAAGCTGTAGGCGGAGATCAGCAGCACCTGCACTCCCCGCTCCAGCAGCCGATTCGCCATGGCGTGCAGCAGAAAGGTTTTGCCCAGCCCCGATTTTCCGGAGAGGACCAGGTCCCGGGGCGACTGCTCCGGAAACTCCTCCGTCCACCGCTCGCAACTCTCCCGGATCAGCAGCATGGCCTCCCGCTGGGAATACCGGGAGCCCTCCGCCTTCTCCTCCGGGAAAACGCCCGGGTCGAAGCTTTCAAAGGTTTCCCGCCCGTCCTCCGGCAGCCCGATGGCCTTCCGCAGCAGCTTCTGATACCGCCGCCGAAGGCAGCCGCACTGCCGGCGGATCCGGTCTCCCACATAGCCCGTGTCCCGGCACTCTGGGCAGGCGTACACCGGCGTCAGATAATCCTCCGGGAAGCCGGCTGCCCCCAGGGCCTGCCGGATCTCTCCGGAAACGGCCTCCATGGTTTCCGGAAGCGCCTCCCCGGCTTTCTCTCCCCGCAGCATTCCCTGCAGCGCGTCCCGGATCAGATCCTCCCGCCGCTGAATCAGCCGCTGGATTTCCGGATATCCCTGCCGGATCTCCGCCCTCCGGGCCCGCTCGGTCTCCTCGTTCCGGCGCTGCTGTTCCTCCAGCTCCGCCCAGGCCTCCCGCATCAGGTCCTCACGCATCGGACTTTCTCTCCCCTTTCAGCCTG
>CAZRLU010000208.1:0-4101 GCA_964600995.1 uncultured Oscillospiraceae bacterium | reverse complement strand
TTCCCTTCATGATCCGGAACAGTTCCTCTTTTGTCATGGTTCCCAATCTCCTTACATCAGAATGGTTACATTATTATACTCAGTATTCCTCGTAGGTGGAATGCTGCGGCATATACTTTCCCGAGGAATAATGGTGATCCATAGCGCGGGCAAAGGCCATGTAGTCATACTTCTCCAGTGCCTCCACGATGGCCCGGTGCTTGGTGACCGCGGAAGCCAGGTGGGGCAGCTTTTCCTCCAGCTGAAAATGAATATCGATCTCCCAGATGGAATTCAGCAGGGAATTCAGCACCGGATTGCCGATCCCGGCAAACAGCGTCTGATGAAACAGCATGTCCTCCCGGGCGAAGGTGCCGCTCTCCTCCCAGTGCACCTGCATCTGGTCCACCAGCTCGCGCATTTTCCGGATATCCTCCGGCCGAATGCTGTCGAAGGCCTGGCGCATGTAGCCCAGCTCCAGCACCTTGCGGATATCGAACATCCGGCGCACGGAAACCTCATCCTCCGCCATGTGGAACAGCAGCACGTGGCGGAACACGAAGTCCAGGCTGAATTCCAGCACCATCGTGCCCCGGCCCGGACAGGCCTCCACCAGGCCCATCAGCTCCATGCTCTTGATGGCCTCCCGCAGCACGTTCCGGCTGACGCCGATCTCCGCGCACAGCTGGGCCTCCGAGGGCAGCATATCCCCCAGCTGCAGGTTGTTTCGCAGGATATAGGCCCGGACCTCCCGGAAGGCGTGAATGAACAGCTTCTCGCTGGTTCCCTTCTCCTTCACCCGATCACGCTCCTTTTTCCATAATTTATTTCCGATGCACGTTCGATTCGTCCTACATTTCGGATTAAATTATAGGATATTTTTACCCAGCCGTCAAGATTATAATGGTTTCATCGGAGATATTTCTCCCGAATTTTCGATGTTTTTTCAAAAAACAGTTGACAGCAAAATTAAAATGTAGTATATTTCAGTCAGATCCCGACGGAATCGGGAAAAACATCTGAAAACTGCCGGAGGATTCCGGCTGAAAAAAAGGAGGAAAACCCATGAAGAAACTGCTGGCTCTCCTGCTGTGCGCGATGCTGGTGCTTCCCGTTTTCGCCCTGGCGGAAGGAACAACGGAAATCACCCTGTGGACCTACCCCATCGGAACCTGGAGCGACGACACGGTGGTGCAGGAACTGCTGAAGGGCTTCTATGAGGCTCATCCGGAAATCAAGGTCAACGTTCAGTATCTGGACTATCAGTCCGGCGACGATCAGGTGACCGGCGCCATCGAAGGCAAGACCACCCCCGACATCATCTTCGAGGGTCCGGAACGCCTGGTGGCCAACTGGGGCGCCAAGGGCAAGATGCTTCCCCTGAACGACCTGTTCGACAGCGAAAAGGGCAAGGCCATCTACGAGACCGTGTCCTCCTCCTGCAAGGGCGCCGACGGCAACTACTATGAATATCCCCTCTGCATGACCACCCACTGCATGGTCATCAACAAGAAGGCCTTCGAGGCGGCGGACGCCATGCAGTACATTGACGTGGAAAAGCGCACCTGGACCACCGAAGGCTTCGAGAATGCCTGCCGGGCTCTGACCGCAGCCGGTTTCACCCCCGTGACCGGTATCGTCTACTGCGGCGGCCAGGGCGGCGACCAGGGCACCCGCGCGCTGGTCTACAACCTCTACAGCGGCCACTTCACCAACGAGGACTTCACCGTCTACACCATGGACAGTGAGGAGAACATCAAGGGCCTCCAGAAGCTGTATGACATGGTGCAGGAAGGCATCCTGGCCGTGGATCCCGGCATCGTGGCCGGCGACGCCATCTCCCTCTTCTGCAACGGCACCGCCTCCATGTGCTTCTGCTGGAACGCGGCTCTGGAGGGCAACAACAAGGACAACTTCGCCGAGAACGTGGAGCCCTTCGCGGTGGCCTTCCCCTCTGACGACGGCGTGCCCGCCCTGGACGGCGGCATCTGGGGCTTCGGCATCTTCGACAACGGCGATGAAGCCAAGGCCGCGGCGGCCAAGGAATTCATCCGCTTCATGTGCGATGACGACACCCAGGCTCCCAAGAGCGTCTACGCCACCGGCTACTTCCCCACCCGTCCCATGGGCGATATCTACACTGGCACCGAGAAGGAAGGCAACGCGGCCTATGACGTCTTCTCCCCCTACTTCGGCGGATACTATCAGATCGCTCCCAACTGGGCCGTGCAGCGCACCGCCTGGTGGAACCTGCTGCAGCGTGTCTTCTCCACCGGCAATGTAGCCGCGGAAGTCGCCACCTACATGACTGAAGCCACCGCTCAGTAATCCCTGAGCCGGCAAAACCCATATCCTGCGGCACCCCCGGATTCCCTCGCGGGCGGGGGTGCCGTTTCCGGTTTATCCGGAGCTTCGCTCCGGCCGGAACCCCAGTCTATCTCGGAAAGTTGGTGTGAAAATAATGTCTCAGGCAACCGTCCTCTCCCGCGCGGCCCGGGCCAACCGCCGCCGGGAGAACATCGCGGGGTATGTCTTCATGGCGCCCAGCCTGCTTTTCTTCCTGGGCTTCGTGATCTTCCCCATGGGCATGTGTCTGGTGACCAGCTTCTTCAATTACACGATGTCCGACTTCGCCTTCGTCGGCCTGGACAACTATAAAGAAATGTTCCAGGATCCGATCTTCAGCAAGGGCCTGGTCAACACCCTGGTCATCGTGCTGGTCAGCGTGCCGGTCACCTGCCTCTTCTCCCTCTGGGTCGCGTCCATCACGCATAAGATGAGGCAGGCCAGCACCTCCTTCTTCCGCTGCGTGTTCTATCTGCCGGTGGTCACCGGCTCCGTGGCCGTCACCGTGGTCTGGAAGTGGATCTTCAGCAACTACACCGGCGTGCTGAATTACCTGTGCACCTCCCTGGGGCTCATCAGCAGGAACATCAACTGGCTGGGAGATCCCAGCACGGCCCTGTGGTGCATCATCACCATCCTGCTGACCACCTCCGTGGGCCAGCCCATCGTGCTGTATATCAGCGCCCTGAACAACGTGGACCATTCCCTGGTGGAGGCCGCCTCCGTGGACGGAGCCACCAACATGCAGACCTTCTGGCGCATCAAGTGGCCCCAGATCATGCCCACCACCCTCTACATCCTGGTGATCACCACCATCAACAGCTTCCAGTGCTTCGCGCTGATCCAGCTGCTGACCTCCGGCGGGCCCAACAATTCCACCCAGACCATCATGTACTATATCTACTACGAAGCCTTCAAGCTGAACCGCTACGGCTACGGCAGCGCCATGGGCATCATCCTGGCCGCCATCATCGCGGTCTTCAGCGCCATCCAGTTCCGTCTGGCCAGGACGGACAACGGCTGAGAAGGGAGGAGGAGAATAAATGACAGCTCTTACGAAAAAGCCCTCCCGCCTCGGCAGGCGTTCCGATCCGGAAATGGACATGACCGATCACAGCGTCCACGCCCTGACTCCCTACCGGGTCCTCAGCGTGGCCTTCCTGATCTTCCTGACGATTCTGTTCATCTTCCCCCTGTACTGGATCATCACCGGATCCTTCAAGACCCAGCAGGTGATCAACGCCCGAGTGCCGGTCTGGTTCCCCCTGAATCCCACGATGAACAACTATGACCGGCTGTTCCAGAAGCCGGCCCTGCTCTGGCTCTTCAACACGGTGCTGGTCTGCGCGGCCGCCATGGGCCTCACCTGCGTCACCGCCTCCATGGGCGGCTATGCCCTGGCCAAAAAGAATTTTGCCGGGCGGAAGCTGATCTTTTCCATCTTCGTGTGCGCCATGGCCCTGCCCAAGCAGGTCATCCTGATTCCCCTGCTGAAGGAAATGGCCTTCCTGAAGCTGCACAACACCCTCTGGGCCGTGATCTTCCCGGCGGTGGGCTGGCCCTTCGGCGTCTTCCTGATGAAGCAGTTCTCCGAGGGCATCCCCAACGAAATGCTGGAGGCCTCCCGCATAGACGGCGCCGGCGAAGCCCGGACCTTCCTGGAGATCGTGCTGCCCATCATCAAGCCCGGCATCGGCGCCCTGGCCATTTTCACCATACTCACCACCTGGAACGATTACATCCAGCAGCTGATCATGCTCAACGACACCAACGAGC
>CAZRLU010000207.1:0-4104 GCA_964600995.1 uncultured Oscillospiraceae bacterium | reverse complement strand
TCAGCCGCAGCAGGATCGTCTCCACGTCGTCGCCCACATAGCCGGCCTCCGTGACGCTGGTGGCGTCCGCGATGGCGAAGGGAACCTCCAGGATCCGGGCCAGGGTCTGGGCCAGATAGGTTTTGCCGCTGCCCGTGGGGCCCAGCATCAGGATGTTGCTCTTCTGCAGCTCGATCTCATCCTTGCGGGCCTTCCAGCCGATCCGCTTGTAGTGGTTGTACACCGCCACGCACATGGCCTTCTTGGCCCGGTCCTGCCCGATCACATACTCGTCCAGAACCTTCTTCATCTCCGTGGGAAGCATCAGCTTCACCGGCTTTGCGGCCCCGTCGCTCCGGGCTCCGGCTTTTCCGCCGGCCCGGGCCGTGGCCCGCTCCCCCTCCAGGATGTCGTTGCACAGCTCGATGCACTCGTTGCAGATATACACGTTCGGGCCTGAAATCAGGCGCTCCACCAGGGACGCGTCCTTTCCGCAGAAGCTGCAGCGGACGGAATTGTTCCTCGTATAATTATTGGCCATGTTTCTCCTTTTCGCAAAGCCGCAGGCGGCATTCCCCGCCCGGAAGGATGATTCCGGTCCGGCTTTACTTTCCCTGCTTCCGGGGCTGGTAAATCTCGTCGATGATGTGGTAGTTCAGCGCTTCCTCGGCGCTCATGAAATAATCCCGCTCCACATCCGCCTTCACCTTTTCCAGGTCCTGGCCGGTCATCTCCGCCATCATCCGGGTCATCTTTTCCTTGGTCTTCATCAGCCATTCCGCCCGGATCGCCACGTCCGTCGCCTGGCCCTGGGCCCCGCCCAGGGGCTGATGGATCATGACCTCGCTGTTGGGAAGGGCCAGGCGCTTGCCCGGCGCTCCGGCCATCAGGAGGAAGGCGCCCATGCTGGCCGCCATGCCGACGCAGACCGTGCGGACCTGGGGCCGGATATACTGCATGGTGTCATAGATGGCCATGCCCGCGGTGACCGAGCCGCCGGGGCTGTTGATATACAGGCTGATGTCCGCGTCCGGATCCTCCATCTCCAGGAAGAGCAGCTGCGCCACCACCAGGTTGGCCGTCACGTCGTCGATCTCTCCGCCGAGAAAGACGATCCGGTCCTTCAGCAGCCGGGAATAGATGTCATAGGAGCGCTCGCCCCGGTTGGTCTGCTCAATGACATAGGGAATCAAGGGCATTGCTGTATTCCTCCTTTTTGGTAACTATTCAGTCGAACGAAGGGATGCTCCCCGTAGGGTGCCTTGGAGAACGCCGGTACTTAGGCTGTGGCAAGCGCGAACGCGCGCAGACAGAGCCTTTGTACCGCTGCGTTCGGAACGGGGGTTTCGAACGCCCGGAAAACTGTCCAGTGGACAGTTTTCAGTGAGAAACGGGCGGAAGCCCCGGGCCGGCGAGCCGTCACCCCAAGGGGAGCTCCCGCGCGTTCACGACTGTATAGTTTCCTTTTTTGAACAATGGCGCCTTTCGGCGCCATTGTTCCGGGTCTCTTCTCCCGCCCGCGGGCGGGTTCAGATTATGCTTCCGGATTCTCCTCCGCCTTCTTCGCGGATCTCCTCCGGGGCTTCTTCGTCTCTTCGGGAGCCGCTTCCGCCGCAGCTTCCTTTTCCGCCGGGGCTTCCTGCTCCGCCGGAGCTTCCTTCTTCGCGGAAACCTTCGCGTCCTTCAGCATCAGGTCCAGCACCAGGGTGATGGCCGCGTCGTCCTTCAGGTATTCCTTCTGCTGATCGTTCAGGCCCTTTTTGAAGTCCTCCACGTCCTGGCCGTACCGCTCCGCCTGCTCCGCGATCTGCTTCTCGATGTCCTCCTCCGTGGGCTCGATGCCCTCGGCCTTGCGGATCGCGTCGATCACCAGCTCGTTCTTCACCCGGCGCACCGCCTCCGGCTCGTTCTGGGCCTTCAGGGCTTCCCGGGTCATACCCATGTACTTCAGGTAGTCATCCAGCCGGATGCCCTGATAGGCGGCGTTCATTTCCATCTCCCGGATCATGTAGTCGCTCTGGGTGTCGATCATGGCCTGGGGAATGTCCATCTGGGCGTTCTCCACCGCCTTCTCCACCAGGGCGTTCTTGGCGGCGTTCTCGTTGTTCTTGTCCACCCGCTCCTGCAGCCGCTTCACCACGTCGGCCTTGTACTCGGCAAAGGTATTGAAGTCGCTGACATCCTGGGCGAAGTCGTCATCCAGCTCGGGCTTCTCCACCTTCTGGATGCCGTTGACCTTCACATGGAACACCGCGTCCTTGCCCGCGACTTCCTTGGAATGATATTCCGCCGGGAAGGTCACGTTCAGGTCCTTCTCCTCGGAGACGGCCATGCCGATCATCTGCTCCTCGAAGCCGGGGATGAAGCTGCCGCTGCCGATGGTCAGGGTCTGTCCCTGGGCGGTGCCGCCCTCAAAGGGCACGCCGTTGATGCTGCCGGCATAGTCCAGGTTGACCATGTCCCCGTTCTCCACGGGCCGGTCCTCCACGTCGATGGTGCGGCTGGCCTTGTCCCGGTCCCGCTCAATCTCCGCGTCCACCATGGCGTCGGTCAGCTCCTGCCGGTCAATCTCCACCTCCAGGCCCTTGTACTGGCCCAGGGTCACGTCGGGGCGCACATAGACCTCCACGTTGAACTTCAGCTCCTTGCCGGAGCCGATCTCTTCCATATTGAATTCGGGCTGATCCACCGGATGCAGGTCATATTCCTTCACCGCCGCCTCATAGGCGTCCGGGAAGAGGAGGTTGATGGCGTCGTCATACAGGATGCCTTCGCCGTACATGGCTTCCACCATCTTCCGGGGAGCCTTGCCCTTCCGGAAGCCGGGCAGATTGATGCTCTTGCGGATCTTCAGAAAAGCCTTCGCCATCGCGTCGTCGAATTCCTCCGCGGGGAAGACAAAACTCAGCTTCGCCTTGTTGCCGGAAAGCTTCTCATAGGTATAACTCATGGTTTTTATGTCCCTCCTGCGCCATTTGCGCGTATCCTTCTGATGCGCCCGGCGCATCACTATTCAGTATAGCATACCCCTTGATTCTTTTGCAAGCCTGAAATCCGGGTCTTTCGGGGCTTACCAGGGATCTCCCACCGCCGGCACCAGCGGGCTGGTGCCCACTCCCAGCAGCTCGGCGGTCCGCCGGGAGGAGAGGTTGTGGGGCTTGTCGTCCATCTTGCACAGCTGATGCCCCATGAACACGATGCAGGCCGTCTGCCCGCCGTCCAGGTTGAAGGCGACCCGGCAGCCCTTCTCCTGCAGCTTTTCCGTCAGGAAGGCGATGTCGTCCCCCTTGCTGCGCTTGATCCGGCCCTCCAGCATCATGAACCAGTAATGGCCCTTCTCCTCCATGCCCACGGCCACCCGCTGGGCGCTGCTCTTCCCGTACTGCTTCAGGGCGGATTCGTTCACTTCCCCGTCCCGGATCAGCCAGGGGCCGAAGGCCAGCACATCCCGGGCGCCCATGTCCAGATACTCCTGGGCGGTCTTCTCGTCGCTGTCAAAGACCTGCATGTCCCCGTCGGGAAACAGGGCCAGATTGTCCAGGTTGGGAAACTGTTTGGCGCCCTTCTTCCGGGTTTTCTCGGAATAGACCACTCCGTCCCGCACCAGGATGCCCACCCTTGCCTTGTTGACCACCCTGTGCCAGGCATAGTCGGCGCTGACGGCGATGACCGTCTGGTGCGTCCGGGCCAGCTTGTAGGGATAATCCCGGGCCTTCATCCATTTCTCCGGATCCAGGGGGATCATGTGGGGCACGTCGCCCCCCTCGGCGCAGCGGATCTCCGCTTCGTACCAGGTCCGGGCGGGCTTCTTCTGAATGATCCGGTGGATTTCCACCCACAGGGTGTCGCTGGCGTAGCGCCACAGCCCTTCCTCCGGATTTTCATAGAGAAATTCCCCGCTGTCCAGGAACCCCCGGTCGTTCAGCTCCGGAAAGTCCGCCTCCTCCGCCCCGGCCCCGGCGAAAGCCAGCAGGCCCAGCAGCAGCATCAGGCTCAGAATGATCCTTCTTTTCATGTTTCCCTTCCCCCGCCGCGGTGATACCGCGGCTCAGTAGCTGGTTCCCATCATTCGGTGCAGCACTTCCTGATAGGCTTCCTTCACATCCCCCAGATCCCGCTTGAACC
>CAZRLU010000206.1:0-4122 GCA_964600995.1 uncultured Oscillospiraceae bacterium | reverse complement strand
GGCCCGGGAGGAATTTCTCCGGGGAAGGGCCCATGCGGTCTACGCCCCCGGGTTCTGGCGCCTGGCGGCGGGGTACGGCGCCCGATTCCTTCAGGGGCCGGGCATCCTGGCCATGGCGGAGCCGAGGGAGCAGAAATGCCTGGTCTTTGAGCTGCTGACGGAGGGGACGGCCTTCCGCCCGGCAGCCGCGGCGGTGGCAGCGGCCCTGCCGGCGGAGCGGTATCTGATCCGCACGCCCCTGTTTCAGGAGGGCGAGGGGGAAATCCGGGAATATCTGCTGCGGCTGGGAACGAAGACGCCGGAGGAGGCGCCGGAGGAGACCTTCTGGTTTCCGATGATGCTGGAATGAATCCGGGGAAAGGAAAGATGGGGACGGTGAGCTTCAGGGAGATTTCATTCCGCCCGCTGCGGGCGGAGGACGGCGAATGGATCCGGCGGTGCACCGCCAGGTCCGGCTGGCCGTTCACCGCGCTGACCTATCCGTCGCTGATGGCCTGGGCGGAAACCTACGGCCTGACCATCGGAGGAGACGAGGACTTTTTTGTGGTGCGGAGCCGTTATGACAAGGGGTACTATGCCCCCTGCGGCGAGGCGGAAAAGTGCCTGGCCTTCATGGAAGCGGCGGCGGAGCGGGAGCAGCCGGTGCGCTTCGTGTACGTGGCGGAGGAAACGGCCCGGAAGCTGGCGGAGCGGGGATGGAATATGCTGTTCCGCCCGGACCTGAGCGAGTATATCCTGTCTTCGGACGCCCTGGCTCTGGAGCCGGGCCGGGTCATCTCCCACAGCTACAAGGACAAGTGCCGGCATTTTGCCCGGGTCTGTCCCTACCGGGCCAGGGAAGCGGGCCCCGGGGACACGGAGGCGCTGCGGCGGATTGCGGAGACCTCGGCCAATCCCGTGGTGCAGACCGGGTCGGGGGACGAGGCGGCGCTGGCCTATGAGCTGGCGCACATGGAGGAGCTGGGGCTCCGGGGGATGCTGGTGGAGACGGAAGCGGGAGGCGGCGCCTTCCTGCTGGGCTATGAGAGCAGACCGGACTGCTTTACCATCACCATGTTCCGGAGATCCGCGGGGCTGAGCCGGGACGTGCTGGCGGTGTGCCTCCATGAATTCGGAAAGCTCCTGCGGGGGAGATATCCCCGGGTGAACATCGAGGAGGATCTGGGGCTGGAGGGCATCCGGACGGAAAAGATGCTCTGTTCGCCGGTGGACCTGCTGAAGGTCTACGAGGTGGTCAGATGAAGGGGGAAGGGCAGAAGAACGGCTGGATCCCCAGGACCATGCTGCTGCGGGTGCTGATTCCCACGCTGCTTTCCTCGGCGGCGCTGGCGCTGTCCAATATCGCGGACGCGCTGACGGTGGGAAACCGGGTGGGCGGTAACGCCCTGGCGGCCATCGGCATCGTGACGCCGGTTTACCTGATCTTCAACGTGATCGGGCTGAGCTTCGGGAGCGGGGGCGGGGTGACCCACGCCAGGCTGATGGCGGAGGGACGGGAGGAACTAGCCCTGGCCCATTTCCGCCGGACCGTTGCCCTGGCCCTGGGCATTTCCCTCGGCCTGGGGCTGCTGGGCGGATTCTTCCCGGGGCTGCTTTTGCAGCTGCTGGCCGTGGGAGAGGACTATCCGGAGCTCTGGCGGATGTGCCTGGAGTACGGCGGTCCCCTGTTGGCGGGATGTCCGCTGATCATCCTGAACCTGCTGCTGTATTATTTTGTGCAGAGCGATGACGATCCCCAGCTGGCGGCGCTGGCCTTCACCGTGGGAGGCATCCTGGACCTGGGGCTGAACATTCTGATGGTGCTCGTGATGGGACTGGGCATCCGGGGCGCGGCCTGGTCCACCCTGGGAGGGGCGGCGGCCAGCGATCTGATCCTGTGCGCCCACTTTTTCGGAAACCGCGGGCTGCTGCGGTTCCGGGCGATGGGGATGTCCGGAAAGCCGGAGGTGGCGAAGGTCCGGAAGACGGTGGCGGCTTCCTTCCGGAACGGCTTTTCCTCCTCGGTGAGTTCTCTGTTTCAGTTCGCCTTCCAGCTGATGATGAATCATCTGCTGATGCGGGCGGGGCGGCTCGGAAGCATGTCCGGGGAGCTGGGCGTGGCGGTTTTCGATCTGCTGCTGAACGTTTCCTATCTGGCGCTGCCCGTCTATACCGCCACGGGGGACGCCCTGCAGCCCTCGGCGGCCACCTTCGCCGCGGAGCGGGATCCGGAAAGCCTCCGGCTCGTGCGCAGGCTGAGCCTGCGCTTCGGCATGGCGGCGGGCGGGCTTCTCGGGCTCGGGGGAATCCTGCTGGCCGGCCCGCTGGCAGCCCTGTTCGGATTCACCCGGGCGGAGCAGGCCGCCAAGGCCGCGGAGGCGCTGAGAATCTATCTGATCTCCGTGCCCTTCACCGGATGGGTGATCATGCAGTGCAAGTACTGCCAGGCCCTGGGAGACAGCTGGCGCGCCTTTCTGGGGACGGTCCTGCGGGAGGCGCTGTTCCCCCTGCCGATCGCCCTGATCCTGGGGCTGACGGCGCCGGAGCGCATCTGGTGGGCCTTTCCCCTTTCCGCTGCGGCCGCGGCGGCGGCTTATCAGCTGATTCTGCGGCGGGCGGAGAAGGAGCTCTCCGGGACGCAGTACCCGGCCTGCAGGCGGGTGATGACCAACAGCAGCCGGGAGCTGGGGGAGGCGCTGGAGGGGATCGCGGCCTTTTGCGAAGCCCGGGAGATTCCCCCGGGAAAGGCGGCGCAGATCCGGCTGGCAGTGGAGGAGCTCTGTGCGGTGACCCTGCAGCAGGCCTTCCGCGGTGAAAAGAACGAGTTTATCCAGATCACGCTGGTGATCGAGCCCGGGCCGGAGTATGCCCTGCATATCCGGGACAGCGCGCCCTTCTTCAACCCGCTGGATCTGCGGATGGAGAAAGCCCGGAAGGACATGGAGGCCGAAATCATGGATTCCATCGGCGTGATGCTGGTGAAAAAGCAGAGCAGAAAGATGACCTACCGCCGCTACCAGGGATTCAACACCCTGACGGTGATCTACGGCTGACACGGAAGGAGGACACGGAATGAAGAAAAAAATGGATTCGGTGGCCTTTCGGGTCAACGCGCTGATTCTGACCCTGGTGGTGGTGATCGCAGGCGGGCTGATCGCCTCCGCCTCCATCATGAACAGAAGACAGGTGGATGAATTCTACGGAACCAAGGCCACCCAGATGGCCCGGACCCTGGTGAACTTTCTGGACGGGGACCGGCTGGGGGCGCTGGCGGAGCTTCTCCTGAGCGGGGAATTCCAGGAGCTGCGGCAGGCGGCGGCCGCGGAGGAAAACGCGGAGCTGGTGGAAAGCTTCCTGCGGGAGCGGGGAATGCTGGACTATGTCACAAGGCTGCTGAAATCCCTGGATCGGTATCGGGACGAGCAGGGGGGCACCTATGTTTATCTGCTGGACATGCTGGAGGGCCGGGAGAGCATGCGCCTGGCGGATCCGGACGAGCCCCTGTGGAAGATGGGGCTGATCGAAAAGGACGCCGCGGGCTTCGAGCGGACCGGGGGCAACCAGGCCATCCCGCCGACCCTGGCCCAGTCCAGCTACGGATGGCTGATTTCCTGCTATGAGCCCATTGCCGACAGCAGCGGGGAAATGATCGCCTCCGTGGGGATCGACATCAATATCACCGACGTGATCGCGGCCCGGAACGCTTTTCTCTTTCAGCTGACGCTCTACGCGGCGGTGATCGCCGTGATCTTCGTGGCCCTGGCCATGTATCTGATGCGCAACACGGTGAACAGGCCGATTGCCCAGCTCTCGAAGGCTCTGGACCGGTTCGGCGGCGAGAAGGGAATAATCACCCGGGATCAGATCATCAGCCTTCCCGTCACCCGCCGGGATGAAATCGGCAACCTGTATGAAAAGACCCGGCAGATGGAAGAGCGCCTGGTGGACTACATGGACAACCTGGCGGCGGTGACGGCGGAGAAGGAGCGCATCGGCGCGGAGCTGAACATTGCCGCCCGGATCCAGGCGGACATGCTGCCCCGGATCTTTCCGCCCTTTCCGGAGCGGCATGATTTTGAAATCTATGCCACCATGGACCCGGCGAAGGAAGTGGGCGGCGATTTACGACTTCGTCCTGGTGGA
>CAZRLU010000205.1:0-4158 GCA_964600995.1 uncultured Oscillospiraceae bacterium | reverse complement strand
GCAGCCGCGTCGGATCAGAGTCGAGATATGAATTCAATGAAGCCACTGCGCCGGAAGAAGCAAACAACAACAAAATGGGCAACACCATTATGTTCGCAGCAGTTGACCGGGGAGAACCCGTCAGGTTTATCAAGCCTGTCTGGGCCAACACCTACACGGAAGAGGATCTGAAAAACCGCCCGCATGTGGATCATGTCTGTGCCCAGGCCGACGGCGGTGGCATGGTTACAATTGATCCGACCAAGAACCAGCTTCCGGAGTTTTCCAATGTTGATGCCGGTTATTGGTGGATCGAACTGGGCGGCGATTCGCAGGACATTATCCAGGAAAGTGAAAGCATTCGGGATGAGCTTCTGAAAGTGCTTTACGGTGTGTGGGATCATATCAAGAATCAGAATGACCACGGAGCCCAGAACCTGGATCTGGAATGGGTCAGCATGGTTCCGGGCTGCCGGGAGAGCCGCCGTCTGGAAGGAGCGTATATCCTGAATGAAAACGACGTCCGGAGCAACCGGATATTTGACGATGCCGTAGCCTATGGCGGCTGGCCCATGGATGTCCATGTTCCGGGCGGTGCCCATGATCTGGCAAATGTTGGTTCACGTGTCTACAATTTTGAAGGCCATTATTCAATCCCCTACCGTTGCTATTACAGCAGGGATGTCGCCAACCTGATGATGGCCGGCCGGGATATCAGCACATCCAAAATGGCTTTTTCCTCCAGCCGCGTTATGGGAACCTGCGCCGTTGGCGGTCAGGCTGTCGGCACCGCGGCGGCCCTGGCCGTCCATTATAGCTGTGACCCGGAGGAGATCGGCAGGAAACACATTCGTGAGCTTCAACAAACTCTGCTGAAAAATGACTGTTATATCCCGGGACATCCCAACACGGATGAAAAGGATCTCGCGCGCACGGCGCAGATCACTGCCAGCAGTGAAATACCCGGGGGAGAAGCAGTAAATGTAATAAATGGCTATTCCCGCAGTATCGGCAATTCTTCCAACTGTTGGATTTCTGAGCCGGCGGACCCATCCCCGTGCATTGCCCTGCGTTTGCCGGAGCAAAGAAACATTCAGGAATTGCGCCTGACCTTTGACACAGACCTCAGCCATGAGATCCAGCCCTCCTTGATTCGGAATGTCCGGAAGCGTCAGGTAAAATATCTGCCGCTGGAATTGGTCAGCGATTACAATGTGGATCTTCTGCTCAACGGGCAGACCGTTAGGCATCATGAAATCCGTGAAAACGGACAGCGTTTAAACCGGATTTGTCTCGACAAAGCGGCATGTGATGAAGTACGTATAACCGTCCTGAAGACCTACGGATGTCCGAATGCACGCATTTTTGAAATCCGTCTCTATGAATCATAAGCTGAAGAAAGGATGTCCTGCAAATGAAAGGAACCTATTTTCTGGGAAACGGTGAATTTGAAACCCGCGAGATGCCGGAGCACGCCCTGTCCGGGAAGGAAGTGCTCATTAAGGTTGCGGCATGCGGGGTCTGTGGAACGGATGTGCACATTTTCCATGGAGACAAGGGATCCGCGGAGGTCACACCTCCGGTGGTGCTGGGGCATGAGCTGTCCGGCACAGTGGTTTCCGTCGGGAAAAATGTGACCAGCCTGACCGTTGGTGACCATGTCACGGTGGATCCAAACAGCTACTGCGGGCAGTGCCATTACTGCCGGATCGGAAAGAAGCAGCTCTGCACCAGCCTCTATGCCGTCGGGGTAAACCGGGACGGCGGCTTTGCCGAATACTGCTATGTCCCGGAAGCTCAGTGCTACCGGTTGAATGAGGATATTCCGCTGGAATTCGGCGCCATGGCGGAGCCCCTGGCCTGCTGCATTCACGGAATCGACAACGCGGAAATCCGCACGGGAGATACCGTGCTGGTTGTCGGAGGCGGCGCAATCGGGCTGATGATGGTCCAGCTGGCTAAATTGTCCGGCGCCTCGAAGGTCATCCTCAGCGAGCCTGTGGAAATGCGCCGCAGGATCGGCCTGCAGGTCGGCGCCGATGCGGTCCTGGATCCGATGCATGAGAACCTGAAGGAGCGTCTCAGGGAGCTGACCGGGGAAAGCGGCACGGATGTGGTCATCGAATGCGTGGGAAACACGGCTGCCACAGCCCAGGCCTTTGAAGCTGCAAAGCGCGGAACCACCATCCTTCTGTTCAGCGTCCCCAAAGCCGGGGCGATCCATCCCCTGAGCCTGGAGGATGTTTATCAGAAGGAGCTGAGGATTGTAGGCTCCATGATCAATCCGGATACCCATCAGCGGGCGGTGAATCTGATCAACAGCGGACGGATCCAGCTGGCGCCCATCATCACCCACCGGTTCCCCATCGAGAAGCTGAAGGAAGCCATCCTGATGCAGATGTCCAATGAATCCCTCAAGGTGCTGGTGGAAGGCACCTGCTGATGCTCCCCGCTCCCCCTCCCATTCATATTAAGAGCAATCCATGAATCATCTCCCGCAGTTTTCAAAACCCGAAGCGCTCCCAAAGGGCCCTTCGGGTTTTTACTTCTGAGCAATGGAATTTCCCTTCATGCGCAGTCTCCTCTTGACAATTTCTTCGGCTCAAAGTATGATACGTTATACAAATCATACTTTGAGGTGAGAAATATGCAGGCGCCCGAAGGAAAATACGCATGGACCGCCACCGTCGGAGAAAAGGGGCAGATCGTCATCCCGAAACAGGCCCGGGAGCTCTTTGGCATTAACCCGGGGGACACGCTTCTTCTGCTTGGGGATATTAAGCGCGGAATTGCGATCCCTCCGAAAGGAGCGTTTGCCGAATTGTTTGGCATTGCCTATGGGGAAAAGGAGAAGTGAAGACCTGTGAAGAGAATCGCTTTTTTCTGCATTCCTGCCCACGGTCACACAAATCCCATGCTGCCGGTGGCCGCCGAACTTGTAAAGCGCGGGAACAGAGTCAGATTTTACTCCTTCGGGGAATTTGAAGCCAAAATCAAAGCAACCGGCGCTGAATTTATACCCTGCGATTCCTTCCTTCCAGAGCTCACCGCGCAGGAAGCGTCGGGGCTCCGGAATGTTTCCGCAACGGAGATGACCATACAGGATATCCGGATCACCCTCGGGATGAATGACTTTCTTGAGGAGGAATTCAGGACTTTCTGTCCCGATGTCGTCTACACGGATTCCGTATGCTTCTGGGGCAAGCTGAATGCCTGGAAGCACCATGTTCCCATGGTCGTTTCCACCAGCACGTTTGCTTTTAATCAGCTTTCCTCAACCTATATGAAAAACAGTCCGAAGGAGCTTGCCGGGCTGATTCTGGGGCTGCCCAAAGTTTCAAAAGAGCTGAACAGGCTGAAAAGCCATGGTTATCAGTTCAAGGGACTGTTCTCTCTGATTCAAAGCGACAATCATACCGATTCCGTAGTATACACTTCCAAACGCTTCCAGCCTTATTCGGAGAGTTTCTCCAGCCACTACCTCTTTGCCGGTCCCTCTGTTCGCTCTGATCGCAAACCGGAAAAAGCGGAAAAGCCCCTGGTGTATGTTTCGATGGGAACCGTCATCAATGATCGTCCGGATTTCTACTCGAAATGCATCGAGGCCATGCGCGGAGAAAATGTTGATCTGCTGATTTCCTGCGGAAATGCAGTCGATATTGCGAGCCTTGGCAGGCTGCCGGAAAACGTGAAGGTCTTCCCTTACGTGGATCAGCTGGAAGTGCTCTCCAGAGCCAGCGTGTTTATAACTCATTGCGGCATGAACAGCGTTTCAGAAAGTCTGTATATGGAAACACCGATGGTGCTTTATCCTCAAACGAACGAGCAGGCCGCTGTCGCGAGACGCACCACGGAAATCGGCGCCGGAATGCTGCTGAAGGATGATTCGGTGCAAGGCATCCGGAAAGCAGTGCGCGACCTGATTCAAAATGAAAGCTATGCGAAAGCCGCCCGGGAATGTGCGGCAGATTTCAGAAGCTGCCCCGGACCGGCCGGCGCCGCTGACTTCGTAACAAACGCGCCCCATGAATCATCCGGCGAGGATTTCATGAAGAAGATGACGAAGGCCAATGTGCTGGCGCAGGTGGGCTATAATCTCGCTTCAATTCTGCTGGCTCTTCTCCTGTTCCGTCTGATCAGCCCCAGCTTCATCTGGATCTATGTTCTGCTGGCAATTCT
>CAZRLU010000204.1:0-4168 GCA_964600995.1 uncultured Oscillospiraceae bacterium | reverse complement strand
GATATCTGAAGGATCTGGCGCTCCAGACCGGGTTTTCCCGGGAGGTCATCGATGCCCAGATGCAGACCGAGCTCCGGAAAAAAGCCCAGGAGGCCGCCCCCTGGGGCGTCGGGAAGGAAGCGCCGGAGAAGCAGAAGGATCCTCTGGCCTACATGAGCGCCGAGGATCCGGAGGCGGCCCGCCCCGCCGGAAAGGAGAAAAAGCCCCTTTCGGAGACCGACCGGAAGATCCTCCGGGCGGAGGAGCTGCTCCTGAGCCTGACCGCCACCGGGCTTCTGCCGGAAGATCTTTGCCGGGAAGAGGATTTTTCGGATCCGGAGTTGAAATACTTATACCATGATCTGAAGGCCGGCGCCTCACCCGCCTCCCTGATCGAAAGCGGCGACGAGGGGGATCGCTCCCGGCTGACCCGGCTGCTGATGCCGCCTCAGGCCGCGGGGACGGACGAGCTGATCGCCATGGCCCAGGAATGCGTTTCCGTCATCCGCCGCGGCGGATATGAAAAGAAAATGAAGGAAATCGAACAGCGGATGCCGAATTGTACGGATGAAGCGGAGCGGCTGGGTCTCCTGTCCGAGTATCAGGCCCTGGCCGAGTCCCTTCGGAAGCTGTAGGAATGCCGGTTGCGCCGCGGGTTGTCTTCCCGGCGCGAAGCCCTGCGGGGCGGAATATGGAAAGGGAGAGATCTTCTTTGACGCAGGAGAACACGGAAAACAGAAAAAGCAGGCTGGACGAGCTCTATGAATACGGCAAAAAGAAGGGCGTCCTGACCTCCAAAGAGGTAATGGACCGCCTGACGGAAGCGGAAATGGAGCCCGACCAGCTCGACAAGATTCTGGAGACCCTGGAGGCCTACGGCATTTCCGTTGTCAGCGACGAGTCGGAGATTCCGACCCCCGAGGAGCTTGCCGCCGAAAACGCTGCGGCCGGCGCGGCGGCCGAAAAGGATATTCCCATCGAGGAGCAGCTGGATCTCTCCGTGCCGGAAGGGATCGCCATTGACGACCCGGTCCGGATGTACCTGAAGGAGATCGGCAAGGTGCCCCTGCTCACCGCGGATCAGGAGATCGAGCTGGCCAAGCGCCTGGAGGAGGGCGACGAGGCCGCCAAGCAGCAGCTGGCCGAGGCCAATCTGCGGTTGGTGGTTTCCATTGCCAAGAGATACGTGGGCCGCGGCATGCTCTTCCTGGATCTGATTCAGGAGGGGAATCTGGGTCTCATCAAGGCGGTGGAGAAGTTTGACTACCGCAAGGGCTTCAAGTTCTCCACCTATGCCACCTGGTGGATCCGCCAGGCCATTACCCGGGCCATCGCCGATCAGGCCCGCACCATCCGCATCCCGGTGCACATGGTGGAGACCATCAACAAGCTGATCCGCGTCTCCCGCCAGCTCCTGCAGGAGTACGGCCGGGAGCCCACGCCGGAGGAGATCGCCAAGGAGATGAACATCTCCGAGTCCAAGGTCCGGGAGATCATCAAGATCGCCCAGGAGCCCGTCTCCCTGGAAACCCCCATCGGCGAGGAGGAGGACAGCCACCTGGGGGATTTCATTCCCGATGAGGACGCCCCTGCCCCGGCGGAGGCCGCCTCCTTCGCCCTGATGAAGGAGCAGCTCATGGAGGTGCTGGATACCCTGACCCCCCGGGAGGAAAAGGTGCTCCGCCTCCGCTTCGGCCTGGACGACGGGCATCAGCGGACCCTGGAGGAAGTGGGCAAGGAATTCAACGTGACCCGGGAGCGCATCCGCCAGATCGAGGCCAAGGCCCTGCGGAAGCTCCGTCACCCCTCCCGCAGCAAGAAGCTCCGGGATTATCTGGACTGAGAACCCCTTTGAAAGCCAAGTGCTCTGCCGGCGCCTCCCGCGCCGGCTTTTTGAAAGGAAATCGCCATGTCTCTGGATCCCCGTCTTTCCCTGGCCTTTGACCTCTATGAGGATTGCGATCTCGCGGCGGATATCGGCACCGATCACGCCCATCTGCCCATCGCCCTGCTCCGGGCGGGAAAATGCCGCCGGATGATCCTGACGGATCTGAGCCCCGACGCCCTGGAAAACGCCCGGGAAAACGTGGGCCGGGCCGGGCTGACGGACCGGGTGACCCTCCGGCTGGGGGACGGGCTGGAGCCCCTCCGGGAAACCTGCGGAACCGTCTCCCTGCTGGGCATGGGCGGCCGCACCATTCAGGAGATCCTCCTCCGGGGCCGGGATCGGCTCCGGGCCGCTCCCCTGATTCTCTCCGCCCATACGGATCTGCCCCTGGTGCGCCGGGCCGTCATGGAGATCGGTTACCATCTGGTTTCCGAAACCCCCTGTCTGGACACCGGCCGTTACTACCTGCTGATGAAGGCCCTTCCCGGGGAGGAGGATCTGACGTCCCGGGAAATCCGGCTGGGAAAACCCCTCTTCCGTTCCGCCTCCCCCGTGCTCCCCGCCTATCTGAAGCACCGCGCCGAAGTGCTCTCCGCAAAGCTGGCGGGGCTCCGGCGGGGCTCCGCTCTCCGGGAGGAGGAGGCCGCGGAACTGGAGGAGGACATCCGAATGCTGAAAGGAGAAGCGAAGCCATGACCATCCTGGAGATCTTCCGTCTGCTGGACGCGGTGGCGCCCTTTGAAACCCAGGCCGACTGGGATAATTCCGGCCTCCTGGTGGGCTCTCCCTCCCGGGAGGTGACCGGGGTCCTCTTTGCCCTGGACGCCACCGAGGCGGTCCTTCGGGAAGCCGTTTCCCTGGGGGCCAACCTGATCGTCACCCATCATCCCCTGATGTTCCGGCCCCTCCGCCGCCTCACCGACGAAACCGCTGAGGGCCGGATCCTGCTGGGCCTGGCGAAGGCGGATATCGGGCTCATCGCCTCCCATACCTGCCTGGATCAGGCCCCCGGCGGCATCAACGACGCCCTGGCCGAGGCCTGCGCCCTGCTGGATGTGGAGGGGGAAGGCTACCTCCGGGTCGGAAATCTGCCCCGCCCCATGAAGGCTGCCGAGCTGAAGGAATACCTGGCCGCCGCCCTGGATACGGAGGTCCGCCTCATGGGGGATCCCTCCCGGGAGGTCCGCCGCCTGGGGCTGAGCTCCGGCGCCGGCAGCGAGATGTGGAAGGACGCCGCCCTCCTGGGCGCCGGGGCCTTCCTCTCCGGCGAGGTGAAGCATCATCACGCCCTGGAGATGGCCGCGGAGGGGATTCCCTGCTTCGAGTGCGGCCATTACGCCACGGAGCTCCCGGGGATTTTCGCCCTGGCCGATGCTTTACAAAGCGCCCTGAATCAGGTACAATATAGGATACATGTTTTCAAGTCGGCGGCGGGAGCCTATTCCGCGCCGGAGCCGGGGCAGGCGGGCTGAAAACATTCATCTACCTGCCGGACAGGAGGCCGTAATATGGATTTTGAAGCACTGTGGACCTATCAGACAGAGGATCTGAAGGCGGAGGCCATCGCGACGGAGATCCGCCGCTCCCCCACCCGGGTGAAGCTGGAGCGGGCCCGCGATTTCATCATGGAGCGCCAGAAGCAGTACAAGCAGATTGAAGACAGCATTTCCGTCATCGCCGACCGGAAGGACATGCTGATCCAGGCGCTGGAAAGCACCATTGCCCAGATTGAGTCCCAGAAGGACAGGCTCTCCTCCCTGAATCCCGAGGATGAGGACGCGGTTTCCGCCCTGCGGGAAGAGGTTGTCCGCTCCCGGGAGGAAATCCGTTCCCTGGAGAAGGAACTGAATCAGATGAACAGCGATTCCGCTTCCTATGACCGGCAGCTCCGCTCCGTCCGGGTGGACGCAGCCAAGGCCAAGCAGAATTTTGACCAGCTGAAGGTGGATTACGAGACCGAAAGCAAGGTGAAGAAGGAGCAGCTGGAGCAGCAGCGGGCCCGGGTCAAGGCCCTGGAGGGCACGGTGGAGCCCGAGCTGATGGCGGAATACCTGGCCATCAAGAAGCATACCACGCCGCCGGTGGTCCGCCTGCAGTTCGGGCAGTGCTCCGGCTGCAACACCTCCCTTCCCTCCGCCACCCTGAGCAAGATCCGCAGCGGCGCCCTGGTGGAATGCGAGACCTGCGGCCGAATGATCATCCAGTAAATCGAGCCAGAAAAAAAGCACCCCCCAAGGGAGGCACTTTGAACTGCATCCCGTCAAGTAGACAGTGAAACAAAAAACAAGTTAGGAACAAGAA
>CAZRLU010000203.1:0-4179 GCA_964600995.1 uncultured Oscillospiraceae bacterium | reverse complement strand
TTTTTATTTTTCCAGGCCGGCCCAGGCATAATCCTCCGCTTCCACGGCTGCCTTCAGGGCGCCTTCATCCAGGGGTGCGCTGTGGCGGATCCGGACCCGGCCGGTGGTGTGATCGGGCACGGCCTCCAGGATGCCGTCCAGCTTCTCCAGGGCTTCCTTCACGTGCTTCTCGCAGTTGGTGCACATCATGCCCTCCACCAGCACGGTGGTTTCCATCCCTTGGGCAGCGCAGGCCTGGGCGGGACCGCAGGAGGGGGAAGCGGGCGCTTCCGCGGCGGAGGGCGCCTGCGGCGCCGGGGAGGGAACCGCCGTCTCCGGCAGGGCGCCTTTGCGCAGCTTCCGGTCCCGGGAGGCGTCATGGACCCGGAACAGGTTCAGCCGCAGGGCGTTCATGCATACGGTGAAGGAGGAAAGGGCCATGGCCGCCGCCCCCCACATGGGATTCATCTCGATCCCCGGATACAGCCCCGCGGCCATGGGGATCAGGATGGCAGTGGAGGCGAAGGCCCAGCACAGGTTTTCATGGATGTTCCGGAGAACGGCCCGGGACAGCCGGGTGGCGGCGGAAACATCCGTCAGCCTTGAATTCATCAGCACAATATCGGCGGAATCGATGGCCACGTCGATGCCGGCGCCGATGGCGATGCCGATATCCGCCCGGGTCAGCGCCGGGGCGTCGTTGATGCCGTCCCCGACCATGGCGACCTTCCCCCGGGCCTGAAGCTGCCGGATGACGGACTCCTTGCCGTCGGGCAGCACGCCCGCGATGACCTTGTCCACGCCGGCCTGGGCGCCGATGGCCGCGGCGGTGCGCTCGTTGTCGCCGGTCAGCATCACCACCTCGATGCCCTGGGCCTGCATCTCCTTCACGGCCCGGGCGGAATCCTCCTTGATGACATCCGCCACCGCGATGAGGCCAAGGAGCCTGCCCTCCCGCTCAAAATACAGCGGGGTTTTGCCCTGCTCTGCCAGGCTTTGGGCCCGGGCCTGCAGATCCCCGCCGATGGCTGTCAGGGAGGAGATGAACCGGCCGGAACCGGCGTGCAGCAGGGCGCCTTCGATCCGGCCTTCCAGACCGCTGCCGGCCAGGGCTGCGAAATCCGTCACCTCCAGGGGCTCCAGCCCCTTTTCCCGGCAGAAGGCCACCACGGCACCCGCCAGGGGATGCTCCGACTTCAGCTCCAGGGAGAAGGCGGTCCGGAGCAGCTCCTCCTCCGGGATGCCGGCGGCGGGAAGCACATCCGTCACCACCGGCCTGCCTTCGGTCATGGTGCCCGTCTTGTCCAGGGCAACCAGCTGCACCCGCCCGGCGGTTTCCAAAGCTTCGGAAGTTTTGAAGAGAATGCCGTGTTTCGCGCCCATGCCGTTGCCCACCATGATGGCCACCGGAGTGGCCAGCCCCAGGGCGCAGGGGCAGGAAACCACCAGGACGGAGATCGCTCTTTCCAGGGCGAAGGTGACGGGACGACCCGCGATCATCCAGGCGGCGAATACGATCAGGGCAATGGCCATGACCGCGGGGACGAACACGGCGGAGACCTTGTCGGCAATCCGGGCGATGGGGGCCTTGGTGGCCGCCGCGTCGGTGACCATGCGGATGATCTGGGAGAAGGTGGTATCCTCGCCGACCCGGGAGGCCCGGGCCCTGAAGAAGCCGGAGCGGTTGATGGTGGCGGCGGAAACGGAAGAGCCCGCCTCCTTGTCCACGGGGATGGATTCGCCGGTCAGGGCGGATTCATCCACGGCGGTGCGGCCCTCGAGAATCACCCCGTCCACCGGGATGGACTCCCCGGGCCGGACCACGAAGATATCGCCCATCCGCACCTCATCAATGCCGACCTCCAGCTCCTGCCCATCCTGCTCCACCACCGCGGTTTTGGGCGCCATGCGGAGCAGGTTCTTCAGCGCGCCGGTGGTGCGGCCCTTGGACAGGGCCTCCAGGGTCTTCCCGACGGTGATCAGGGCGGGGATCATGGCGGCGGTCTCAAAATAGAGCTGATCGTGATAGAGGTTCATGAGATCCATGGAGGGCGTGCCGTTTGTGACCAGCACGGTCATCCGGAAGAACACGTAGAGGGACCAGCCGAAGGAGACGGAGGAGCCGAGGGCCACCAGGGCGTCCATATTCGGACTCAGATGGAACAGACCCCGGAAGCCGGAGATGAAGAAATCCCGGTTGATGTACATGACGATCATGGCGATGAGCATCTGCAGCAGCGCCAGCCCCAGGTGATTGTGAACCAGGGGAGCAGGCAGGGGCAGACCCAGCATGTTGTGGCCCATGGTGATGTACATCAGGGCCAGCAGCCACAGCACCGACCGGAGAAGCCGCTTCCGGAGCTTCGGGGTTTCCCGGTCCCGGAGGGCGTCCTCCTCGGCGGAAAGCGCCGCGCCGGCGGCGACCGCGGACTTCCTTTCCCCGCTCGCGCCCTTGATCTGTGCTCCGTAGCCGGCCTTCTCCACGGCCTGAATCACTTCCTCCGGGGAGGCCGAGCCCTCCACGGCCATGGAATTCGTCAGCAGGGAGACGGTGACCGAATCCACCTTCTCCAGCTTCGAGACGGCCTTCTCCACATGGGCCTGACAGGCGGCGCAGGTCATGCCTGTCACGATATATTGCTGTGCCATAAAAATCCTCCTATTTCATCAGCCGCTGCAGCAGCCGGCAGAGCTCCTCGACGGCCTCGTCATCCCCGCTGAGCATATCCCGCCGGACGCAGCCGCGGATATGGCTGGAGAGCAGTTCACGGCTGAAGCTGTTCAGCGCGCTGTTCACCGCGGAAACCTGAACCAGGATATCGGGGCAGTAGGCGTCCTTTTCAACCATGCCCTGCAGACCCCGCACCTGGCCCTCGATCCGCTTCAGCCGGGTCAGAAGCGCCTTCCGGGAGGCCTCGGTCCTTTCCGTTTTTTTCCCGGAAAAGCCGGAAGACTCCTCCGCCGAAGCGGCCTCGGCGCAGGCGGGGCAGGCGTATTCCTCCAAGGCGTCCACAGATTGCTTCTGCATGCGCATTCCTCCCGAATCCTCCGGGACGGATACCGCCCGGGGGTATATTGCGAAACGGATTATATACCTCCCCGGGGTATCTGTCAAGCCGAAGGAAGCCGGCTTCAGAGGGAGTTTCGCACCGGGAGAAAGAAGATTTTCCGGTTTCCGGATCCCGCTGCGGATGGTATAATGGCTGCAGACATCCGCCGGGGCGGAGCCGGCTGGCTCCCGGCCGGCGTGAAGGAGAGAAGCGGAATGGATAAAACCTATGATCTGATCTGCATGGGGATGGGCCTGGTGGATTCCATCCTCCGGGGATTCCGGCCGGAGCCGGTGGCCGCCGCGGGATATCTGGCGGACTCCAACACCCTGGCGGTGGGCGGGGAAGCGGTGAACGCGGCCTGCGCCGCCGCCAAGCTGGGGCTGCGGACAGCCCTTGTCTGCGCCCTGGGGGAGGACGAGGCGGGGAGCATGGTCCGCCATGCCCTGGAGCGGGACGGGGTGGACCTATCCCGGATCCGGAAAGGCCCCGCCACCCCGGTTTCAACCATCTTCGTCCGGGAGGACGGGACGAGAAAATCCATCATCAATGACGCCCACCGGTATCAGTACCATCCGGAGCGGGATCCGGCCTCCTTTACGGATGCCCGGGTGCTGCATCTGGGATCCCTCTTCCGGGCGCCCTTCGATGACCCGGAGGTGATCCTCGGGGTGCTGCAGGCTGCGAAGGCCGCGGGGGAAACAGTGATTGCGGATACCAAGCTGCCGAGAGGCAGAGCCATGGGGCTGGCGGAGATCCGGGATTGCCTTCCGCTGATCGATTATCTGACCCCCAATGAGGAGGAGGCCGCCTATCTGACCGGAAAAAGCGATCCGGAGGAGATGGCGCGGGCCCTGCTGGACGCCGGGGTGCGCTGCGCGGTGGTCAAGCTGGGCGGAAAGGGCTGCATCCTGAAGAACGAGAGGGAAACCCTGCGGCTGCCGGCCTATGAGATCCATGCCGTGGATGCCACCGGAGCGGGAGATCATTTCGCGGCGGGGCTGGCGGCGGAAATGCTGCAGGGGAAGAGCGGCGCAGAGGCGCTGTTTTTCGCCAGCGCCTGCGCCGCGATCTGCACTACCGCGCTGGGGGCGGGAACGGCGCTGAAAAACCGGGCCCAGGTGCTGCGCTTCATGATGGACACCCCCCT
>CAZRLU010000202.1:3503-4211 GCA_964600995.1 uncultured Oscillospiraceae bacterium | reverse complement strand
CTGACGGAGAGCGGGGAGCTGAAAAGCCGCTTCGCCGCGGAGCGGCCCTACGGGGAATGGATGAAGCAGCTGGTGCGGCTGGAGGACCTGCCCCGGGGCGCCGGGGAGGCGGAGACGATGGATCCGGAGCGGCGGGAAGCCCTCTGCCGGGCCTTTCACTACACCTGGGAGGACATGCAGGAGATTCTGCGACCCATGGCGGAGAAGGGGACGGAGCCCATCGTCTCCATGGGGGCGGACGTGCCGGTGGCGGCCCTTTCCAGGACCCATCCGGCGGTCTTCGACTATTTCCGCCAGCGCTTCGCCCAGGTGACCAATCCCCCCATCGACGCCCTGCGGGAAGAGGTGAAAACGGACTGCTCCATCTATGTGGGGGACGACGGGAACCTGCTTTCCGCCGGGGCGGAAAACTGCGCCGTGCTGGAGCTGCCCTCCCCGGTGCTGACGGAGGAGGAGCTGGAGCAGATCCGGAGCCTGCAAAGCGGGCATTTCTCCGTGCGCACGGTCTCTCTGCTCTACCCGGCGGAGGAGCCCCTGCGGGAGGCCCTGGACCGGCTCTTTACGGCCTGCGATGAGGCCTGCCGGGACCGGGTCAACATTCTGATCCTTTCCGACCGGGGAATGGACGGATCGAAAATCGCCATTCCCTCGCTGCTGGCGGTGTCGGCCCTGGAGCAGCACCTGATCCGGATCCGGAAGCGGACGGCG
>CAZRLU010000202.1:0-3493 GCA_964600995.1 uncultured Oscillospiraceae bacterium | reverse complement strand
ATGCTTATATCTTTCCTTTTCTCCTTTGCTTTTCACTTCTCTTCTTTTCACAGCCGGGATGTGCATCACCTGGCCATGCTGACGGCCTACGGCGCCCGGGCGGTGAACCCCTACCTGGCCCATGCCTGCGTGCGGGACCTGTGCGAAAGGGGAATGGTATCCCTTTCCCCGGAGGAGGCGGTGGACAACTTTGACCGGGCCCTGACGGCAGGGGTGCTGAAGATCGCCTCCAAGATGGGGGTCTCGGTGCTGCAGGCCTATCAGAGCGCCCAGCTTTTTGAGGCGGTGGGCCTGGACCGGGACTTTGTGGAGGCCTGGTTCACCAACACCCCCTGCTCCCTGGGCGGCGCCGGGCTGAGCCGGATCGAGGCGGACAGCCGGTTCCATCATGCCGCCGCCTTCGGGCCGCGGCCGGAGACGGGGCTGCCCAGCGAGGGCCGGCACAAATACCGGCGGGGCGAGGGGGCGGAGGAGCATCTCTATGACCCGGAAACCATCCACCTGCTGCAGCAGGCGGTGCGGACGGAGGACCGGGGGCTTTTTGATCGCTATGCCCGGCGGGTGGAGCAGGAGGGGCCCAGGACCATCCGGTCCATGCTGACCTTCCGCTTCAGCGCCTGCCGGCCGGTGGCTCTGGAGGAGGTGGAGCCGGCGGCGGAGATCGTGAAGCGGTTCCGGACCGGCGCCATGAGCTACGGATCCATCTCCCGGGAGGCCCACGAATGCCTGGCCCGGGCCATGAACCGGCTGGGAGGCCAGTCCAACAGCGGCGAGGGCGGGGAGCTGGCGGAGCGTTTCGGCACGGAGCTGAACTCGGCGATCAAGCAGGTGGCCTCCGGCCGCTTCGGGGTGACCCGGGAATACCTGCTTTCGGCGAAGGAGATCCAGATCAAGATGGCCCAGGGCGCCAAGCCCGGCGAGGGCGGACATCTGCCCGGGGCCAAGGTGACGGAGGATGTGGCGAAAACCCGCTGCTCCACCCCGGGCATTTCCCTGATCTCTCCGCCGCCCCACCATGATATCTATTCCATAGAGGATCTGGCGGAGCTGATCTATGACCTGCAGTGCGCCAACGAGGAAGCGAAGATCACCGTGAAGCTGGTGGCCTCCGCCGGGGTGGGCACCATCGCCAGCGGCGTGGCCAAGGCGGGCGCCGGCGGCATCCTGATTTCCGGCGGCGAGGGGGGCACCGGTGCCGCACCCATGAGCAGCGTGCACCACGCGGGGCTGCCCTGGGAAATCGGCCTGGCGGAGGCCCACCAGGTGCTGTGCCGCAACGGCCTGCGGCAGACGGTGACCCTGGAGACCGACGGCAAGCTGATGAGCGGCCACGACGTGATGGTGGCGCTTCTTTTGGGGGCGGAGCAGTTCGGCTTCGCCACGGCGCCCCTGGTGGCCATGGGCTGCCGGATGATGCGGGTGTGCCATCTGGGCACCTGCCCCTTCGGCATCGCCACCCAGAATCCGGAGCTGCGGAAACGGTTCGCGGGCCGACCGGAATACGTGGAGCGGTTCATGCTCTTTATCGCGGAGGAGATGCGGGAAATCATGGCGGGGCTTGGGGCCCGGACCGTGGACGAGCTGGTGGGCCGCAGCGACCTGCTGGTTCCGAAGGACGGGGCCGGGCTGGACCTTTCCGACCTGACGGGCTTTGCCCGGAACGTGCACTTCCAGCCCCGGGCGAAGCATGATTTCCACCTGCAGGAGCGGGCGGACGCCCGGCTGTATCAGGATCATGTGCAGCTGATGACCACGGACCGGGCCTTCGGCACGATGCTGAAGGGGGAGCGGCACATCCAGGCCCGGGGGTGCGGGGGTCAGTCCTTCGGCGCCTTCCTGGCCCGGGGGCAGGAGATCACCCTCTACGGCGTGGCCAACGACTATTTCGGCAAGGGCCTCTCCGGCGGCAAGCTGGCGGTGTGCCCGCCGGCGGACAGCCTCTGGAGAAGGGAGGACACCCTGATCGGCAACGTGGCCCTCTACGGAGCGACGGCGGGATATGCCTTCGTGGCCGGCATGGCGGGGGAGCGCTTCGCCGTGCGCAATTCCGGCGCCTGGGCGGTGGTGGAAGGCGTGGGGGACCACGGCTGCGAATACATGACCGGCGGCCGGGTGGCGGTGCTGGGCCCGGTGGGGGACAACTTCGCCGCGGGCATGTCCGGCGGCGTGGCCTGGGTGCTGGACGAGGAGGGCGTGCTGGAGAAACGGCTGAACCAGGGCCATGTGAAGCTTTACGAGGCAGCCGGCGGCATGGCGGAGGAGCTGAGAAGCCTGCTGGAGATGCATGTGCAGGCCACGGGCTCGCCAAAGGCCCGGGAGATCCTGGACCGTTTCAGCGAAGCGCTGCCGTCCTTCCGGGCGGTGATCTCCGATGAATACCTGAACTGGATGAAGGGAGCGTGAAACCATGGGAAGCGCAACCGGCTTTCTGGAGACCGGAAGGCGGGAAAATCCCCTGCGGCCGGAGGCGGAGCGGCTGAAGGATTTTGAGGATCTGCATCTCTCCCAACCGCCGGAGACCCGGCGGGCCCAGGCCTCCCGGTGCATGAACTGCGGCGTGCCCTTCTGCCAGTCGGATTTCGGCTGCCCGCTGCACAACCTGATCCCCGAATGGAACGACCTGCTCTGGCAGGGACAGGAGCGGGAGGCGCTGAAGCGCCTGCTGCGGACGGCGCCCTTCCCGGAGTTTACGGGAAGGGTTTGCCCGGCGCTGTGCGAAAAGGCCTGCAACCTGGAAACGGAGGGCGTCACCAACCGGGACAACGAGCTGTATCTGATTGAAGAAGGATTCGCGAAGGGCTGGATTCAGCCCAGGATTCCGGCGGCGCGGACAGGCCGGCGGGTGGCGGTGATCGGCAGCGGGCCCTCGGGCCTGGCGGCGGCGGATCTGCTGAACCGGATGGGGCATCAGGTGACGGTCTTCGAAAGGGCGGACCGGCCCGGCGGCCTGCTGATGTACGGGATTCCGAACATGAAGCTGCCCAAGGGCATCGTCGGGAGGCGGATCCGGCTGATGGAGGCGGAGGGCATCCGCTTTCAGCTGAACACGGAGGCGGATCCGGCGCAGCTGACGGAATACGACGCGGTGATTCTGTGCGGAGGCGCCCGCAGGCCCCGGTCCCTTCAGGCGGAAGGCGCGGACGCGGAGGGCGTGATGTTTGCGGTGGATTACCTGACGGCGGCCACAAGAGGCCTGCTTGCCGGGCAGGAATCCGGGGCTTCCGTCCGGGAAAAACACGTGGTGGTGGTCGGCGGCGGCGACACGGGCAACGACTGCGTGGGCACGGCGCTGCGGCAGGGCTGCGCCTCGGTGATCCAGCTGGAGATGATGCCCGCCCCGCCGGCGCAGCGGAGCCAAGGCAACCCCTGGCCTGAGTGGCCCCGGATTCTGCGGACGGATTACGGCCAGCGGGAGGCGGCTTTCCGCCAGGGAGAGGAGGATCCCCGGGTCTATGAAACCACGGTGAAGCGGATCCTGACGGACGCCCGGGGA
>CAZRLU010000201.1:0-4277 GCA_964600995.1 uncultured Oscillospiraceae bacterium | reverse complement strand
GCGAAGCCCCGGATGCTGGTGATGGGGCTGCGCAGCTCATGGCTCACGTTGGCCACGAATTCCCGCCGGCCCTGCTCCACGGTCCGCAGCTTCTCCCGCATGCCCTTGAAGGACTTCGTCAGCTGCTGCAGCTCCCGGTCTCCCTTTGTTTCGTCCAGCTCGGCGGTGAAATCCCCCTCGCCCATGGCCTGGGCCGCCGCCGTCAGGGCGGTCAGGGGCTTCATGATGGACCGGACGATGAGGGCCACCGCCGCCGCGCTCAGGGCGGCCAGGATCAGGGCCACCGCCGCCACCTGCCACAGCAGGTCCTCCATGCCGCTCTGGATCCGCTGGGCCTTGGTCTGGATCAGCACCGCCCCCGCCACCGACTGATACTGCCGGAAGGGCACGCCCACGGTGAAGGAGGGATCCGTGCCCACGGTGGTGCGCACCCGGATATCCTCCCCCGCCAGCACATGGGCCAAGACCTCCCGGATCTCCGTGCCGCTGAGGCTGGCCACGAAGTCCGGATCCTCGCTGTAGGCGGTCTGGATATTGGACATCATGTTCCCCCACCGGTCCACCACGGCGATGTAGGCGCCGAATTCCTCATAGACCTGCTGGGCCTTCCGGTTCAGGTGCTGCCGGGAGCTCTGGAAGACCGAGAAGACCCCCTCCCCGGCCAGGTCGGCGGCAAAGTAGGCGATCTCCTCCGCCTCCTCCGCCAGGTAGTCCAGCCGGGCGTTGATCCGCTGCTCCCGCAGGCTGAAATAGCTCAGTACGCTCAGGGCGGCGGTCAGCAGCAGGATCACCCCCAGCACCACCGCCATGATTCTCGCAAACAGACTGTTCAATCCGGATTTCCTCCTCCTCCGCGGCCCTCCGCCCACAGGCCGGCGATCACCGCGTGCAGATGCTCATCCTTCTGGTGCACATAGTCCACCGAGGAGGGCAGAACCGTGCCGTCCCTCCAGCAGAGCGTGCCCGTGCCGTCCGCATGCAGGCCGTAGTCCGTCCGGGTCTTTCCCTCCTCCGGGATCAGCACCGTCAGCCGCTCCCGCACCCGGTTTCCCAGAAAGACGTTCCAGCTGCCCGTTCCCGGATCCACGCTGAAGTGGTTCCCGGTGAACCCGCCCATGCCGAAGGCCTGCTGGCTCATGGCCGCCGGGATCTCGGAAAAATACTGGTCCGGATGCTTCCGGTAGCAGCAGTAGCCCAGATACTGGGTGTATCCGCCCCCCGGCAGGGGATGCCCCGTCCGGTTCTCCGCCATCCTGGCCATGCTCTCCGGCGAGATGATCTTCCCCGCCAGCAGCGCCCGGGCCAGCTTCTCCATGTCCCCCAGGGTGGAAAAGAGCCCCGCGTGGCCGCAGAGGTCCTCCGTGTCCCCCTGGAGGATCGCCGCCTTGGGATCATGGGGAACGCCCCGCCGGGGATCTGTCCGGCAGATCCATTCCGTTCCCTGGATCCGGTATTCCGGGCCGTAGAGCAGGCAGTCCCCCACCCGCTCCGCCGGCACCTTCGCGAAGGTGGAATCCATGCCGGCGGGCTCCAGCACCAGCTGCCGAACGCAGGCGTACATCGGCATGCCGGCGACCTGTTCGATCACATATTTCAGCGCCATGGCGGGGATGTCGGAATAATCCCGGGGGCCCCGCTTCTCCGCCGGCCCCACCTGCCGCAGGCAGCGCAGAGCCGCCTCCCGGTCCGTTTGCCGGTCGATCCGCTCCGGGGTCCGCAGCTGCACCTGAAAGGCCATCAGCTGCTCCACGGTGATGTCCCCCAGGTTTTCAAACTCCGGGCAGTACCGCCGCACCGGCCGGAAGGGATCCAGCTCCCCCGTCTCCCACAGCCGCATCAGGCACAGCCCGGTAAAGATCTTCGTGGCCGAGGCCAGGTCGAAGAGGGTATTCTCCCCCGCGTCCCGGCCGTCCCAGGCCCGGGCCGTTTCCTTTCCCTTTCCGCAGCACACCGCCAGGGCGTCCATGATCCGGGTTTCCCGGGTGAAAAAAGTGATGGCTTTCAGAAGTTCCCCGTTCACGGGCGTTCCCTCCTTTCCGCGGCGCCGCGCTTCCGGCAGCCGGTTTCCGCTTAAATCAGTTCGAATTTGTATCCCACGCCCCGGACCGTATGGATGCTCCATCCGTACTTCTCGCTGTCCGGCAGCTTTTCCCGCACCCGCTTGATATGCACGTCCACGGTGCGGCTGTCCCCGTAGAAATCAAAGCCCCAGACCTGCTTCAGCAGCTGCTCCCGGGTGAAGACCTGGTTGGGAGAGGAGGCCAGGAAGTAGAGCACCTCCAGCTCCTTGGGGGGCATCTCCAGCCGCCGGCCCTCATAGTACACCGCGTATTCCGCGATGCTCACCGTCAGCCCCGGGAAGGAGAGATCGTTCTTTTTCTCCTCCTCCCCGCCCTGGGTTCTGCGCAGCACCGCCTTGACCCGGGCCACCAGCTCCTTGGGGTCGAAGGGCTTGGTGATGTAGTCGTCGGCCCCCAGCTCCAGCCCCAGCACCTTGTCGAAGGTTTCGTCCCGGGCCGTCAGCATGATGACGGGAATCTCGCTCTTCTTCCGGATGGTTTTCAGCACCTGATAGCCGTCCAGCCCCGGCAGCATCACATCCAGCACCATCAGGTCCGGCGGCAGGCGGGTGAATTCCTCCACCGCGTCGTCCCCCCGGCCCACGGTCTTCACCTGGCAGCCTTCCTTCTCCAGATACAGCTCCACCAGTCTGGAAATATTCACATCGTCATCCACGATCAGAATGTAGGGTTTCTCTTTCATCTCAGCCCTCCTGACCCGCCGGGCAGAGTCTCTCCCGGGGCGCTGCCTTCCGGCGTCGGGTTTTCGGTTTCCCGAACAATATACCACTTTTTTCTTCCCCGTTCCACTCCAAATACAGGAAGTCCCGCCTCCGCGTCGAATTATTGAGAGGAATTGGCCGCGCTGGCGGCGGGAGGATGAAAAAGCATGATGACGGAAAGATCCCTGCGGGTGCTGGAGTTTACCCGGATCCGGGAGATGCTGGCGGAAGGGGCCCTGACGGCCCTGGGCGCCGAGAAGTGCCGGGAGCTGGTTCCCTTTGACACCCTGTATGATATTGACCTGGCCCAGCGGGAGACGGAGGAGGCCGCCGTCATCCTGCAGTATGTGGGCGGCCATCCCCTGACGGAGTTCCCGGACGCCCGCCCCGCCCTGACGGTATGCGAGAAGGGCGGAACCCTGAGCCCCGGCATGCTGCTGTCGGTGGCAGGCCTGCTGCGGGCCAGCCGGGCCGCCCGGGATGTGCTGATCACCGACCGGGAGAGCACGCCCCTGCTGCAGGGCCGGGCCCAGCTGCTCTCCGAGGCCCGGAACGTGGAGCGGGACATCACCGACGCCATTCTCAGCGAGGACGAGATCGCCGACCGGGCCTCCTCCGAGCTGATGAATATCCGGCGGCACCTGCGGGGAGCCCAGGACCGGATCAAGGACAAGCTGAACCAGATGGTGCGCTCCTCCCTGCAGAAATACCTGCAGGAGAGCATCGTCACCGTCCGCAACAACCGGTACGTAATCCCCGTCCGGGCGGAATACCGGGCCATGGTGCCGGGGCTGGTCCATGACCAGAGCTCCTCCGGCGCCACCCTGTTCATCGAGCCCATGGCGGCGGTGGAGATGGGAAATGAGATCCGGGAATGGGAGATCAAGGAAGCCCGGGAGATCGACCGGATCCTGGCCGCCCTCAGCGCCGAGGTAGCGCCCTACGCGGAAGGCCTCCGGGCCAATGTGGAGATGCTGGGCGAGCTGGATTTCATCTTCGCCAAGGGGCTTTTGAGCCGGCGGCTGCGCTGCGTGGCTCCGAAGATGAACACCCGGGGCTTCCTGCACATCCTGCGGGGCCGCCATCCCCTGATCGATCCGGAGAAGGTGGTGCCCAGCGACATCTATCTCGGCTATCCCGAGGCTCCGGCGGAGAAGCCCGCAGCCCGGAAGGACAAGGCCGGCAAAGGGGCGGAGGCCCCGAAGGCGGAGGAGGGCCCGGGCTTCAACACCCTGGTGATCACCGGCCCCAACACCGGCGGCAAGACCGTCACCCTGAAGACCATCGGGCTTCTGACCCTGATGGCCCAGGCCGGGCTGCAGGTGCCCGCCGAGCTGGGGACGGAGCTGGCGGTCTTCGAGCAGGTCTGGGCGGACATCGGCGACGAGCAGTCCATCGAGCAGAGCCTCAGCACCTTCAGCGGCCACATGACCCATATCGTGCAGATCATGAAGGAGGTCAGCCCCCGGGATCTGGTGCTCTTCGACGAGCTGGG
>CAZRLU010000200.1:0-4291 GCA_964600995.1 uncultured Oscillospiraceae bacterium | reverse complement strand
TGGAATCGATGCCGTTCATGGCGTTGGACTGGGCGTAGACCCACATGGTGTTGTGAACCCGGTCCTTGATGGCCTTCAGCATCGTGGCATCCCCGGAGAAGGTGTTGGTTTCAGCGGTCAGGTAGGACGCCCAATCCTCGCTGATCTTGTTGGTGTCGAAGTTGGTGGTGCCCGCGATGACGGACTCCTTCCAGGTCATGTAGGTGGCGGGGTTGACCATGTCGGTGATGACATAGCCGTTGAAGCCCCACTCATCGTGGAGGATGCCGGTGATCAGGCCCTGATGGGCGCTCACGTACACCGGGCCCAGCCGGCTGAAGGAGGTCATCAGTCCCAGGGTTCCGCCCTCCACCGCGATCTGGAAGGAGCGGAGCTCCAGCTCCCGGGCCTTCTGCTCGGTCATGAAAGGCGCCACGCCGTTCCGGTTGCTTTCCTGATCGTTGAAGGCGAAGTGCTTGGGAGCGCAGATCAGCCCCTTGGTCAGGGCGCCCCGGGTGATGGCCAGGCCGACCCGGCCGGACAGCACCGGATCCTCGGAATAGTACTCGCCGTTCCGGCCGTTGTAGGGATGACGATGGAGATTCAGGCCCGGGCCCCAGATGAAGGGAAGCCCGTTGAAGAGGCTGTCGTTACCCCACAGCACGCCGTAGGCCTCGGCGAAGTCCCGGTTGAAGGTGGCGGCCACCAGGGGCGCGCAGCCCATGTCATTGCACTGATAGCCGGCGTTGGGATCCTCCTCGGACACAAACCAGGGGGAGGCGGGATCGGAATAGGAGGCCAGCTTGGTGTTGAAGCCGTTGGGGGAATTCTCGGTATACTGGCCGCCGGCGAAGCCGATGGAGTTCATGGCCGGAGCGTTGCGGTTGCCCTGAGTGATGAAGACCACCGCCTCCTGGAGGTCCAGCTGATTCAGAAGGGCGTTCCAGCGGTCATCGTCATACTCCGCGCCCTTCATGTCGCTGAGGGTCAGCCCCTCGGCGCCGGCGGTTCCGAAGAGAATGCCGGAGACATCATCATCGGTTTTGATCTTGTAGAAGTTGTTTTTGAGGTAGGGCAGCATGGCGTCGGGGAAGGAGAGCCCTGCGTAGGTCTTCGGCCAGGTGCCCTCCCAGTCGGAACGGGACAGATAGGTGACGGTTCCCTCCGCCCAGGTGTTGAAATCGGCGTCGGCCAGCTTGTTCTCCACCTTCGTGCCGCCGGCGGAGACGGCGTAGGTGGTTTTGTCCACGCCGCCGTCGGGGGCGTAATTCCAGGATTTTGCGTTGGCGGCATTGCCTTCCGCGGCAAAGCCCTGAGCCGCCAGCACATTGTTGACGGCGGCGTGGCTGCCGTCCGCCACGGTGAACCAGTAATCGCCGGCATCCAGGATGTAGGCCTGGGCGTCCTTGTCGTCATAGCTGGTCAGGTTCTTCAGATCGGCCGTGATGGTGATTTCCCCGGTGGCGCCGGGCTCCAGCACTCCGGTCTTGGCGAAGTCCAGCAGCACGATGGCGCTCTTCTCCACGCCGCCGGGAATATAGGGAGCCTGGGCGTAGAGCTGCACCGGAGCCTTGGCCGCCACGCTGCCGGTGTTCCGAACGGCGACCTTCGCGGTCACGGTCCCGGCCTTCACATCCACGGCCAGGTCGGACAGGGTCTTTTCAAAGGTGGTGTAGCTCAGGCCGTAGCCGAAGGGATATACCACCTCTTCGTCATAGTTCCAGGCTTCCTTCGAATCGAAGGTTCCCGCAGCGGAGGCGGCGTTACCCTGGCCCATGACAAGATCGGCATAGCGGGTCTCATAATAGCGGTATCCGGTATAGATGCCCTCCGCCTCGATGAGGTAGTAGTCGCCGCGGTCCACGGCGGTGTCCAGATTTCCCGCGGCATTGGCCCAGGAAAGGACGCCGTAGTTCATCATGGCCGGGGAGGAGGCGGAATTGGAGGCGTAGATGTCCGGCAGCGCGCCGGAGGGAGCCACCGCGCCGGTGAGAATGTCCGCCACGCCGCGCATGCCGTAGTTGCCGGGCCAGCCGATCCACAGGATGGCGGAGACGCTGTTGTTCTCCTGCAGCTCCCGCAGCTCCATGGCGTTGGCGGAATTGATGAGCACGATCACATTTTCAAAGTTTTCTCCGGCGAACTTCACCAGCGCCCGCTCGGCATCGGTCAGCGCCAGGGGATTGCGGGCCCCGGAGGCGGGATCGATGCCCGTCGCGCCGGGATAGTAGTCCGCGGCCTCGGAGCCGGGACGGCCCAGCACCAGGATGGCGGCGTCATGATACTGCTCGATGGAACCCATGAAGGTGCTGTCGGCGGCGATCAGATCCTCGACGGAGGGCTCCAGTACCGCATAGACGGGTTCCTCGCCCGGCAGCACGCCGGAGAAGCTGGGGGAGAGCTTGTTGTAGCCCTTATCCTTGATTTTGCCGTAGGCGGCGTTGACGGTTTCATTGACGGAGAAGCCCCGCTCCGTGAGCGCGGCGGTCAGGCTGACGTTCTGGCTGGCAGGCACGTTGACACCCACGGTGGCGCCGTAGAGGGTGCCTGCATCCGCCCGCATCCCCAGCAGCGTCACGCTGCGGGCGGACTCCTGAAGAGGCAGGATGCCGCTGTTCTTCAGCAGCACGGCGCCTTCCTCCATCAGCTGCTCTCCCATGGCCTGGTGAGCCGCCACCAGGGCATTGGTGTTTTCATAATCCGCGGTGAAGGTGGAATAGAGCTCTCCGCCGCCCTCACTGACCACGGCATAGCTCTTGGTGCCCAGGAACCCGTCCACCACGTTGCGGTTGGCCTCCAGGACGTTCCCCGCTGTGGAACCCAGCAGGATCAACGCGGCGAACAGATAGCAGAGGCCGCGCCAGACATTCTTTTTCATACAGCTTCCCCTTTCCTGTGTTTTGTCTCCAATATACAGGAAGGAAAAGCGGGAATCGAGCCAAGCTACGTAAGCTTGCATTTTTATGCCGCATTTTGAAAGGCCTCCTCCGGATTCCCGGGGAAGGCCTGTACGGATTCCGGATCATTTTTCCGGCAGGGGAAGCAGAATGTTCACCACGAAGCTGCCGTCCTCGGCGCGGTGGGTGATGCTGCCGTCATATCTGGCTACGATTTCCTCCATGCTGCGATAGCCGAAACCGTGCTCATCCGCGTTGGGCTTGAGGGTATGGAGCGTGCCGTCGTGTTCGATCAGCCGGCCGGAGAACCGGTTGGCGCAATGAATCGAGATGAAGCCGAACTGCCGCTTCACCACCAGCTGAATGCTTCGCATGGGCGGCTCCAGCTGCAGGGAGGCCTCCATGGCATTGTCCAGAAGATTGGCGAAGAGGGTGTAGATATCAATGCCGCGCATGAAATCCAGACCGCCGCCATCCCCGGAATAGGAGAAGGGAATCTGCTTTTCCAGGCACAGGAGGCTTTTTTCCGTCAGGACGGTGCTGAGGGCTGCGTTTTCGGTATGGATGGTGGCGTCATAGGCGTTGGCCAGGTTTTCCACCTCGTCGAGAAATACCGCGTCCCGGCAGCCGCCGGTTTTCAGATAGTGAATCTGCTTCTTCAGGTCATGGCTCTTGATGTTGATGCTGTTGACAAGCTCCTTGGAAAAATGGTACTGGCTTTCCCGCAGGCGCATGACGCTGCGGAGCATATCCTGATCCTTTTCTATTTTCCGGCGGATGATGAGGTTGTAGAGCATATACAGGGTGACAAAATTGAAGAGCAGGCTGTAGCCCCGCATGGCCAGCATTGTCGTTCCGAAATTGGCGTTGGGGTCCGTGGTGTAGAGCAGGCCGTTGAGCAGCATATCGGAAAGATGCAGGACGGCGGCCAGCAGAATCACGTAGCGGATCCGGTTGTCCGGCCGGAAGGCCAGGCGGTTTCCCCGGCCGAAAAGTCCGTAGATCAGGGCAGAGGCGAGGGCCAGGATGATCAGGTTGATGAGCACCGAGGGAAGCCCCGGGGCACGCTGGGTCTGGAAGCCGAGAAGCGCCACCTCAATCAGCTTGTAGACGCTGAACTGGGCGGTCTGGCAGGCGGCGGCCACCTGGGTGACGAAGAGGGCGTTCCATACATCGATGTCATAGCAGAGCCAGAGCTGCAACGCGGAAAAGTAAACCAGCAGCATCCGCCAGAGGGTGTTGGTCAGAAGATTGTCCTGGCGGATGAGGTCCCCCTCCCACTGCCAGGTACGGGTCAGGAGGGAGGAGGCGGTCAGCAGGGCGGCCGTGAAACAGACCCAGATCAATACGGCGCCTTTGCGCCGGGGCCGGGCGGCGCAGAGGATGCTCTCGATGACGATGATGCCGATGATAAA
>CAZRLU010000199.1:0-4308 GCA_964600995.1 uncultured Oscillospiraceae bacterium | reverse complement strand
TTTCCCGCACCGTTCCCCGGACAAGGATTTCATCCCCGGCCGTCTCCGCGCACACTTGCTCCGCCGCCAGAGAATGATACCGCCCGTGCAGGGGGTGCCATTCCCCGTTGTCCCGGTTAGCGGGGCCGGCGCTCCGCAGCCCGCAGGTATAGAGCAGGCCTCCGGGAAAGGTGTTCACAAATTCGTTCTCATAAGGGGCAATGACGGCGGGGCTGTCGTAGCCGTTCTTGCTCATCCAGCTCATGTTGATTCCCCGGAACCGGCACTGGCCGATGTCCAGCCCCGCGTCCGGCAGAATGTCCAGCTCCAGGCCGCCTGCGGTCCTGACTTCGATGATCTCCGTGCCCCTGGCTTTTCCCTCCGTGACGGCCACCCGCCGCAGGGTCGCCACCTGGCCCGGATGCCCGATATAGCCCTTTCGGATCAGCTCCTCCATGGAAGCCCCTCCTCTTCATGTTGTTGATGTCTGAATTATACAGGAGTTCCGGAGGAAAAGATATGGAAAATTGTTCGTTTTACTTTGATTTTGTTCGCATTTGTGTTAAATTTTATATACCATATTTTCCATTCCCGGAGGCGCGCATGGTTTCTGTTTTTGATGTGGAGAAGCTGCGGGAGCTGCTGAAGGATTTTTACGCCATCTCCGGCATCCGGATCACCGTCTTCGATGACGGTCTTCGGGAGCTGGTATCCTATCCTCCCCGGGTGGCGCCCTGGTGCGCGCTGATCCGGGAAAGCCCGGAGGGACAGCAGGCCTGCATGGCCTGCGACCGGCAGGCCTGCCAGACGGCGGCCAGGGAAAAGCACACCCATATCTACCGCTGCCACGCGGGGCTCACGGAAGCGGTCGAGCCCCTGTTCGCCGGCGATATGCTGATCGGCTTTCTGCTCTTCGGCCATGTGTTTCCCTACGCCTCCCGGGAGGAGGGCTGGGAGGAAATCCGCCGCCACTGCGCCGGCCTGCCGGTGGATCCGCTGCGGCTGCGGGAGGCGGTGCTGCAGGCCGTTCCCGTCCGGGAGGAATACGTGCGCTCCGCCGCCCACATTCTGCACGCGGTGGCCTCGAATCTGATTCTGGAAAGAATGGCCACCCTCCGGGAGGATTTGCTGGAGGTCCGGCTGGATACCTATATTTCCCGCCATTTCACCGAGCCTCTCGACGCGGCCCGGCTGGCCCGGGCCATGGGCATCGGAAAAACCCGGCTCTACGCCCTGACCAAGAAGCTTTACCGTCAGGGACTCGCCACCCGCATCCGGGAGCTGCGCATGGAAAAAGCCAGGTCCCTCCTCCGGGAGCAGATCAGTCTGCCCCTTTCGGAGGTGGCCTGGCTTTGCGGGTATCCGGATTACAATTACTTTTTTACCGTTTTCAAACGGGAGGTGGGCTGCACGCCCCGGGAATGGAGAAACGGTTCAGCCTGACAGAACCGGGATCACAGGTCCGTCTTCAGCTGGTCCAGCTTCTCCTGCACGCCCGCCATCACCATCTGCCGCATCATGCCTTCCATTGCTCCGCTCTCCTTTGCTTCATGGGATGCCCCCATTATAGTCCGCTCCGTTTTCCCCCGTCAGAACAGAACCGACGAATAATCTGGACAAAAACGCTGTATCCTGCTATATTAAGTCCAGCTTTTCCGGAAAGGACGGATCATATATGGCGCCGCTGCTTCCATCAGGCCACGGGCATGACGCCCCATGACTACCTGACGGATATCCGCATCCGGTATGCCCGGCGTCTGCTGGCCCAGGGGCTTCCCGTCGGCGAGGTGGCGCTCCTCAGCGGGTTTTATGATCCGGGATATTTTTGCCGGCTCTTCCGGGCCAGAACCGGCATGACGCCCTCCGCCTGTCAGAAAAAGCACGCTGGGGAAGCGTCCTCAGGGAGGTGATCAGGATGCGGATAGCCATCGTGGACGACGAGCCCGCCATGCGGGAGCAGCTGGCCGGATATATTCTGCAGTTTGCCGGGGAAAGGCATGTCGTGCTGGATCCGCAGGCCTTCTCCTCGGGGGATGAACTGCTCAGCAGCCCGGATGGAAGTTTTGACATCATCATCTTTGACATCGACATGCCCGGCATCAGCGGGCTGGACGCCGCCAGAAAGGTCCGGGAGACGGACGAAAACGTGGTGATCCTCTTTATCACCAACATCGCCCAGTATGCCATCAACGGCTATGAAGTGGACGCGGTGGATTACATCATCAAGCCCATCGGGTACTACGACTTTGCCATGAAGTTTCTCAAAGCCCTGCGGCGGGCGGAGCGGAATCGGGGCAGCACCCTGTATATCGACACGCTTAGCGGTCCCGTGGCGCTGCGCACGGAGGATATTCTCTATGTGGAGGTCATGGGGCATTATCTCATCTATCATACGGCCGCCCAAGCCTTCCGGGTGCGCGCCAGCATGAAGGAGCACGAGGATACTCTCCGGGCCTATCATTTTGCCCGATGCCACAAGAGCTATCTCATCAATCTGAAGCGGCTCCGGAGCGTCAGCGCTTCGGAGGTCGTGGTGGATGAGTACAGCATCCCCCTGGGACGCGCCTACAAGGACAGCCTTCTGACCGAATACATGGGTTATTTGCACAGGTGATATGAATATGGAAACATTTCTGTCTTACCTGGATCAGTTCCGGTACATGACCGGGCTGCTGGCCATCTGCATCGTGCTGTGCCGCAAGGCGCTGGTCCCCCGGGGCTCCTGGCCGCTCCGGCTCCTTTCCCATGCGCTGCTCTGCTACCTGCTTGCCTTTCTCTTCGTTCCGCTCCGAAGGTGGCTGGATCCGCTGTACCGCCTCACGCCCCTGGTCATCGCGCCCTACTGGCTGTTCATGAGCTTCGTCCCCGTCTGGTTCATCCGCTCCTGCTATGAAACCAACTGGGCCGGAGCCCTCTTCCGGGCCATGATGGCCTCCTTCACCGAGGGAATCCTGAGCGTGCTGATCCGGAATCTCTTTGTCTATACCCTCTTTCCCGATTTTCCCGCCCGGCATCCCCTGGCCTATATCCTGGGGATGGCAGCCCTCTATCTGCTGCTCTATTGGATCACCGACAGAACCCTGGGCGCCCGGATCCGGGTGGACGAGATGTCCCGCCTCCCCAACGACCGGGCTGCAGCCGGGGTTTTTCTGCTGTCCTATCTTGCCTATATCGCCGTGATTTCCGCCAGCAAATACGCCGCGGAGGTCGTTATTCAGCCGCTCGCGGCCCACGGGGAGCTTTCCGGGGCATACCGCTATCTGCAGTTCTTTCTGGTGGGCATCATGTTCATTTTCAGCACCGTCATGCTCATCATCATGTGGTATGTCTACAAGCGCGCCGCCCTGCAGTCCGAAAAGGAGATCATCACCCGCCTGGCCCGGGACCGGAAAAGCCAGTATGAGTTCTCCCGGGAGAACATTGAGATGATCAACCGGAAAACCCACGATCTGAAGCATCAGCTGCAGGCCCTGGCTCTGGTGTCGGATGAGGAGCGGAAACAGCAGCTGCAGGAAACCAGCCAGGCTATCGACTTCTATGACGCCGTGGTAAAAACCGGAAACGAGGCCCTGGATATCCTGCTGACGGAAAAGAGCGTGTACTGCGCCAACCGGCAGATCCGGCTTTCCTGCATGGTGAACACCGGGCAGCTGGGCAGAATCCGGCTGGTGGACCTCTATACCCTGCTGGGCAACGCCATCGACAATGCCATTGAAAGTGTGGAGCGTCTCCGGGACCCGGCGCGGAAAATCATCAGCCTGACCATCCGGGATCAGGGGAATATGCTCTATATTCAATTGGAAAACTATTATGAGGGGACCCTGGACTGGCAGGAGGGCCTGCCCCGCACAAAAAAAGGTGATGCGGCCAATCACGGCTACGGGCTCAAGAGCATCCGCAGCATCGTCCACACCTACGGCGGAAAGCTGGAGGTGAAGGCGGAGGACGGGATTTTCTATCTGGAAATCATGATCCCCTGAAGGCTCTCCTGCCGTTTGTGCCTGAAACCGGTTGTTTGTGCCACGCGTCTTGCGCGGCGCTTTTTTTATGTTTATGATAAGCTTGTTGTAAATGGTCGGAATCGGCCCATATCATCCGCAAGGGGAAAGAAGGAGATCTGATGAAAAAAAGGCATCTGTTCCGGGGGCTGGCAAGCGTTTTCCTTGCCTTTGCCATCATCATGAACGTGGTTTTCGCCGTGGCCAGCGCCTGGTCCGGCAAGGTGGACGAGCTGCTCGGGGTTTCCGCCACCGGGATCCGGCGCAGCACGGACCCGGACGACTACCGCTACAAATCCGATTATAAAAATGCTTCCGACCTGGTGGAGGC
>CAZRLU010000198.1:0-4357 GCA_964600995.1 uncultured Oscillospiraceae bacterium | reverse complement strand
CGGACGACTACCGCTACAAATCCGATTATAAAAATGCTTCCGACCTGGTGGAGGCGGAGATTGCCTACGGTGCCCGCCTCTCCGCGGAAGGCAGCGTGGCCCTGAAGGGGCTCCCGGCCATCGAAGGCCGCAGCGTGACCCTCTTCGGCATGCGCAGCGGAGAGAAGATGCAGTTCGGCGGCTCCATGGGTGAGCTGATCCAGACCTCCCAGGCCGTGACCCTGGCGGATGCCCTTGCGAAGGAAGGCTTCTCCGTCAACCCCGACATGGTGAAGTTCTATCAGGACAAGGCCGCAACCTACGCCCCGACCCGCGCCTCCGGCGGCAACGTGGTCAGTTCCTATGAGGAGCAGGGCGCTGCCGTCGGCGAGGTGCCCGTCTCCGAATATGACGCAGCCCTCCTCGGCAGTTACAAGGACGCCGCCATCATCGTGCTGGGCCGGGACGCCGGGGAATCCTGCTGCTTCTACCCCGGGCTCAACGGTCTCGCCAAGCCGGAGGAGTTTTCCGCTTCCCCCACCGGCAACATCCTGTCCCTCTCCAACGAGGAGCGGGATCTGGTCAGCTGGGTCAAGGGCCAGGGCTTCGGCAAAATCGTGATCCTGCTGAACTCCGGCACCGCCATGGAAATCGAGGAGCTGAAGCAGGACGCTGCGGTGGATTCCATCCTGTGGATCGGGAATCCCGGCGCCTACGGCACCTATGGCATCGCGCAGCTGCTTTCCGGCGCCGTGCTGCCCAGCGGCCATCTGCCGGATACCTTCGCGGTGAATACCGCCCTGAGCCCCGCCGCCCAGAATCTGGGCATCTACGTGTTTGAGAATGCCGACGACATTGAAAAAACCAGCAACAACGCCCTGCGCTCCTCCTGGTATCTGGCGGAGCTGGAGGGCATCTATACCGGATACAAATACTACGAAACCCGCTACTTCGACGCCATGCTCAACCAGGGCAATGCCGGCAAGGCCGCCAAGGGCCAGAGCGTGAACGGCAGCACCTGGAGCTACGACGCGGAAGTCAGCTTTGCCTTCGGTTACGGTCTGGAAGGCTCCACCTTCACCGAGGAAATCACCGATCTGAAGGTGGACTGGACCGACGCAACTCCCTCCACCGCCACGGTGAAGGTCACCAATACCGGCAGCGTCGCCGCGAAGCACGCGGTGCAGCTGTACGTCTCCGTGCCCTATACCCAGCGGGACCGTGACAACCATGTGGAAAAGAGCGCCATCCAGCTGATCGGCTACGCCAAGACCGGCGAGGCTGCAGAGAAGGACTTCACCCGGACCGTGCTGCTGCAGCCCGGCGAGAGCGAGGAGATCACCATCACCTTCCGGGCGGAGGACCTGTATACCTATGACCGCACCTATGCCCACGACGGGGTCACGGGCTCCTGGCTCCTGGAGGCAGGGGATTATTACTTCGCCACCGGCAACGGCGCTCATGACGCGCTGAACGCCGTGCTGCAGGCCATGGGGGTCAACGTGGCCTCCACCGGCTCCTCCTTCGCCGCCCGGGTGGATGCGGACCTGTACCGGCATGAATCCTCCGGGGTCACTGTGCAGAACCGGCTGGATCAGGCGGATCTGAACAGCTACGGCATTCCCGTCACGTATCTGACCCGCAACGACTGGCTCAACTCCTTCCCCAAATCCCTGGATTCCCTCACCGCCACCAACGACATGATTTTCATGCTCCGCAACGAGACCTATAACCTGGAAACCGAGAAGGCCGGCTATACGGGTCCCGAGACCTTTACCTACGGCGCCAAAAACGGCGTTTCCGCCGTCCAGCTGATCGGCCTGGAGTATGACGATCCGCTCTTCGACAAGGTGCTGGACGAGATGAACCTGCAGGATCTGATCAACCAGTACATCGCCTATCTGGAGGAAATCGAGGAGATCACCTTCCCGGTGGAAAGCCGTGCCGATTCTCCCCTGGGCATCATCGGCTATATCGGCCAGCGCACCAAGGGAACCATCTATGAAGTCGCCGAGGATGATCCGGCCTACAAGCACTATACGGATGTATACGCTGCCGGCCCGGTGGTCGCCGCCACCTTCTCTCCCCTGCTGCAGTTCGAGATGGGCCGTCTGGTCGCCAACGACGGTCTCTGGACGGGATACCAGGTCTGGTTCGCCCCCGGCATGAACCTGCACCGCACCCCCTACAACGGCCGCAATATCTGCTACTATTCCGAAGACCCCGTGCTGACGGGTCTCACCGGCGCCTATGTACACCAGGCCACCAACAAATACGGCCTGATGACCAACGTCAAGCATTTCGCCTTCAATGACCAGGAAACCAACCGGGACGGTCTGGCCGTGTTCCTGCATGAGCAGGCCGCCCGGGAAAACGAGCTGCGGGGCTTCCGGATCGGCATCCGGGACGGCGGCCTCAAGGGGCTCATGAGCGCCTTCAGCCGCATCGGCTGCACCCATGTGGGCGCGTCCAAAAACCTGATGAACGGAATCCTGCGGGGTGAGTGGGGCTGGAAGGGCTTCATGATGACCGACTCCGTCAAGTCCGCCTCCTATTTCCTGCCCCGGGAGAACGCCGCCGCCGGCAACGATCAGATGCTGGGCGGCTCCAACAACGGCAAGATCTGGAATCTGACCGTGGACAGCGTCTCCAAGGATATCGTTCTCCAGTCCAATCTCCGGGAGAGCTTCCATCGCAAGCTGTATACCCACGTCAACAGCGCCCTGATGAACGGCATCAAGGCTGATACATCCGCCGCCGGCGCCCAGCCTCTGTGGGTCACCATCCTAACCATTCTGATGTGCGCCGGTTACACCGGGTTCGTGGTCTTCTTCGTCCTGTATCTGATGCAGGAGCGGAAGGAAAGGAGGGCATAAGTCATGAAAAACAAGCAGACTTCCAGAGAGATCCTGACCGGCTGGGCCGCCGTCGCCCTGACGGTGCTGGCCATCGTCCTGTTTGGGCTCGGGTTTTCCACCGGCTATTATATCTACGGCCAGATGAATTCTGTCGTCGTGACCATCTGCTACGGAGGCGCGCTGCTGATCGAATGCGCCGCGATCCTCTGTCTCAAAAAGTTTCCCAAGGCCTTCTGGCCCCGTCTGCTGACCTTCCTGGTGACCGCCGGCCTGGCCTTCGGCGCGGTCAATCTCCTGGGCGACCGGGTGGAAGGCATCGGCAACTGCATTCTCACCGACTATGACTCCGGTCACGGCGGCGAGGAAGCCATCTACTTCTCCCTGGGCAGCGTTCTTGCCGCCCTGGCCGCCATGGTCTTCAATATCATCGGCGCCTTTGGGCGGGACGCGGAGGAAGCGAAGCAGACCCGCGGAAAGAAGGCCGGCATTCTGGGCGCCTGCGCCCTCGTCTGCGTGGCCATCCTGGTGCCCTCCCTGATCCTGGGTGGCGTGTTCACCTCCAAGGGAACCGGCTCCGCCCCGGTCGCGGCCGCCGGCGGCAGCGCTCCGGGCCTGACGGGAACCTATAAAGTCAACATCTCCGGCGCGGAAGGCAATCTGGAGATCATGCCCGGCTATCAGTTCCAGTGCGGAAACCTCAGCGGCCTGATGAACTACGACACCCGGCTGAACCTGGCCCTGGAGCTCACGCTGAACCCGGACAATACCTATGCTCTCTTCAGCGACGCCTACTGCGTCGAGGCCGGCAAGCGCGCCGTCATCGGCGATGACACCGGTCTGGGCATGGTGTCCACCATGAAGGCAGAGGGCACCTATACCGTGAATGAGGACGGCACCGTCACCACCTCCCCCGCCACCCACGCGGTCTTCACCCTGGAGCTGGATACCTATTCCAGCCAGATGCGCAGCCCCGCCAATTACAAGATCGGCGACGCCGAGGCCGCCGACGGCACCTATGACTCCGCGGATCATCCCGCGGTGCTGGATGCTGTGCCCGAGACCGTCTGGACCCTGGCTGACGGCAAAATCAGCAGCTACGTGAAGGATACCAACGTGGCCGGAACCTACAATGTGATTATCTCCGGCGCGGAAGGCAATCTGGACATCATGCCCGGTCATCAGTTCCAGTGCGGCAACCTCAGCGGTCTGATGAACTATGATACCCGGCTGAACCTGGCCCTGGAGCTGACCCTGAATCCCGACAACACCTACGCCCTCTCCAGCGATGCCTACTGCGTCGAGGCCGGCAAGCGCGCCGTCATCGGCGATGACACCGGCCTGGGCATGGTCTCCACCATGAAGGCGGAAGGCACCTATACCGTGAATGAGGACGGCACCGTCACCACCTCCCCCGCCACCCACGCGGTCTTCACCCTGGAGCTGGATACCTATTCCAGCCAGATGCGCAGCCCCGCCAATTACAAGATCGGCGACGCCGAGGCCGCCGACGGCACCTATGA
>CAZRLU010000197.1:0-4367 GCA_964600995.1 uncultured Oscillospiraceae bacterium | reverse complement strand
ACCAGGATGGCGATCCAGAGGCTGCCGGTGGCGTTGCCCACCAGCACCAGCAGGGTGGAGTAGAGGCCCACCTGCTTGCCGATGCTCACGTCCATGTTGCCCAGGGAGTAGATGAACACGGCGCCCACGGCCATCAGGGCGGTGACGATCACGTCGCCGATCAGGGTGGCCAGCTTGCTGGCGCTCCAGATGCTCTCCCCCTTCATCCCGGTGGTGATGGTGAAGAACACCACGCAGAACAGCAGGCCGCCGATGGAGGCCACGGAGGACCCATGCTTTTTCAGCCACTGCTGCAGGGTTTGCTTTTCCTTTTCATGTGCGATCGCTGTCATGGGGGCCCTCCTTAAATCATGTACTCGATCAGGTCGGTCTGCTTCAGATCGGGATTCCGCTCCACCTGATGGGTCACGGCGAAGTCCTTCATGATGATCAGCCGGTCCGCCATGCCGATGAGCTCGCTCAGCTCCTCGGAAATCATCAGGATCGCGCGGCCTTCCTTCTTCATTTCCTCGATCAGGGAGTACATGGCCTGCTTCACGCCGATGTCCACGCCGCGGGTGGGGCAGTCCATGATGATGACCTCGGAGCCCTTGGCAGTCCACTTGCCGAAGGAAACCTTCTGCTTGTTGCCGCCGGAGAGGGTGTTCACATACTGCTTGCCGCCGTGGCACTTGATGCGGTAGTTGTCGATCTCGGTGTCGCTGAGCTTCCTCTCCGCCCGGGGGCTGATGAAGGTGTGCTTCTCCAGGGCGGGGATGGAGGGCAGGACGATGTTGTCCTGGATGGGGCCGTTGAGGATCAGGGCTTCGGAATCCCGGTTCTTGGAGATGTAGCCGATGCCGCTGTTGATGGCCTGCAGGGGGGTTTTGATTTCCTTCCCGTTCCGGATCACCCGGCCGCCCTGGAGCTTCTCCAGCCCGTAGGCGATGCGGCCGATGTCATGCATGCCGCAGCCGGAGAGGCCGCCCATGCCGATGATCTCGCCCTTGTGCAGCTTCAGGTTGAAGTGCTGAATCTTCCCGAAGGTCACGTCCTGCAGCTCCAGGGCCACCTCGTCGCTGTGGGAGGTGTCGTAATCCTCCCGGTAATACTTGTCGCCGATCTCCCGGCCCACCATCATGTAGCGGATGGTCTTCACGGAATCGGGGGCGTCCATCTCCTCCCGGGTCAGGTGGCCGATGATCTCGCCGTCCCGCAGCACCGTCAGATCCGTGCACTGCTCCAGGATCTCGTCCATGTCGTGGGACACGAAGACGACGGCCTTGCCCTGATCGGCCATTTTGTGAATCAGCTTGTAGAGGATCTCCCGGCCTTCCAGGGAAAGGGCGGTGGTGGTCTCGTCGACCACCAGGATCTCGGTTTCCTCCGTCACGCAGCGGACGATTTCCACCAGCTTGCGATCCTCGAAGGTGTAACTGTCAATCGGATCCCCGGCCCGGATATGGCTGATGCCGAAGCTGTTCAGCCGCTTCTGGGCCTCGGCCTTCATCTTCTTCATGTTGATGATGCCGAGGGTGGAGAATTCCGCCTCATGGCCGGAGAAGATGTTCTGGGCCACGGAGACGCCGGGGATGGTGTTGGCCTCCTGCAGGATCATGGAGATGCCGGCGTCCTGGGCTTCCACCATGCTGCCGGGATTCCAGGGCTGTCCCTTGTAGAACATTTCGCCCTTCGTGGCCGGCTGCATGCCGGAGGCGATGGACATGATCGTGGATTTGCCCGAGCCGTTTTCGCCCACCAGGCCGCGGATCTCTCCCCGGCGCAGGGTGAAATCCACGTCCTTCAGCGCGATGGTGGGGCCAAACTCCTTGCGCATGTGCTTTGCTTCGAAAATGACTTCCTTTTCCATCTGCATCCTCTCGCTTTTCTTGTGATCGCGGTCTCCGCATCGGTCCTTTGGGCAGGGGCCCATTTTTTCTGTCATGTGGATTATACCATCCTATTTTCCCGGATCACACCTACAGAATTCATACATTTTAGCACAATATTATGTTTAGGTTGAATTTGCCGGGATAATATGGTATTTTTAGGATGAAGTTCACTTAAAACGAAAACGGGAGGGAAAGATCGTGCTGCTGATGGATCTGCGGGATATCCTGCGGGACATTCTCGGCTCCTACCGGGTGCAGTTCCTGCTGCTGCGCCGGCAGTGCACCGGGCCGGAGGCCTCGGCCCTGGATTTTCTGTTCCGGGACAGGCTCTATGAGTCCTTTGATTATGCCCGCTTTGCCCGGGATATCATGGCCCTGGTGCCGGAGGACAATGTCATCGATTTCCGGGACGATTTCGGCCTGCATTACCTGGTGCTCCGGGCCCGGGATACGGACGAGGAGTCCTTTGCCTTCTGCGGCCCCTTCACCTACCGCCCCTTCGGCGAGGAGGACTACGGGCGGCTGATCAGCCGCCACGGCCTGCAGGCGGATTCCGTGGAAGCCCTCCGCTGGTATTTCCGCCGCATCCCGGTGATCCAGGATTACCTGAGCTGGCAGCATATGTTCTCCACCCTGCTGTCCCGCTATCTCGCCAATCCGGATCTGGAGATCCGTCGGGTGACCTGGGAGCACCCGGAGGAGGCCAGGCAGAATCCTTCCATATCCCTGACCTCCATTCCCTACGCCGCGGTGGAGGCCCGTTACGCGGTGGAGAACGCCATGCTGGAAGCCATCCGCCGGGGAGACATCTCCGAGGCCACCTATCAGCAGAACCTGTTCATGGGCTTCACCCTGGACCAGCGGCTGCCGGACCGGCTGCAGGACGCCAGATACATGATCGTCGCCGTCAACACCGCCTACCGCAAGGCCATCGAGCAGGCGGCGGTGCATCCCATCTACATCGACGCCATCAGCGGCCGCTTTGTCCAGGAGATCGAGAAGGCCGGAAGCATGGCGGAGCTCCTGGCCCTGATTCCCCAGATGATCCGGCATTACTGCCTGCTGGTGCAGAAGCACTCCCTGGAGAAATATTCCGAATCCGTGCGCAACTGCCTGAACTGGATCGATTTTCACTATATGGAGCCCCTGAGCCTGGAAAGCCTGGCGGCCCGGTTCGTGATCAACAAGAACTACCTCTCCTCCCGCTTCCACCGGGAGGTGGGCATGACTCTGACGGATTACATCAACAAGACCCGGGTGCAGCAGGCGGAGAAGCTGCTGCGGAAAACCACCCTTTCCATGCAGGACATCGCCGAGAAGTGCGGCTTCTCCGACGCCAACTATTTCACCCGGACCTTTAAGAAAATCAACGGCATGTCCCCCAACCAGTACCGGAAGGCTGTGGACACAAAGCCCCTGACCCATGCATAAAAAGGAGGATTTTCTCATGCGGACGCTTTCCCTGAACCCCGGCTGGAAATTCCGGAAGCTGCCCGGCCTCTCCCTGGACCGTCTGCCCGACGTCCTGCCGGAGGGAGACTGGGAGGAGGTTTCCCTGCCCCACACCTGGTTTACCCAGGAGGACCCCTGGCAGGGCCTGGCGGTCTATGAAAAAACCCTGATCCGGGACCCCTCCTGGCAGAAGGCCTTCCTCTCCTTCGACGGGGCGGACCAGCGCTGTCGGGTCCTGGTGAACGGCCATCCCGCCGGGGAGCACCGGGGCGGGTATTCCCGGTTCCGCCTGCCGGTGCCGGAGGCGGTCCTGGAGGATCCCTCCTGGCGGGTGGAGGTGTTGGTGGAAAACAGCGCCAATGAGGACATCGCCCCCTCCTTCGGGGATTTCACCGTCTTCGGCGGCCTGTACCGGAACGCGGAGCTTCTGCTCTGCGGCCCGGATCATTTTGACCGCTGCTTCTTCGGCACCGACGGCCTGATCCTCCGCCCCTGGGTGGACGAAGCCGGCCGGGGCGTCCTGGATCTGGAGCCCCATGCGGTGTGCCCCTCAGGAAACGCCCGGATCGCCTATACCCTGGCGGATGCCCGGGGCCGGGCCGTGGCATCGGCGGAGGGGGATCCGGCGGAGCCGGTGCGCCTTACCCTGGAAGCTCCGGAGCTTTGGGACGGGACCGGGCGCGCGCGTCTTTACACCGTGACCGCCGGGCTGCGGGTGGCCGGGGAAACGGTGGATACCGTCTCCCTGCGGACGGGCTTCCGCCGGGTGGAGCTGGACGGGGAAAAGGGCCTTTTCCTGAACGGGAGGCCCCGGCAGCTGCGGGGGGTGGCGAAGCATCAGGACCGGGCCGGAACCTTTCCCGTGGCCACGGAGGCGGAGATCCGGCAGGATTTCGCCCTGATCCGGGAGATGGGGGCCAACGCGGTCCGGCTTTCCCACTATCAGCATCCCCAGGCCGCCTATGACTGCTGCGACGAAGCGGGGCTCCTCTGCTGGGCGGAGATTCCCATGCTGAAGATGACGGAGAGCCCGGCCCTGCTGGA
>CAZRLU010000196.1:0-4407 GCA_964600995.1 uncultured Oscillospiraceae bacterium | reverse complement strand
GCCGGGGTCTTCTTCCGCCATGCCGGCTCCGTAGCCTCGGCCGGCTTCTCCTCCCGGCTTTCCGGCGTCTCCGGCGCCAGGGTCTGCTTCCGCCATGCGGTTTCCGCTGCCTCGGAGCTCGTCTCCTCCCGGCTTTCCGGCGCTGCCGGCGCCGGGGTCTTCTTCCGCCACGCCGGGTCCGCCGCCTCGGGCGTCTGCTCCGCCGTTTCCTCCCGGGGCCGGCGCCAGGGCTCCAGATCCTCCTCCACCTGCTCCTGCTGCTTCCGCATCCGGGCAGTTCCGCTGCTTACGCCGCCTGCCGCGGTCTTCAGCCGGGTGGAGGCCGGATAGGCCATGCCCTCCTGCCGCTTCTGGGCCTCGGAAAGATCGCTGAGGCCGTCCGCCTCCTCCTTCCGCCGGCCGAAGATGCTGCTCTTCCGGCCGGGGTTTTCCGCGGCTCCCGCCGCGGCCCGGGCGGACTGCTTCTCATTCCGGTCAAAAATGCTGCTGCGGCCGCTCCGGTCCGGGGTCCTCCCGTAACCGGAGGCCTTCTCCGCCCCTTCCGTGCGGCCGAAGATGCTGCTCTTCCCGCCGCTGCGGACCGCCGCGGTATGCTCCGTCAGCTGCTGCTGCCATTCCCGCACATCCTGGTTTCCCTGGGCGGGATTCCGGCCCGTCCAGCCCCGGCCGTCCTCCCGGGCCGCCGGGTCAGGCGCCGGGGCTCCGCCCCAGGCTTCCGTGCCCTGGACAGCTGCCCGGGCCTGGGCCTGCTGCTGCATCATATAGGCCTGCTGTTGGGCATAGGCCTGCCGCTGCCGCTCCTGCTCCTGCTGGAAGGCAATCTGCCGGCTGTCCCCCTCCGCCTGGTTTCCGCCCCGGCTGCCGATGCGCAGGGAAGCCCGGCCGGTGACCAGATTCCGGATTCTCCCGGGGGTCAGGTTCACCGCCATCAGCAGGCAGAAAAGGGTTGCCAGCAGCACCAGCGCGCCGCCCAGAAGGGTGCCCGTCAAGGTCCAGAGCGGATAGGCCAGGCCGATCCCCAGGGCGCCGCCGCTGGCCTTCAGCTGCTGGCTCCGGAGAAATCCCAGCTGGATCACTCCGCCCCAGCTTCCGTCGGAGCCCTTCGTCAGCGCGTCCAGAAATTCCTCGTTGCCGATCCGGGTCGCCAGGACGATGAAGGTGCAGAGCCCCACAAAGGCCAGGGCCCCGTACAGAAAAGGGCGGACCGGCGCCTTCCGCTGGCTGGACCAGATCACCAGAACTCCCGCCCAGACCGGCAGAAGGGGCAGGATCACCGCCAGCCCTCCCGTCAGGCCCCAGGCCGTCTGGCGCAAAACCTCGAAAACGTTCCCCTGCATCCGAAGCCCCACGGCCAGAAAAATCATGATGCCCAGGGCCACCAGAATCAGCCCCGCCAGGTAGCGCAGGGCCAGGGTATCCGCCGAATAGACCGGCGGCCGTTGCTTGCTCCTTTGAGCCATGAAAATCCTCCGTTGTTCCCCGCCGGCTTCATCTCCGTTTCCCCGGCGTTTTCGGTTCCGAACCGGCTCCCGGAATCCGGGATGCGCCGGCTTTCAATTCTTTTATTCCGTCATCAGCAGGCAGGCCAGAACGCCCGCCTCATCACACTGCAGCTGCAGTCGGTTCTCCCCGAAGACATAGTAGTCCCGGATTCCGGCAGGGGTCCGGTAGGCTTCCGCCTGCTCCCCGTCCAGGGTGATGCTGTGGTCCGGCTCTCCCAGCAGGGCGATCCAGTCCTCCCGGCGGGTCTCCCCCACCGAAAGGCAGAAGAAGCTGCCCGCATCCGCCCGGATTCCCTCCACCCGGCTGTTTTCCCAGCCTTCGCTGAGGTAGTCCGTCAGCAGAAAAACCTGCTGGAAGGCGGCGCCCTCCAGGGCGAACATCCTTCCGGAAAGGCAGATATCCGGATCCGTCAGCAGATGATGCGCCTCCGTCAGGGGCGTCAGCTCCTCCCCCAGGCGGGCCGGAATGCCGGGAAATGCTCCCCGGGTCACCGCTTCCGCGATCCGCGCCGCTTCCGTCTTCCGGGTCTCCGGGGCCGAAAGGTCCTCCAGGCCCATCCAGTCCGCCAGGCCCAGGGCCGGAACCACGCTTTCCTCCTCCGGGTTCAGCAGGTCCCGGATTTCCTTCCAGGGCACCAGGATTTCCCCCGCCCTGTCGCTGAGGGTGCTCAGCTGGCGGGAGGGATACATCAGAATCAGTCCTCTTTCATGGAGACGGAAAAGGGCCGGCAGCGGCGTCACCTCGCTGCTTTGCAGATGGGGGCTCAGCTCCGGAGCCACCTCCTCCGCCAGATAGCTTTCCATCCGTTCCCGGGCGGCCTCCGGATCCGTGAACAGATCCTCCAGGGCCACTTCCTTCCCGCTGCGCAGATCCACGTTTCCCCCGGTCCACACAAAGGCCGGCCGGGCATCGGTCACCGCGCCCTCCGCAGCCATCCCGAAGGAGAAAACCGGCCCAAACACATTTCCCGTCCAGCTGACCCGCAGCTTTCCTCCGGAAACCAGCTGGCTGATGCGGGCGGCGTAGGCCCGGATGTTCCCGTCCTCCAGAATCCGGTCGTTCACTTCCCCGCGCAGGGGCTCCTCCAGGGTCCCTTCCCGGAGGACCGGATAAGCCAGGCTGCTTTCCCCCAGGGTCAGCCCCTTTTCTTCAAACCAGTCCAGGGAGGGAACCACTCCTTCCCCCAGGGCCGCCTGCCCGGGCAGCCACAGAAAAAGCGCCGACAGAGCGGCGCATAAAAGCTTTCGAAACTTCATGCGGCATCCCTCCGTATCCACATATTTTACCGCATTTTTACAATTTCTTCAAGCATTTCCGACTTCAGGTATTTTGTTTTGAAACGATTCTGCAATATTTGTTTCTCCAGCCCTTCCGGGAATGGGGGAACACCGGTGTCCGCGCCCCACGCCGGCGAGGATTATTCGACGGCAAAGAGCTGCACCGAACGGCAGATATCCGACAGGGAGCCGGCCAGGGAGGCGGGCACCGTCAGCACATAGAGCCCCCGGCCCGCGGCCTGCACATGCACCCGCACCGTATCCCGGTTCTCCATTCGCACGGAGGAAAGCCCGAAAAGGCTGGGGCCGGCGACGGCGCTGAAGTGATAGTCGCCCTTTCCCATCAGCTCCAGGGCCTCGGCGGGATAGATGCTCCGCAGGCTCAGGGGCTCCCCCTCCGGGGTCTGCCAGGTCAGGGTCAGCACCCGGCCCTGGCTCCGGCCCACAGCCGCGTCCACGGAGGTGCCGGACACGAACCGCATCCCGCTTCCGCTCATGAAGCTCATCACCGGCGCCGGAAAGGTCTGCGCCAGCTCCCGCAGATCCCCCTCCGAGGTGATTGCCATCGCCGGGGAGGGGGACAGCAGCGGCTGGGGTTCCGGGCTCTGCGCCGGCCCGCCCTGGGGCTGGGCCAGCACCAGCGTAAAATACAGCGCGGCCAGCGCCCCCAGGGACAGCAGGGCTCCCAGCATCTTCGGGAGCATCCTGCGGACGGCCGCATACTTCTTCAGATTAATCTTCACGTTGTCCTTTCGCCTGGATTATTCAAATTCATCCAGGGACCACTCGTCCCGCCAGTCGATCCGCACCATGCCCTCGGGATACTCCGCGCAGGGCTCGATGAACCGCAGGGGCAGCCACACATAATCCGCCTCGGAGGTGTTGGTCTGCCGGTCCCCGGGGAAGCGCTTCTTCATCTCCGGCAGCAGGGACCGGTCCGCCTCCGGGTCAAACATGGTTTCAAACATCCGGGCGTATTCCTCATAGGGCAGATCCATATGCTTCGGCTGCCACCGGTCCGCCGCGGCGATATACAGATCCTTCTTTCCCTGCACCTTGAAAACCGAGGAGATCTGGGAATGGAAGGAGGTATGGGTGGGATCCGTGGGATGGGGATCTCCCAGCACCTTGTAGGGCCCGTGCCAGGAATCTCCCACCGCTACCTCCGAGGGATTGGGCAGATAGCCGGTGGTGCCGGAGGTGACCAGATAATGCCGCCTCTTCCGCAGGAAATGGGCCGTGGCCTCCCGCACATAGGGGGGCCAGCAGTGGGGAAAGTGAGTGCTGTAATAGCCCGTCACGTCCGTATAGTCCTCCGTCAGGTCCGCGCAGATGGTCTCGCTGTGGACCCGCTCGAAGTAATAGTAGGCCTTCCCGTCCGGCGCCACCGCCAGGTCAAAATCCCCGGCGCTCATGTTCAGGGGCCGCAGATGCTCCCGCACCTTGGTATAGGGCCCCAGGAAGCTGTCCGCCGTCAGCACGGTCTCCGTCTGCTCTCCCTTGCCCATGATCTTCAGCCAGGCCACGAACTTCTTCGTCCGGGCATTGTAGATGATATGGGGCCGGTCCATGCTGGCCGTGGGATGCAGCGAGGAGGAAGGATCCTCCGTATCCGGGGGAATGATCA
>CAZRLU010000195.1:0-4408 GCA_964600995.1 uncultured Oscillospiraceae bacterium | reverse complement strand
CAGATCGGCGGGCGGATCCGGGCGGCCAGGCTGGCGAAGGGGCTGAGCCAGGAGCAGCTGGGGGAGCGGCTCGGGGTTTCCTTCCAGGCGGTCAGCAGCTGGGAAACCGGGAAATTCATCCCGGACGCGGAGCATCTCCCCGCCCTGAGCCGGGCGCTGGACCTGTCCCTGGACGCCCTCTTTGCGGAGCGGGATCCGGGCTGGGAGCTGAAGCCGGTGAATTATGACTGCAGCCATATGTTCACCTTCGTGAAGGGCCGGGCGCAGCTGCTGGGCCTTCCACAGACCCTGGCGGTGCTGGAGCGGCTTCGGGCCGCCCACGGAAGCCAGGAGCGGGGCTCCCGCCACGGCTTCGCCACCACCTATATGGTGCATCCCCTGACGATGGCCTGCCATGCCCTGGCCATGGGCCTGCGGGAGGATGACGTGATCGCCGCCGCCCTGGCCCACGACATGGCAGAGGACGCGGGCTGGCGGCCGGAGGACCTGCCCGCCGGCGAGCGGGTGCAGGGCGCGGTGCGGCGGATGTCGAAGAACCTGTATGATCACGCCGCGCCGGACTGGGAGGACCGCTACTATGAAAGCATCCGGCAGGATCCCCTGGCCTGCCTGGTCAAGTGCCTGGACCGGATCAATAACCTGGCCGGCATGACGGATATCTTTTCCCGGGAGAAGATGATCCGCTACGCGGAGGAGACGGACCGGTACTATCCGCCCCTGCTGGCGGAGCTGAAACGGATCCCGGAATGGAACGACGCCTGGTGGCTGATGCGCTATCAGATGATGACGATGCTGGAGGCCTTCAAGCGCCTGCTGTAGCGTGTCAGGGGACCGGCTCTGCTGACACAGCTGAGGAAAAACCGCAAAGCAAAGGAATCCTCCGCCGGAGTGCCCGGCGGAGGATTCCTTCTGTTGTCTTACTGGTCCAAGCGGAACGGAGGGACGGTCTTTTTCGTTCCGCCTTCAGCCCTGCTGTCCCAGCCACTGCCGGATCTCCGGCAGCCGCTTTTCCGCTTCCGCCCGGCCGATCCGGTACACTCTTTCCAGCTCCGCCGGGTTCTTTTCCATATGGCCGATCCTCAGGGCCTCCGGAGGCCGCAGCACCAGGGCGGTCCCGCTGTCCTCCCGCCGGTCCAGCTCCGCCATCTGCCGGTTGTACATCTCGTGCCGGCGGGCCATGGCCTCGCGGATCTTCGGCATTCCCCGGAGCAGGAACCGCAGGAGGAAGCTGCCTCCCGGCTTTTTCCGGTAGCCCCGGGGCTGGGTCAGGATGATCACGTTCCGGTCGTATCCGAGCCCCTCCATCCAGGCATAGGGCACCGCGTCAGAGATGCCGCCGTCCAGATAGCGGCGGCCCTGAATCTCCACCGGCCGGGATACCGCCGGCATGGAGGCGGAGGCCCGGAACCAGAGCATGTCCTCCGGCCCGCCGTCCCGGCAGAGGTGATGGACGCACTCCCCGGTTTCCACCTCCGTGGCGCCCGCGTAAAAAGCCATGGGATTATGGGCAAAGGTCTCCCGGTCGAAGGGGTCCAGCACGTCCGGCAGCTCCCGGTAGCAGAAATCCGCCCCGTAGAGGTCCCCGGTTTTCAGCAGGGACCGGAAGCTGCAGTACCGCGGATCCCGGCAGAACCGCTTGTTGTACCGGAGGGGCCGGCCGGGCTGCTTCGATTTGTAGTTGCAGCCGAAAACCGCCCCGGCGGAGATGCCGGCGGCGCCGTCAAAGGCGATCCCGTTTTCCAGGAGGACATCCAGGACGCCGCAGGTGAACATGCCGCGCATGGCCCCGCCCTCCATGATCAAAGCTGTCTTCATGCACATCCTCATTCCGGAAAAAAGGGAGACAGCGGGACGGCCCCGCTGCCTCCTCCGGATCCCGGCTCCCGTTACTGATTGAATTCCCTGAAAAAACCGTTAAATGCATCATACTGCAAAATGCCGCCGATGGAAAGGGAATTCAGGAAAAAAACGGAATGGGGGACCGTTCCCGCTTTGCTTGACTTTTCCCGTTTTTATGGAATAATGAATATGGTATCCCAAATAACGGAAAAAGGAGTTCCCGGCAATGAAAAAATGGATGGTTCTTTTCCTGGCTCTGGTATGCTGTGCCTTTTTCTCCGGCGCTGTGTCCGCGCTGGCGGAGGAGGCGCCTTCCATCGCGGCGGCGGCGGATATTCCCTACCTGGATGACGGCGACAGCGCCCATCTGCTGAACATCTACGGCGTGATTGAGAACACCGAACCCCGGCCGCTGCTCATCCGGATTCACGGCGGCGGATTCTTCGGCGGCACCCAGGCCAACGACGAGCCCTACAGCCAGTTCCTGGCCGACAACGGCTTCAACGTGGTTTCCGTCAACTATACGCTGATGCCGGCGGCGGGAAAATTCCAGAACATCGCAAAGGACATCTTCGCCGCCCTGAAATGGATCGAGGCCCATGCGGAGGAATACTGCCTGGATCTCAGCCGCGTGGTGATCACCGGCGACAGCGCGGGCGGCTATCTGGCCAACCTGACGGCCACCATCCTCAGCGATCCCGCCCTGCAGGAGAAGTTCGGGCTGGAAGCGCCCTCCTTCCGGGTCCGGGGCGGCGTGCTGACCTGCCCCGAGGTGGATATCCTGGAGCTCCGGGAGGACCTGGTGAACGGCTCCGGCTTCAAGAAGTTCATGGCGGGCCGCATCACCGAGGAGGTCCTCATGGACAGCGCGGTGGAGGAAGTGGATCTCTACTCCCTCATCAATCCGGAAACCTATCCGAAGATGTTCATCATCACGACCCCGCAGGACGCCATTCTCTATGATCAGGCCGTGGCCTTTGACGCCTGGCTGACGGAGAAGGGAATCGACCACGAGTTCCATGTCTACGAGCAGCAGGAGAACAAGCTCCAGCATGTTTTCAACACGGCCAACATCGAGTGGGTGGAAAGCGTGCAGGCCAACGAGGAATCCGTGGCCTTCCTGAAATCCCTGATCGCCGAATAAAATGGTACATTAGTGGCACATTGGGGACTGTCCCCAATGTACCAAAATGAGCACAGCCTCCGTCGGAATAAGCCCGGCGGAGGCTTCGCTTTTCATAAAATCGGGGGACGGTCGTTTCGCTCCGCGGAACGAAATGACCGTCCCCCCTTTTGTCTCACTGCGCTTATTTCCCGAAAAGCCCGGCGGCTTTGACCATCCGGTCCGCCACCTTCACCCCGAAGGGACAGCGGCTCTCGCAGCCCCGGCAGCCGATGCATTCCCCGGCGTGATGCTCCAGGGAGAGATAGTGCTGCCCCAGGGACTCCGGCACCTCCGGCTGCATGACGGCCAGGTCGTAGAGCTTGTTCACCATGGCGATGTCGATGTTCACCGGGCAGGGCTTGCAGTGGCCGCAGTAGGTGCATTCCCCGCCGGCGAAGGTGTGCATCGGGGCGTGGGCCAGCACGCTGGCGTAATCCTTCTCGCTGTCCGGGGCGGTTTCATAGGCCACGGCGGCGTCCACCTGGTCCGGCGTGTCATAGCCGCACAGCACCGAGGCCACCCCCGGCTTGGTCAGGGCGTAATGGATGCACTGGACCGGCGTCAGCGCCACGCCGAAGTGGGACCGCTTCGGGTCAAAGAGCCGCCCGCCGGCGAAGGGCTTCATGCAGGTGATGCCCACATCCTGCTGCTCGCAGACCTTGTACATCTCCACCCGCACGGGATCGATGCCGTTCAGCCCTTCCGCGTAATGGTCGGCGAAATAGTTGTCGATGTTGTCCGTGGGGGGAATCAGGTCGTAGGCCGGATTCACGCTGAACAGGATCATCTCCACCAGTCCGCTCTCCGCCGCCTTCCGGGCGATCACCGGATTGTGGGTGGACAGGCCGATATGCCGGATCTTCCCCTGGGCCTTCAGCTCCATCACATAATCCTGATAGGGGCCCGGATGGGAAACCAGCTCCCAGTCGCTTTCCAGATCCACGTAATGGATCATGCCCAGGTCCACATAGTCTGTTCCCAGCCGCTTCAGCAGATCCTCAAAGGCGATCCGGCACTGCTCCACATCCCGGGAGCGGGTATACTGTCCGCCCTGATACGTGGATCCGATGTGTCCCTGCACGATCCATCCGGCCCGGTCCTCGGCGATGGCCTGCCCGATGATGTTCCGGGACTTGGGATCCGGCATCCAGCAGTCGATGATGTTGATGCCCAGCCCGTGGGCGTATTTCATCAGCGCGACGGACTCGCTTTCCTCATGCCGCTCCAGCCATTCGCCGCCGAAGCCGATCTCGCTGACCTGCAGATTGGTTTTGCCAAGACGCCTGGTTTTCATGATGCATTCCTCCTTGCGGGTTTGAAACGGAGGACGGCCGCTTCGCTCCACCTCCGTATGCTTGTCTTCCGACTGAGGCTACTATATCAGAAAACCCTGCCCGCTTCAAG
>CAZRLU010000194.1:0-4415 GCA_964600995.1 uncultured Oscillospiraceae bacterium | reverse complement strand
AAGACGAAGAGCAGCAGGTTGTGGCCGATCATGCAGCCCCAGGCCGCCACCAGCCCCAGGCCAAGCAGCCGGGTGCAGATGAAGGTGCCGGCGATCCGGACGCACCACATGCTGATCACCTGATAGACGAAGGGGGCCTTGGTCTTGCCCACGCCCTGCATCAGGCCCTCCACCACGATGGGCACCCCGTAGAAGGGCTCGGAGACCGCCACCATCCGCAGCACCGTCGTGCCCAGGCGGATCACCTCCGCGTCCCGGCTGAAGAGCCGCACCAGGGGCTCCGCCAGCAGGAACAGCAGCCCGCCGGAGAGGATCATCAGCCCCACCTCCAGCACCAGCACCGTGCTGCCCAGCCGCTTCAGCCGGTCATGATCCCGGGCGCCCCAGGCGTTGCCGCTGAGGGTGGCCGCCGCGGTCTGCATGCCCCAGCCGGGGATGTAGAAGGCGCTCTCCACCGTGTTGGCGATGGTATGGGCCGCGGTGGAAACCTCCCCCAGGGCGTTGATCATGGAGGCGAAAACCACATAGCCGAAGGAGGTGGCGAAGCGCTGGGCCAGGTTCGGCACCGCCACCTTGAAGCAGGGGGCCAGCACCGCCGGGTCCGGCCGCAGGGACTGGCCCCTCGGGGACACCGCCGGGTGCTTCCAGAGGGCCCGGGTCATGGCCAGGCCGCCGTAGACAAAGGAAATCGCGCTGGCCAGGGCCGCGCCCTGCACCCCCATCCCGGCGCCGGGCAGGGGGATGTCCGCCCCGGCCACCGTCAGGGTCCGCGCCGGGAAGATCAGCAGGAAGTTCAGCACCATGTTGATCCCGTTCACCGCCAGGCCGATGCGCATGGGGGTCCGGGTGTCCCCCGCCGCCCGCAGCACCGTGCCGAAGAGGATGGAGGCCGTGCGGAAGAGCATGGGGGTATAGATGATCAGGAAGTATTCCCCGGCCAGGTCCCGGATGGCGGGGTCCACCCGCATCCAGGCCGGCACCTGCCGGGCCGCCAGCACCGTCAGCGCCGTCAGGGCCAGGCCCATCACCAGGGTCATGAAGCAGGCCTGGCCGCTGGCCTTCCGGGCCTCCTGCGGCTTGCCGGCCCCCATCCGCTGGGCGATGAAGGCCAGAAAGCCCACGCCCACCGCCGAAACCACGCTGCCGATCATCCAGTTCACGGTGCCCGTGGCGCCGACGGCGGCGGTGGCCTGGGTTCCCAGAGCCCCCACCATGGCCGTGTCGATATACTGCACCGCCGTCTGGGTCAGCTGCTCCAGCATGGTGGGCCAGGCCAGGGCAAAAACCGTCCCCAGCATGGTCCTGTCAAATCCGCTCTTTCTCTGCACCGGTATCCAGCGACCTCTCTTCATGGAACGATCAGGATCTTTCCTTCGTCCCGCCTGTGTTCCGCAAACTTCTTTCCGCAAAACGGACGGACCCCGTTTCCGGTCCGTCCGTTTTCAGGGGTGGGACGAAAGGGGTCAGACCCTTTTCGTCCCATCCGGCGTCTCAGCCGTTATCTCAGTCGTCGTAGGTATAGACCTTCACCCGCAGCAGCTGAGGCGCGTCGATCATCAGGGAAGCCACCTCGTCCCCGTTCAGCCGGCGGCCGGGGCGCCAGCGGCCGTCCCGGAAGCAGCCCTCCTCCATCTCCAGGATGTCCAGGTTCGCCGCGTCCCCGGGCAGCAGCATCAGGGTGCAGTGATAGGCCAGCAGGAAGGCCTCGCCCTCCCCGGTCTTCAGCCCCAGGGCCACCCCGTTCTCCGGCATGGGCACCCGGGGGTTTTTGAACATCACCGCCACCTTCAGCTTCCCCAGGTCCAGCACGGACTGCTCCGCCTTCTGCTCGGCGCAGACGGCCTGCAGGTCCCGGGTGCCGTATTTCGGCGCCGCCAGGGGCATCAGGGCCGACAGGGTATGGGCAAACCAGGCGTACTCCTCCCGGTTCTGGGGGGTCTTCAGGGCCGGGTCATTCACGTCCACGCCGAAGAGGAAGCTCTGGATGGCGCTGAAGGGCTTGCCCAGGTCGTCAAAGCCGAAGGGGGAATAGCCCATGGCGTGATAATGGCCGATGCAGTAGGCCAGCCGCGGAGCGGCATAGGAATGGGTGGCCGCCTCCGGAATCATCAGGGGCTGGCTGCGGCTGTAGTCGTCGCAGACCTCCAGGAACTCCGGCACATAGATGTCCGGGCAGAGCACGTCCACCGCCGGGGCGCAGAAGCGCCACACCTCATGCATCCGGGTGACGGGGCCGCCGCTGGGATACTTGCCCGGGGCGTCCCCCTTGTGAACCAGCCAGCAGTTGGCGAAATGGGGCAGGGCATACTCCGCCCGGCCCTTCTCCGCCACGTAGTTCACGTAGCGGGAAATGTAATAGGCGGAGAAGATTTCCTCGGCGACGGGGCCGAAGACCTGGCTCCAGCTGCCTTCCCGGGCGCCGCCCTTCACCGCTTCCCGCACGTCCTCGCGCATGGAGTCCGTGTGGCTCCGCAGCCATTCGATCAGCTCCTTCGGCGCCGGGCCGGCGAAGGCGGCGTCCGCCTCGTCGGACACCTCCCGGGGCGCCCCCAGCAGGCCCGTCTCGTTTTCCACCTGCATGCCGATGACCGTATGGTCCTCGCCGTCAAAATCCCGCAGATGGGCCATCAGGGCGGCATAGGCCTTGCCGTCGGCCTTCATGGTTTCGGCGCAGAGGTAGGACAGGGAGTAGTAGGGCACCCCGAAGGTGCCGTAATACCGCAGGCCCTTGTCCTTCCCCTTCTGGATCTGGGCCCGGCGGAAGCGCTGCCGGTCCGTCTTGACCCAGGCGGGGGCGTACATCATCTCCGCGTTCTTCCAGGATCCGAACCACAGGAAGATGATCCGCTTCTTCCAGGCCCGGGCCTGGCGGATCAGGAAATCGGGCACGGTGAAGTCGAACCGGCCCTCCTCGGGCTCGGTCAGCTCCCAGGTCACCGGCAGCAGCAGGGTGTTCAGCCCCAGCTCATCGGCGATCTTCCAGATTCCCTCCATATATTCCTGGGAGGAGGAATCGGAGTTGTGCACCTCTCCCGCCACGGCGTAATAGGGCGCGCCGTCCACAAACAGCACCTGTTTCCCGTTGTATTCCCGAATTTCCGGCTGCAGACTCATGGAATTCTCCTCCTGAGACGTAGTATTTTTGCTTCCCCTATTCTGACAGAAACGGGCGTTTTTTTCAATCCCCTTTCCCGCTGCCGGAAGGCCTGCCCGCCCGTATCAAGAAGTGTCCTCCGCGGAAAGGCCGCGGCGGGCTGCAAAGTGACCGACGGGAAGACGGGAGGAGGTTCATCCCGAGGATGAAGAAGATTTTTGCGGGCCTGATGGCCCTGATGCTGCTGGTCTGCGGCGTATCCGCCCTGGCGGAAAAGCCGCTGGAGAAAACCGAAGTCATGGGGCTGGCGCTGCGGTATGCCAACCTGACGGACCGGGACCCGGTCCGCTTTACCCGGGTGGAAAAGGAAGAAACGGACGGTCAGCCCTTTTATTTCGTGTCCTTCCACTGCAGGAAATTCGATTATGAGATGCGCATCGACCCTTTCACCGGCGATTTCCGGGATTTCCGGATCGGCCGGTGCACCTGCGAATCCGAGGCGTGAAGCCGGATTCTGCTTCGCCCCCGCAGGGGGCGGAAAGCCGGAAAAATGGTTCAGACGCAGCAAGCCCGGCGGCCATTGGCCGCCGGGCTTGTCTTTGGTTTCAGGGTTGTTTCCCGGGCGTGAAGCGCCCCGGGGAAAAGGCTTATTCCGCCTTGGCGAAATACATGGGCAGTTCGGTATCCACCATGGCGACGGTGATCACCGCATAGAGCTCGCCATTGTCGCACAGGCTGATGGAGATGGGGGTATCCAGCCCCTCCACCGTCATGGCCAGGGCGCCGTCCGCGAAGGCGGTGGTTCCCTCGATGGCGGGCAGCTCGGTGCCCAGCATGCTCAGAACCACGGAGGCCTTTCCGGCTTCCACCGTCAGGGTCGCGGTGATTTCAATCCCCGCCGCGGCGACCACGTCCACGGGCATCAGGGTGCCGTCCATATTCACCTTGGTCAGCTTCCAGGTTCCCAGGAAGGCGTCCTCGGATTCCGCCGCCACGGGTTCGGGATTCGCCACCGCCACGGGGGCTTCCCGGGTGAAGACGCCGGTGACGCCGCCGATATCGCCCTCCAGCCGGCCCTCGCCCACGGTGAAGGTCATGCTCTCCCCATCCTGGGTGATCTTCAGGGCGCCGTCCTCCAGGGTCCAGGTGAAGTCCTGCGCTTCCGTTCCCTCGCTGTTGGTGGTGGTGGCCACGGCCGTGCCGTCCGCCTTCAGGTCAAAGTTCAGGTCCAGACCCATCATCGTGGGGCTCATCTCGGTCTCGCCCATCTTCACAGCGCTCAGGTACCACACGCCGGTCAGGTCCGCTCCCTCCGCCATCA
>CAZRLU010000193.1:0-4442 GCA_964600995.1 uncultured Oscillospiraceae bacterium | reverse complement strand
TCATGGCGACGGACAGTCCGCTCCAGCGGGAATCCAGCCAGCGGATATTGCCGGAGGTGATGCCGAGGATTTTCCAAAGGAAGTAATTCAGCAGGCCTTCGGTATTGAAAATATAGCGGAAAACCAGGGAGGCGATCACCCAGGAGGTGACCACGGGCAGATAGTTGATCACCCGGAAGGTGACGCTGAACCGTTTGATGCCGTTCAGAAGAATTGCGATAAACAATCCCAGGATCATCTGTCCCGGAACCGTAACCAGGGTATAAACCACGCTGTTGACAAAAGCCGTCCAGAAGGTGGCATCGCTGAATACCTCCCGGTAGTTCATGCTCCCTGCAAAGGGCTGAATGAGCATGGAGGAAAAGCTCATGTCGCACAGGCTCATCCAGAACAGGCGCAGAATCGGATAGACGGTGAACAGGCCGAAAATCAGCAGTCCCGGCAGCAGCAGCCCGATCATCTGTACCCGGTTGACGCGGGATTTTGTAATCATATGCCCACACTCCCAAAGGCGCGGCGGGAAGGAGGTCCGTCTCCTCCCCGCCGCGCTTCATCTTACTTCAGAAGAAGATCCCAGGCCGCCGCCAGCTCATCCATGGCCTCCTGCGCGGTCTTCTCTCCGGTCACCACGGCGTTCATCGCCACCTGCAGATCGTTGTCCATCTCGCTCCAGGCCGCCACGGTGGGGCGGGCTTTCGCCGTCTGAATAGCTTCAATGAAGGGCGCGTAATCCGCAGATTTCACCGTGTCGCTCTCCAGCGCAGTCTTGTTCACCGGAATCTGGCCGCATTTGGCCATTTCCGTTTCGGCGTATTCGCTGGTCATGAACTGCATGAATTTCCAGGCAGCTTCCTTGTTGGCAGTGTTGAACATGGCAATGTCCTCCCCGCCCAGCACAGAGATGCTGCCGCCCTCGCCGGCGGGCATGGGCGCCGTGCCATAGGCCACGTCAGGATAGGCGCCGGCCAGCTCGGCAGACTTCCAGGGGCCTTCCAGCATCATGGCGTAGCGACCGGTGCCGAAGCCGTCAGTCATGGGGATGTCGCCGGCATTGAAGCCGGTGATGCCGCCGGCCTTCACCAGTTCGGCAAAGGTTTCGATGGCCTTCACCGTGGCGGGGCTGTTGATATAGCCGGTCGCCACGGTCTGTTCCGCGTTGGTCAGGCTGCCGCCGAAGCTCCAGATGAAGGGGCAGATGTTCCAGCCCGCCAGTGCCGGCTCATTCCAGCCCCACACCTGCTGACCGTTGGCGTTCTCGCCGGAAAGCTTTTTGATCGCTTCAACCCATGCGTCCATGGTGGCGGGAACTTCCACCCCCGCCGCTTCCAGCATGGCGGTATTGTAGAATACGATTTTGCTGTTGGTGTTCAGAGCCAGGGCATAGTAGTGTCCGCCGATGACGGCCGTGGACATGGCGCTGTCCAGCAGCTTCCCGCTGACCTCCGCGAAATCAGGCATTTCCTCATCCAGGGCCACCAGGATACCCATCTTCTGGAATTCAGGAAGCCAGGCAATGTCGCAGCGGGCCACATCGGGCAGTGCATTGGAGTTGGCGCTGACCAGCACCTTGTCGTGGAGCTCTGCCCACTCATGGGACACAGCATTCACCTTGATCCCGGGATTTTCCGCCTCAAAGGCAGGAATCAGGACATTCATCAGGGTTTCATTTTCGGCGGACTGGGCGCTGTAATGGTGCCAGAAGTTAATGGTCACCGTTTCCTCGGCCAGGGCTGGGCAGACAGCTGCCAGCATCATGCAGGCAAGCAGAACTGCCAGGGTTCTTGTGAAGGTACGCATGGTTTTTTCCTCCTTAAGGTCTTTCTATGATCTTTACGGAATGAGGGGGAATGTGCACAGGTTCCTCCGCATCCGTCAAGTCCGTGGTTCGCGGCATATCGCCGGTATTGAAGAGAGCGGTCACCTGATCCTTCCCGTCAGTTCGCCGGAAAGCAAACAGATGATCCTGCGCCAGCAGCACCCGGTACGAACCAGTTCGCAGACATGGGTGCTTTTTGCGCAGAGCAATCAGCTCCTTCTGCCAAAGATGCAGCTCCTTGTTCGGCGCATCCCAGGCCATGCCTCCCCGGCAGCCGGGATCATTCTCCCCGCTCATCCCCAGCTCGTCTCCGTAATAAATGGCAGGCGATCCCGGAAAAAGCATCTGAAAGGCCATGGCCAGCCGCAGCCGCCAGGTTTCCCCCCTGGATTCGGTCAGAAAGCGGGCGGTGTCATGACTGCCCAGCAGGTTGTACATGGAAAGATTGATCTCCTCCGGATAGCGCATCAGCATGCTGTTCATCCGATCCCTGAATTCTTCTGCATCCAGGGTTCCCTTGGCAAAGAAGTCTATGACTCCGTCTCGGAACAGATAGTTCATGGCGCTGTCAAAGCCGTCCGGCCCCAGCAGGCGGGTGGCATCTCCCCAGGTTTCCGCCAGAATCAGCGTGTCGGGATAAGCCCGCTTCACCGCTTCACGCCATTGGATAACTGCGTGGCGGTCCAGCTCGTCCGCCACATCAAACCGCCACCCGTCAATATGCGCGTGCTCCAGCCAATACAGCAGCACCTTCTGAACATAGCTTCTCACCTCCGCGTTTGCGCCGTTGAGCCGCGGCATGTAGGGATAGTCTCCCACGCATTCATAGCAGGCCGGATCAATGCGGATGGGGTATTGCTTCGGATAAAACCAGTCCCGGTAGGCGCTCTTTTCCCCCTTTTCCATGAAGTCCATGAAGGGGGCAAAATGGATTCCAACGTGATTGAACACCCCGTCCAGCATCACCCGGATGCCCAGGCTGTGCGCCTTCTCAACCAGCTCCGTCAGATCGGGTTCCGTGCCGAACATGGGATCGATTTTAAAATAATCCGTGGTCGCATATTTATGATTGAAGTCTCCGAGAAAGATGGGGTTCAGATAAATGCACTCAATTCCCAGGTCCTGCAGATAGGGCAGGTGTTCAATGATTCCCCGCAGGTTTCCTCCGAGAAAGTTTTCCCGCGTGGGTGCGGCGTCCCAGGCATCAAAGGAGCCTTTGAACCCGCCCGCCTTCGCAAAGCGCTCCGGAAAGATCTGATAATAGATACATCCCCGGCTCCAGCCTGGAACCTGCAGCACATCGGTTCCGTTGATCTGCAGGATTTCAAAGCTCCCCTCTTCCCTGTCCTCCTTGTAAAATCCCCTGGTGTTGTACCAGGCGCTTTGGCCCGCCCGGTCCGTCAGCCGGAATCCATACTTGATATAATGCGCTTCCTCCGGAAAGGAAATCGTCGCCACCCATTGCTCCGTGCGGCGGTTGCGGATGGAAACCTGCATCTGCAAAGCATGTTTCTCCTCCGGCTCGCTGCGCTTCCACCATACCAGCTCGCAGGTGGTCAGATCCTCAGCGGCAGCCTCCAGCTGAAAGCGGGCTTTTGATCGTGCAACCGCTTGCACAAAGGGGTAAAAAGAAAGGTGCCTTACGGCGGATGCGTTCATTTATTTCGCCTTCCTCTCGGATGAAGCTCTGACCACCAGATTGGCGGAGAGCATGATCTGCTGGTTTCCCACCTTGTTTTCAATGCGTCGGAACAAAAGCTGAGCGGACTGTTCACCCAGCATGGCGGTATCAATATCCACGATGGTCAGCGGCGGATCCATGTATTCAGCCAGGGGATAATTATCGAAGGCCACGATGCCGACATCCTCCGGTACGGACAGATGCAGCTCCCGGCTGGCCTTCAGCAGCCCAAAGGCTGCCAGGTTATCATTGCAGACAAAGGCATCGGGACGCTCCTCCCTCTGCAGCGCCTCCATCGCCAGCCCATAGGCATTCTCCGCGGTGCCGTCGGTGGTCAGGATCGTTTCCGCGCCGGTGTTGGCGTTCTGATATCCCCGGATCCTGCGCTTGGTGAATCCCCGCTTCAGATGGCCCCCCAGATAGGCGATGCGCTGATACCCCTGCTTTTGCAGATGACGGACGGCCATCTCGGCCCCCTGCTCATTGTTGTTGTCCACCCAGCAGGTTTCGCTGCGCAGGGTATCCGGGGTTCCCAGCACCACATAGGGGAAATCACCGATGGTTTCCATCAGCGCAGGCTTCACGGTGGTGGGCGGCAGAATCAGCCCGTCCACCTTATGCTCCTTCATCAGGTTTTCAATGGTGCCGCCCCGGCTCTGCGCGCCGTTAGCAATCAGCACCTGGTATCCCCGGGCCTGGGCTGCCTTTTCGATCGCAAACAGGCTGCGGCTGAAGAACACATTGCTGAAGGCTTCCGCGTCCTTTGCGTTGACAACCACGCCGATGGCGCCGCTGAGGCCGCTGGCCAGGCTGCGGGCCAGGGAGTTTGGATGATAATCCAGTTCCCGCATGGCGGCATAAACCCGCTCCTTGGTATCGGAGGTGATGGTGGCTTTACCGTTAATCACCCGGGACACGGTGGACGAATTGACGCCCGCCAGCCTG
>CAZRLU010000192.1:0-4460 GCA_964600995.1 uncultured Oscillospiraceae bacterium | reverse complement strand
GGGGAGGGGAATATCAAAATGAAGCGAATGGCCTTGATAGCTTCTTTGCTGCTGGGATTGATTTTCCTGCTGACGGGATGTTCTTCCAAAGCGCCGACGGAAGCAGAACTGCTCAGCGATAAGTATTCGTCCGCTTTAATCCTGGTTCAGAAAGGCGACTTTGCTGCCGCCAGCAAAGAATTTACGGAACTGGGATACTATCAGGATTCAAGCCTGTACGCGGTTTACTGCAAAAGCTTGATGGCGGCCGCCGGAAATGATTTCCTGGCTGCCGGGAACGGGATGAATTCCCTGGACGGATTCCTCGACAGCGCCCTGTGGGGAAAGTATTATCAGGCCCGGGCTTATGAATCGCTTGAAATGTATGAGAATGCGAGAACCATCTATCAGGGGATATCCTATTTTTCCGATTCATCGGAGCGCCTCGCCTCTTTACCGGGCCTTATTTCGGAAAGAGACTATCAATCCGCCATCTCATATGAAGAAAGCGGACAGCTTTCAAAAGCGCTTGGGATTTTCGAAAGGCTGAGCGGGTACAAGGACTCATCAGATCATATTGCGGCCATCCATGAGAAACAGAAAGCGCTGGCCTATGCGGACGCGGAGAAGCTGGAAAAGGAAGGGAAGCTTGAGGAAGCGCGCGAGGCGTTTGCTGCGCTGGAATCCTATCAGGATTCAGCTGAACGGGTAAGCGCGATTGACGGGAAGATCCTCGAACGTACTTATCAAAAGGCTGTGGAGACGGAGCAGAAGGACGACCCTGTAACCGCATACGACCTGTTTGTTTCTCTTCAGGATTACAAAGACAGCGCGGACCGGGCTGCAAAGCTTTATGACGAAGCCACCTATCAAAAGGCGCTGAAAACCGCTGAGGCAGGGCAATACAGGGAAGCGGCAGAATCCTTTGCCGCCCTCGCCGACTATAAAGACAGCAGGGAAAAGGCGCGGCTGTTTGAGCTTTGCAAACTGGCCTCCAGGGTTGAGTATAAGGGTTCGGGATTATTCGCCTTCAAAATGGAAGAATATGACAAATGGGGCTACGTCGATGCCCTGCATAATTATGATGTACAGCCTGCCTGGGACACGATCGGCCAGTTTGCGGATGACGTATCCATTGTTTCCGTAAATAAATACCTGAATGATGAGCATGAATACGGGCTGATTGACCGGCACGGGAACCAGATTGTCCCATGCAAATATCTCGCCATCCGCAAGGGTGAAAACGGGTTTTACGTTGGCGTGACGCCGGGGAAGAACTACAGCTATCAATTTGCTTTGATTCATGCATCCAAAGGTGAGCTTTCAACGTGGAAAGCTTTGGGAGACTCCTTCACGCGGAACGAGGGAAACCGTTATTCGTATGATTATCAGCTTGGCAGCCTGCATTTCAATCATGGAGCGGTGATTGCACAGGCGCTGGATGGGACATGGTCGCTTTTAAATACAAACGGCGAGCAGATCCTTTACAATGCAACGAGCCTGGAAATCAGGACAAGAGGCAGCCAGCCTGCGGTCGTCCTCTATCAGAACGATGAGGGGTATCGTTTTTACAGCGTTGCGGGATATCGCCTGCAGGAGGAAACCTGGAAAGCCGTCCTGGAATTTTCAGAAGGGTATGTTGCCGTTCAAAACCGGAATTATGACTGGGGTTTTGTCCGTTTGTCCGATATGAAGACAACGGTTGAACCGCAGTATGCATACGCAAACAGCTATTCGGACGGACTGGCGGCAGTATACAAGGATAACCTGTGGGGCTTCATCGATCAGGAAGGCAATATGGTCATTGAACCTTCCTATTATGCCACGGGAGCATTCCATCAGGGCGCCTGCCTTGTTTCTGACGGACAGAACCTGGCGGTGATCGACAAAAACAATCAAATCCGGTATTTCAAGGAATCTCTTTATCAGCATGCCCTTGCTTTGGACGAGGGCGGAAGGTTCGAAGACGCAATCGCGGCCTATGAAGCCCTGGGCGATTACAGCGACAGCAAGGAAAAGGCAGTTGCGGCACGGGAAAAGATCAACGCGGAAATGTATGCAAAAGCCGGCGATCTTGAACAGGCCGGGAAGCTGGAGGAAGCCGCACAGGCTTTCGAATGGCTGGGAGAGTATACAGACAGCAGGGAAAGAGCTGCCGCAATCCGGGAAAGGATTCTGGCCGACGCATATACGGCTGCGCAGACTCTGGAAAAAGAAGGCAGGCTTGACGAAGCCATTGAAGCCTATCGCGCATTAGGTGATTATCAAAACAGCAGCCGGCATGCGGATGAAATTGTGGAATCCATCAACAGGAGCGTTTACACCCGGGCGGAAACGCTGGAAAATGCCGGAAAATTCGAAGACGCGATCCTTGTTTATCAGACGATTCCGGAATACAGCGACGTCGCGGAACGGATCGCAAAGGTGGAGGAGAAGATCCGGCAGAGGGACTACAACGCGGCTGCTGCGCTGGAGGAGGCGGAAAAATACGAGGACGCCATTGCCGCCTTCAGCGCCATGGGCGACTACAGCGACAGCCGGGAAAGGATTCCGGTTCTGGAGGAGAAGATCCGGCAGAGGGACTACAACGCAGCCGCTGCGCTGGAGGAGGCGGAAAAATACGAGGACGCCATTGCCGCCTTCAGCGCCATGGGCGACTACAGCGACAGCCGGGAAAGGATTCCGGTTCTGGAGGAGAAGATCCGGCAGAGAGACTACAAGGCAGCCGCTGCGCTGGAGGAGGCCGGAGATTATCAGGCCGCTTCGGAAGCATTCAAAGCGCTTGGAGATTATCAGGACAGCGCGGCCCGGGTTCTGGCGATCGCGGACAAGGTGGAGGAGCAGAGACTGGCGACGGCTTATCAGAACGCGGCCAAAGCCGAGGAGGACAATGACCTTGAAAAAGCTGAAGCCGGGTTTGCTGAGCTGAAAAAATATAAAGACAGCGAAAGCCGTCTTGCTTCGGTACAGGAGAAAATCAGGGCGAGAGACTATCAGCAGGCCCTGGACGATATCAAAGCCGGGAATTATGAGCGGGCGATTTCATTGCTCGAAAAACTTGGCGATTATGCGGACAGCCGGGCGCAGCTTGCGGAAGCCCAAACAGGGTTTGCTTACCAGACGGCCAGGGACCACGCGCTTGCCGGGAAACTGAGCCAGGCCTATGAAGAATTTCTGGCCTTAGGGCAATACAAGGACAGCGAGAGAAAAGCCGAAATTGTGGGCAACTTAACAAGAGCCGGCGAGACAAGAGAAATCGCAAAAGGGGTTCTGATTTATGAATTCCATGGCGTGTGGGGAATTGCGAACCTGAATGAAAACATCCTTACACAGGCAACCTATACAAGCATTGAGAATGAAAAGAATACGAATTACAGTAAATATGAGCTTCTGAAGGTGTTCAAGAGCGGAGGGGAGCGGTATAGTTCCTGGGGATATGAGTATAAGAATGCTTTTGATACCTATGGATACATCAATTATCAAGGTTTGGAGATTATTCCCTGCTCCTATTTTGCCTTGTCGGATTTCAACACCATCGGACAATGTACGGTTGCGCTTGTGAAAGGCGAAACAGACTTTGGGTCTTATTACTATAAACGAGCATATTTTGGAATTATGGATTATCAGGGGAGAACTGTCACAAAAGCTCAGTGGCGGACAATGGGCTCATCCCAAAACAATGATTGGTCAGACAGTAGTTCGGCATCTAATTTCAGCGACAGAGACTTTACAGTAATTGCCCCCATGTTTGAGAACGGAAGAATGAAAGTGCAAAATCCTGACGGGTTATGGGGCTTCATCAATACAAACGGAAAAGTCCTTGGCCAGGTTAAATGGTATTCGATCGGAGACTTCCGCGACGGCATGGCCATGGTATGTGAACAAATTGCATCCGGTACCGGATGGAATAAGACGTATACAAAAAATTACGGGTTTATTGATGAGCAGGGGAATCCTGTCGGCGAGGTGCGCTGGGCTGCCGTAAACGACTTTTCCAACGGGCTTGCTGCAGTTTCCGAAAACGGGCTCTGGGGATTTATTGATAAAACAAATACGCTTGTTATCCCCTGCCAGTATGCGGAAGTGAACGCATTTACAGCCGAAGGAACCTGTGATGTCAAGACTCCGCAAGGCACCTGGAAGGTGATTGATCAGTCCGGGAATGACGCTTTCTTTGGGGGAAATAAGAATTAAACGGAATGGTTGCAGGTTGGCGGGGGAGATGACATCAGATGGGGCGGACCGGAGGGTCCGCCCCGGATTGGTAATTTGGAGGCAAGCCTTGATGCAGGGCGGGTCTTTGATAATGTACCGATTGATCAGTAAAATACAGAGAGGAAGGGGAATCTGATCCTGCAGGAATACCTGGACGCGGAGGGGCAGCCGGCGCCGGACGCGGATGGGCATCTGCGGTTGAGGATTACCTATGACGAGAACGGGAAGAAGAGCGGGGAGACTTATGAGGATGCGGCTCCGGAGGA
>CAZRLU010000191.1:0-4486 GCA_964600995.1 uncultured Oscillospiraceae bacterium | reverse complement strand
AACGAAAAAAGCTCCCACAAGGGGAGCTTTTCCGTTGGTGAGCCCGGCGGGATTCGAACCCACGACCTTTTGATTCGTAGTCAAACACTCTATCCAGCTGAGCTACGAGCCCATCCTGTCTTTCGACAGCGGATATATGCTATCACAACGGAAATAAAAAGTCAATTGTTTTTTATGGGATCTATTCTCCCTTGCAGGACGGGTCCTATTGCCCCGAACCGGGATTGTAACAACTGATTTCTGATTCTTGACAGCGGGCGCAGAGGCGCGCATACTTTTTCCGGAGGCCCGGAGCTGATTGATCAGAGCGCCGGAGGGTTTCTTCCGGCAGGTTTGAGGGAGGGATTTCTCAATGAAAAAAAGGATTGCATTGACGCTGGCGCTGGCTATGATCCTGGTTTCGGTCAGCGCTTTTGCGGAGACCCCGGTGCGGAAGATGTATGATTCCGTTTTCAATCTGCTTTTTGACACAAACAACGTGACGCTGACGGGGCACGCGGAATTCTCGCTGGACGGAGAATGGTTCAAGACGGCGGACGCCGTGTATATTCAGGACGATTTCAATTCCCGGTTTGACTGGAAGCTGCTCTCTCCCCGATGGGACGGGTCGGAGCGGGAGAGCGGCTACACCGTCATCGCGAACGGGGAAAAGGTATATGTGATGGAAGCCTTTTACCCGGGGATCTACAGAACCGGATCGACGGCCGAAAGCGACACGATTCTGCGGAGATCCATTCAGCTGAACCTGCTTCGGGATCTGATCCGGATTCTTTCGGATGAGGCGGAGACGCTGCTGGGGGAAGGCGCGGTTACAGCCCGGAGCGATGACAGCGGAACGACCATCCGGATTCAGGCCGGGAAGGACGTGCCGGAGATCGTGAACACAGTCCTGAACATGACGGCGCAGTTCATCGCAAAGCGGTATTTTGAGACGGATTACGACCATATCAGCGAGCGGTTCATGGTTCCGATGGACAACTACATCACGGTGACCCAGGCGATCCTGGGATGCACGAGCTATATTTCCCTGGACCGGGCGGATCTGACGATGAAGCAGGACGCGGAGGGGCGCTTTGAGGCCGCGGAAGGAAAAGTATCCGTTGAATTGAGCACGGAGGACGACGGGATCCGGAAGCTGGATATTTCCTTCCGGCTGGAGGCCTCCGGCCGGGGCGAAAGCGAAGTGGGGCCGTTTGATCCGGTGGCCTTCGGGGTGACGCTGCCTGACGGCAGCCTTTACGAGCCGGAGATCACGATCCCGGACCCGGAATCGGAAGAAATGATTCTGGAGGCGGCGGAAAGCAGATGGACGCGGGCCGGATATGATGTGGATCCCGCCATCCACGGGTCCGTCAGCATGGAAGATGACGGCCAGGGGGATGAAAGGATCCATGTCGTTATTATGAACGAGGATCATTCCGCCCACTGGACCTGCTTTACGGATTCCATCGGAAGGCTGCTCGGGCTTCACAACATCTCCAACAACTGGCAGAACACGGGGGAAGAGCGGCATTTTGAAGCGTATCCGGATCAGAAGCTGGTTGCGGAAACGGAGGAAAAGCTGCTGAGCTGGCTGGCGGAGGAGAATCCGGAGCTGAGCGCGGACGTGCTTTCGCTGGAAAACGACTGGTGGTATCAGACGGGCGACGACCTGTATCTCCATTACTGGGAAGGCGGAGAACCGACAGACCATGCATGGGACGAGGCGGACATCGTCGTGCGGGTCGCGCCGGAATGGCGGATCGAGTTCTTCAGCTGCATCGGAAACGGATAAAGCGTGGGGGAAGAAAGGGAAAGACGGATGGAAGGTTATCGTCTGATCCGCAGCGGGCGGAAGACCATCGGGCTGGAGATCCGGAACGGGGAGCTGCTGGTTCGGGCGCCCTGGTTTGCGACGCAGCGGGAGATTGAGCAGGCGCTGGCGAAAAAGCAGGGGTGGATCCGGGCGCATCTGGAGGAAAGCCGGCGGAAAGAGGCCGCGGCGGAGGCCGTGCGTCCCCTTAGCCGGGAGGAGCTGCGGGAGCTGGCGGAGAAGGCCTGCCAATGGATTCCCGGGCGGGCGGCCCATTACGCCGCGATGATGGGGGTTTCGTATCGGCGGATCACCATCCGGGCCCAGAAAACCCGATGGGGCAGCTGCTCCGCGGAGGGGAACCTGAATTTCAACTGCCTGCTGATGCTGACGCCGCCGGAGGTGATCGACAGCGTAGTGGTACACGAGCTTTGCCATCTGAAGGAAATGAATCATTCCGAGAGGTTTTACCGGGAGGTTTACCGGGTTTTTCCGGAGTATGAGAGGTGCCATGGGTGGCTGAAGGCCCATTCACGGGAGCTCTTGGCCCGAATTGGATGCTGACCACCCAGCACAGCCCGCCCAGCACAGCCCGCCTTGCGGTGTTTGCGGCTGCGGAGGGGATGGAAACACCGCAAGGCGGCGGCCGTGAACAGGAACGGCGGGCCTTTTTCATCAAATGTTCACCGGGAAAAATTTCCATTCTGCAGCAAGATGTGATATAATATCTCAGTTTACGGAGGTGATTTTCCGTCACCTCCGCAAATTTTCCCCTACAGGAGGTATCTGATGGCTGCTCCTTTGATTCTGGCCTCCGCCTCTCCCCGCCGGCGGGAGCTTTTGGACAATGCCGGGATTCCCTATGTGGTGGACGTGCCGAACGTGGAGGAGCTTTGCGGCCTGCCGGGAAAGGAAGCCGTCGCGGAGCTGAGCCGCCGGAAGGCTTTGGCCGCGGCGGGGGCACACCCGGGATGCTTCGTGCTGGCGGCGGACACGCTGGTTTTCGTCGGGGACGAGGTGATGGGAAAGCCCCGGGATCCGGAGGACGCGAAGCGGATGCTGCGGCTGCTCTCCGGGAGGGAGCACCAGGTTTACACGGGCGTGACGGTGCTGAGCCCGGAGGGGCAGGCACGGACGGAGACGGATATTTCCAACGTATTCTTCGACGAGCTGAGCGAAGAGATGATTTCCGCCTATGTGGAGAGCGGAGAGCCGATGGACAAGGCCGGGGCCTACGGAATTCAGGGAAGGGCTTCCCTGTTTGTGCGCCGGCTGGAGGGCTGCTATTCCGGAGTGATGGGGCTGCCGATCTATCTGGTGCGCCGGCTTCTGGAAGAGAGCGGGTATCCCCTCTGGGCCGGACGCTGAGAGGCATCCGGGCGCGTTCGCGCCTGCCAGACGCAACCTCAATCGGCGCGGAGCCGCCCTGGGGCGGAGGCGCGGGAGGGAGCACGACTGAATCATTACGAAAGTGACCTGAATTTCTGAAAAACTGACTGGAAGGAAGAGAGTGCATCCATGCCTTTTACGGCTCCTGATATCGGAATAGATCTGGGAACCAGCAACACCTCCGTTTACGTCAGCGGTCGCGGGATCGTGATTTCCGAGCCCACGGTGGTGGCGGTGGAACGGGACAACCGCCGGACGGTTCGGGCCGTCGGGGATGAAGCCCGGTTTCAGTACGGGCGGAGCCCCGAGCGGCTCATGCTGGTTTTTCCCATCCGCAACGGCCAGGTGTCCGATTTCGATCTGACCCAGCTGATGCTGAAATATTTCCTGCGGAAGGCCATCGGCATCAGCTATCTGGGGAAGCCGAAGGTCATCGTTTCCGTGCCCTGCCAGCTGGACGACGTGAACCGGAAGGCGCTGACCGAGGCGGTGCGGCTCTCCGGGGCGAAGCACGTTTTCCTGATTGAGAAGCCCTTCGCAGGGGCCATCGGATCCGGGCTGCCGGTCTATGACCCCGTCGGGAACATGGTGGTGGACATCGGCGCGGGAACCACGGACATCGCGGTGATTTCCCTGGGAGGGCTGGTGGTTTCCGAGAGCATCCCGGTGGGCGGCGAGCGGATGGACGAAGCGCTGATGAGCTATCTGAAGCGGGAGTGCAACATCATCGTCGGCCGGGCGACGGCGGAGAACGTGAAGAAGGATCTGGCCACGGCCATCCCCCTGGAGGAGCCCCGGTCGATCCTGGTTCGCGGGATCAACCAGCTGAACACCTCGGCGGGGACGGTGCGGTTCACGAGCACCCAGGCCTATGAGGCGGTGCGGGAGCCCTGCGAGGCGATCCTGAAGGCCATCCGCAAGGTGCTGGAGCGGACGCCGCCGGAGCTGTGCGCGGACATCATGCGGGGCGGGATTCATCTGACGGGGGGCGCGAGCGTGCTGTTCGCGCTGGACCAGTATATTTCCGAGAAGCTGGATATCCCGGTGCTGCTGGCGCGGGATCCGGAGGACTGCTGCATCCTGGGGATCGGGTATCTGACGGAGAATATTCAGCTGGTGACGCCGCAGGAGAGGCATACAGAAAATAAATAAGGCACCATACGGGGAACATCCCGGCTTACGACTGAATCCTTACCTGATCGCGAGCACAGACGTAAACACAGACTGAAAGGAGGTGGATCCTCATGGCTCGTTTCCGTCCTTTGAAGAAGAAAAAGGAAAATGACCGTCCCCTGATGAAGGACG
>CAZRLU010000190.1:0-4502 GCA_964600995.1 uncultured Oscillospiraceae bacterium | reverse complement strand
TGACCGCCTGGCTCACCACCGTGGCGACGGCCACCCCCGCCACCGCCATCCGGAACACGATGACCAGCAGCAGGTTCAGCAGCACGTTCACCAGGCCGGAGATGCTCAGATAGTACAGGGGGCGCTTGGTGTCCCCCACCGCCCGCAGCACCGCCGCGCCGAAGTTGTAGAGCATGTTGGCCGGCATGCCCAGGAAATAGATCCGGACATAGAGGGCGGCTCCGTCGATGACGTCCGGCGGGCTGTCCATCCACTCCAGCAGGGGCCGGGCCAGGAAGAAGCCGAGAATCCCCACCCCCACCCCCATGAAGAGCGCCAGGGTGATGGCGGTGTGCTCCGCCTTCCGCAGCCGGGCATAGTCCCCGGCGCCGTAGGCCTGGGCGATGACCACGCTGGCCCCGACGCTCAGCCCCATGAACACGTTGATCAGCAGGTTGATCAGGGAGCCGGTGGAGGAGACCGCCGCCAGGGCCGTATGCCCGGCGAAGTTCCCCACCACGATCACGTCCGCCGCGTTGTAGAGCAGCTGCAGGACCCCCGTAAGAATCAGGGGCAGGCCGTACTGCAGGATCTTCGGAATCAGCGGTCCGCTGGTCATGTCGATCTCGTACCGGCCGCGGCCCTTGCCTCTTTGGAAAAGTTTCATCTGAACGCCTTTCTTGAAAGGGTGACCAGGGTCACCGTCGGCGGGTTGAAGATCCGTCCCGGCATGTTGCGGTAGTGGGGGTCCGAGCCCAGGCCCGGGCTGATGTACTGGGGGATGCCGTCCAGGACCCGCAGCCCCTGCACCTCTCCCTCCTCCGGGAACCAGCCCAGCTCCGGCACGTACACCGGGCCCACGAAGGGCAGCCGCCACTGGCCGCCGTTATAGTGCCCCGCCAGAATCAGCCCGGCGTAGCGCAGGGCGAAAATATCCTCCTTGCCCCCCCAGGTGATCATGTCCCGGACGTATTCCTCCGTCAGGGGCGTATGGGTCAGAACGATCTGGATGTCCTTCGGGTCGAATTTCTCCCGGGCCTCCCGGACCGCCTGCATTCTTTCGATCTGATATTCCAGCACCCGCCGGTAGGCCGCGTCCTCCGCCGTCAGGGCCGTGGCCCGGCGGTTCATGTCCGTCAGCAGGGAGCGGTAGGTTTCCTCCATCCGCTCCAGATCCAGGGTATACAGCTCCTCCGGCACGAACCAGATGGTTCCCTTGCCCCGGGTTTCGGAAACCGGCCGGTCCAGCAGGATCACCCCGGCGTCCTGCAGCTTCTCCGCCCAGCCGGTATACACCGACAGGCTGCTGTGGGCAAAGCTGTCCAGATAGTCCCCGTCCGTGTCCCCGGGAATATAGTACTTGGGCGTTTCCGCCGGCATCAGGGCCAGCAGATCCAGCAGGGGGCCGGGGTCCTGATCCGGCCCCAGCATGTCCCCGGTCATCACCACGCAGGAGTACCGGGTGCTGCCCAGGGCCGCGGCCACCGCCTTCTGCTTCTCTCCCAGCTCCGCCCCGTGGAGGTCGCTCAGATGCAGGATGGAATACTGCTCCAGATCCTCCGGCAGGTTCAGCACCGTCAGGTTCAGCCGCTCCAGCCGCACCCGGTTGGACACGATGAAGTTGGAAATCAGCAGCACCAGGATCGCCAGGGGAAGAAACACCAGCACCGTTCCCCGCAGGCCGTGGCCCCGCTCCCGGCGGCGCCGGCCCTCCGGGGCGAAAATATACTTATTCTGCTCCCGCCGCCCCATGGGTCCCCTCCTTCCCGGCATCATCCGTAATACCTCATTATATGGGGATTCCTCGAAAATAGCAATCTTCCCCGGAAAAAAAGGGGCTTCCCGGCGAGCCCGCATTCCTCCCCCGCCGGAGGATTAGCCGCCGTTATTTTTCCCTTCCTTCCCTTTATTTTTCCCGGAATCCGGCCTATAATAACCCTGCGTCCGGAAGAAAGGGGGCCTTTCCCCTTCCCGGACCTGAACCAAGCTGTAAAAAGGAGGACTTTGCAATGCTTCAGAAGCTCATTCGGAATAAAACCATCCTGGCCGTCGCCAGCATTCTCTTCGGCCTCTGGCTGATGATCTCCCGGACCGCGGCCCTGAACCTGGTAATCAGGGTGGCGGGCTACGGACTGCTGGCCATCGGCGCGGCCTATCTGGTCTACTACTTCATGACGGGCCGCGGAGAGTCGATCCGCCTGGGTTACGGGGTGGTCGCCGCCATCGCCGGCCTGCTGGTGCTGAGCCTGGGCCCCGCCCTGATCAACTTCCTGCCCGTGCTGGCGGGCCTGGTGCTGATCCTGAACGGCGGCGCCGACCTGTATCACCTGCTGGAGACGGACCGCTCCTTCCGCCCGGCCCTGATCATGCCGGCGGCCACGGCGCTCCTGGGCCTGCTGGTGGTCTTCCATCCCGGCGCCGTGACGGGCGCCCTGGTGCTGATCGCCGGCGCGGCCTTCGTGCTCAACGGCCTGGCGGATCTGAACATCATCCGGAAATTCTGGTAAGACAGACGGAACCGGAAACGGGGAGGACGCGGGAGGCGTTCTCCCCGTCCCGGGTTTTGGGGAGAAAGGAGGGGAGGACCATGGCCGCTGCGGGAGATCCGTCCCGCCGCTTTTCCGAAACGGAGCAGCGGGTCTACGCCGTCATTGCCCGGGGAAACGGGCTGAAGGCCCGGGAAATCGGCGCCCGGCTGGGGCTGGAGAAGGCCGAGGTAAGCCGGCTGCTGGTATCCTCCGCCCTGATGCGGGAGATGTGTTATCAGGACCGGGAATACCGCTGGCATGCCCTGATCCCCCAGCGCTTTCCCCACGAGGGCCTGGGGGAGTTTTCCGGCTGGTACGGCCGGGTGCGGGAATTCCGGGCGGAAGCTCCGGAGGTCTGGCTTTCCCGGCTGGAGGAGGGCTGCCGGCGCATTGGCCGCAGCCTGAACGACACCCGGGGGCTGATCCACTCCTTCCTGGACTGCCGGGAAACCCTGGCCCTGCTCTTCTCCGACCTGGAGAGCATGGGCGCTCCCGGCTTTTCCGACTGGGAGCTGGCCTTTGAGCTTCGGCTGAACCGGGCCCGGTACATCCGGGTCTACACGGATGTGCTGGTCGCGACCCCCACCCACGCCTTCTCCCTGGAATTCAAGATGAAAAACAAAATCGACCCGGAGGAGGTCCTCCAGGCCGCGAAGTATGTGCCCTATCTGGAAATTCTGCTGGGCCCCGGGGTGAACGTCATCCCCGCCCTGGTGCTCACCGGGGCCTCGGATGAGTTCGGCTACGCCCCCATCGGGAATACCGAGGGGGTGCTGCCCGTCTGCTCCGGGGACATGCTCTTCAACGTCTTCAACGAATATCTGGGCTTTCTGCCGGAATAGGGCCTCAGCCCAGGAAGCCGGAGACCCACACCAGGGCGGGAATCGTCAGGGCGGAGAAGAGGGTGGAAATCACCACCGTCTCCACCGCGTAGCCGTAATCCTTGCCGTGGAGCTGGGCATAGACCGCCACATTGGATCCCACGGGACAGGACGCTGCCAGGAGCAGCGCCATTTTCATATCCGCCAGGCCGGCGGGAAGCAGAGACAGCAGCAGCAGGGAGATGCCCGGGACCAGCAGCAGCCGCACCGCCGCCACCCCGTAGAGCCGCCGGCGGCGGATCATGCTGCCCAGGTTCGTCTGGGCCAGGTAGATTCCCACGGTGAACATGGCCAGGGGCGTGTTCAGGGAGGCCACCGTGGACAGGACCCCCGTCAGGGGCTGGGGCAGCCGGAGCCCCGTCAGGAAGAGCAGCAGCCCCACAGCGATGGCGATGAAGAAGGGGGCCCGGACCAGCCCCTTCGGCTTGAAGCCCGCCAGGATGGGCCGCCCCGTCAGCAGGGACACCCCGTAGGTCCACTGGCCGATGTTCAGCAGGCCGATGAAGCAGGCCACGTAGAACACAGCCTCCTGCCCCGCCGAGGCGATGATCAGCGGGATACCGAAGAAGCCCGGATTGGAAAAGGCCCCGGCAAAGGCCGCCACCGGATCCTTCCGGAAGACCAGCCGGGATACAGCCGCGGAGAGCAGCAGCAGCACCGCCGCCGCCAGGCCGCTCCAGAGGATGCCCCAGAGATGCTCCGGGGTCCGCTCCACCAGGAAGCCGTTGATGATGGTGGCGGGCAGCGCCAGATAGATCAGGATGTTGGCCAGGGCCTTGCTTCCGTCTTTGGAGATCTTCCCGCCCCGGTACAGGGCAAAGCCCAGCCCCGCCAGCAGGAACATCTGGAAAATCTGCCGTACCAGAATCCATACCGTATCCATCCGAATTCCTCCCCTCCGGCCCCGCGGCCGGTCCGCAATCCCGGAAAACCAAAAGAAATATACTGTTCCCATCCCCGGATGTCAAGAAAAAACAGGGGGCGCGCCCCGCCGAAGTCCGGCGCCGGCGGCCGTCCGGGTCTGCCTTCTGCAGGCATAAAGAAAAGATCCGCTGCATCAGCAGCGGATCATATGTGGGATCCGGCAGCGACCTACTCTCCCGGGCCGTCTCCA
>CAZRLU010000189.1:0-4510 GCA_964600995.1 uncultured Oscillospiraceae bacterium | reverse complement strand
CCGGATTTCCGGCTGCCGGATTCCGTGCTGGACGACATGGCCTACCGGCATCTGGAGCTGAAGGGCATCCGGTTCCGGCCCAATACCTACATCGGAAGCGCCGTGACCATCGACGACCTGTTCCGGGACGGATACCAGAGCGTGTTTGTGGGCGCCGGGCTGTGGAAGCCCCGGAAGCTCAACATCCGGGGAGAGAGCCTGGGGCATGTGACCTATGCCATCAACTATCTGGCCAGTCCCTCCGCCTTCCGGCTGGGAGAGCGGATCCTGGTCATCGGCACCGGCAACAGCGCCATGGACTGCGCCCGCACCGCCATCCGCCACGGCGCCCGGTATGTGTCCTGCGTCAACCTGACGGATACCCTGACGGCGAGCCAGTATGAGAGCAGCTACGCGAAGCTGGAGGGCGTGGACTTCATCTACGGAAAATGCACGATGGAGATCCGGGAGGACGGCGTGATCCTGGCGGACAGCCAGGTGGGCGAGGACGGAAGAATCACTCCGGTTCCCGGCACGGAGCAGCTGTATCCCTGCACGGGCGTGATCATCGCCGTCAGCCAGGGGGCGGAGAGCAACCTGGTGACCACCACGAAGAATATCGACACGGAAAAAAGCGGCCTGCTGACCGTGGACGAGGATGGGCACACCAGCCGCCCCGGCGTTTTCGCCGCGGGGGACGCGGCCAGCGGCGCCCGCACGGTGGTGGAGGCGGTGGCCAACAGCAAGCGGGTGGCGGAAGCGATGCATGCTTATATGCAAAGCCTGCCCATGCCGGTGATGACGGACTATCCCGACGCCCCCACGGTGAAGCTGGTGGAGGCGGCGGCCCAGGCAGAGCAGGTCTTCTGAGCGCTCAGAAAGCATATGCTTTTTCAGGAGAGCTGATTCAAAGACAAGGATTCAACAGATCCGGTTCAGGTGAACAGGAGATTTTCCCGGCGCTTCCCGAACCGAAGCCGGCGCAGAGCATACTTTGCGCGGGCTTTGGGGGGAAGCGCCTTTTTCAGTTCCAGCGCCGCCTCCCGGGCGAGGGCGGTATCCGTTTCCAGGGGGCGCACCCGGCCATAGTGCAGGAGGGAGGCGCATTCACCCAGCTGGGAAAGGCGCACAGGGAAGGCGCCGACGGCATCCATCCTGCGGGTAAAGGCCATCAGGGTTTCACCCGGCCTGCGGACCCAGCCGGCGGCGCTCAGCAGCTGCAGGACCTGGCCGAGCCAGAGATCGAACCGGCTCATTTCATCGGCCATCCGCTTCTCCCGGCGAAGGGGGGAAGAAATAATCCAGCGGGCTCCCAGCGCGGCCGGCAGCAGCAGAAGCAGCAGCCACCAGGGGAAGCCGCCCCGGGCCGGAGCGTCCGGGCTGTCCGCTTCCGGACCCTCCGGAACGGCGTCTTCCGTCTCCGGGAGAGCGGGATCGGCCTCCGGCGCAGCGGGCGTGGAGGTCGGTTCCTCGCCGGAAGGTTCCTCCTCCGGAGGTGTTTCCTCCGGAGGCTCGGAGGAGCTTTCCGGGGACGGGGGCGGTGAATCGGGGGAGGCGCCGCCTTCCCCGAAGCCGGAACCGGAACGGCGGGGCGTCGCGTCGAAGGTCAGCCAGCCGAAGCCCCGGAAATAGACCTCCGTCCAGGCGTGGGCGTTCAGGCCGGTGACCAGCGCTTCCCCCGTGGGGCCGGGTTCCGCCAGATAACCCTCCACATAGCGGGCGGGCAGCCCGGCCATCCGGCAGAGCACGGTCATGGCGGAGGCAAAATATGTGCAGTATCCCTCCCGGGTATTGAAGAGAAAATTCGTGACAAAATCCAGGCTGGCGGGCTGATCCGCCACATCCTGGGCATAGCGGTAGCTGCGGCTGAGGTAGTTCTGCAGCGCGAAGGCCTTCTCATAGGGCGTGGCGCCGCCTGCCGCGATTTCCGCCGCCAGCTGCCAGACCGGCTCCTCCAGATGGGAGGGAAGCCGGGTATAGGTTTCCAGCACCTGCTCCCAGCCGGCATCCTCCTGGGTGGAGGCAGCCTCCACCAGGGTGCCCAGCCCCGGGTCTCCGGCCATGAAGAGCGGGGCGGAAACCGACCAGGTATCCCCCTCCCGGAGGTTGCGGGTGACGAAGACCTCGGAGGAATTGGTGAAATAGGGCACCAGCTCGCCGCCGGCCCGAAGCTGGCGGATCCGCTGGGGGACGAAGAGGGTGGAGACTCCGGGGGACAGCATCCGGACGGAGATGTCCGAGGACGCGGTGAGGGAGGAGGTCAGGGCGGAGGCGGGAAGCGTCTGGTCAAAGAGCGCGGAGCGCCGGCCCGCCATGCCGGCTGCGTCCCAGAGATACCGCCGGCCGCCCAGGGTGTTCCGCCAGGAACGGCCGTCATACTCATTCAGAATGGCTCCGCGGAGATAGACGGAGCGGGGGGCGGAAACCTGCATCACCGGGTGATCCGAGGGATGGACCGCACCGCCCAGCTGATTGACCCCCTGGGGATAGTATCCCTCATTGGCCAGGGAAAAAACATCCCGGGGCTCCGTGAAGAAGAGCCGGTCCATGACGGTCTGCCGGAGGGCATCCGCCCTTTCCTTCAGCTCGGGAATCACCAGCCCCGAGGCGGGTGTCAGCAGGAAGGCCAGAAGCACCAGCAGGAAGGACCAGGGAAAAATCCGGAGGGGGGACGCCTCCTGATGACGCTCCAGGAGCAGCAGGCTCAGCGCCGCCACGCAGGCGGGCAGAAGGCGGGGCATCAGGTCATACCGGTCCGCAAGCCAGAGCATCATCATGGAGCCGCAGGCCAGCAGCAGGGCCCCCAGGGCGCCCGCGGATTTCCGGGTGGAAAGAAAGCTGAGCAGGGTCAGGAATCCGGCCAGGACGAGGGCTGCGTCCTGCTCCATCAGCGGGAGGGCTCCCGGAATGCCGGAAATCCGCAGGGAGAAGGCCCGGAGCAGATCCGAGAGCCAGGCAAAGGCAGGGCCGGAGACCAGCAGGAAAAGCAGCAGGACGGCCAGCCCCAGGGCCCCCCAGAGGGCGGCGCGCCGGTTCAGGGAAAGCGCTTCCAGCCCCAGGGAGAGCAGCAGGCAGCACAGCAGGACGGAGACGGGAGGCGCAGAAAGATCCAGCGCCCCCAGCAGAGCGAAGGAAAGCCCCGACGCCAGCAGAAGGGTCAGCAGCAGACGGGGCAGACGGGAACGCAGGGATTGCCACATGGCAGCCGAACCTCCTTTCCGGGGTGAAATCAGAAAAAAACCGGGGACCGGGAATCAGGCCGTTTCCTCCGGAGGGGTGAAAATTTCCGGCCGGATGCAGACCACCTCCACGCCGTCCTGCTGCAGGCGGCCGATCATCCGCTGCAGCTTCGCATCCTCCGGGGTAAAGGTAATAAGATAGAACCGCAGGGAAGGCCCGAGATGATGCATCCGCGTCATCACATCCACCATGGCGGAGGACAGACGGGCGGAGATGACCACCAGGGATCCGACCTTCCGGAGACGGCGGCTTTCCAGCGTCAGCACCCGCTCGAACCGGTCCGGCTCCGAGAAATCCACCCGGGCCAGGTTTTCCAGCGCCAGGGGCAGCCCCATTTCCTTCTCCAGCTCCATGGGATGGGCCCCGAAGAGGGGCAGATGCACGATGAGGTCGGAGGCCTGCTGGGCGGAGAAGACGGAGGCGGCGGTTTCCAGAAGGGCGTCCCGCAGATCTGCTTCAGCTTCCGCCCAGCCCCAGGAGGGCGGCCGGGAGCAGTCCATCAGAATCAGGACTTCCTTCAGAATCGGCTCGTCAAATTTCCGGACCAGCAGCTCCCCCTTCCGGAGGGAGGCTTTCCAGTGAACTTTCTTCAAAGGATCCCCGGGCTGCCAGGAACGGATGTCCGAGGGCGCGGAAAGATCCTCCGTGGCCCGGGCCAGCATCTCGCTCCCGGGATCGCCGGGGGACAAGGCCAGAGGGGACACGGGAAAGGTATTCGGCAGGACCAGCAAGCTGAAAAGGGAGTCGCCCACGGGCCTGCAGATGGAAAAGAAACCGAGCAGATCCTCCACCAACCAGGAACGGACGCCCGGGGACCAGCGGCCCACATGATCCGCCCGGATGGGGAGGACCAGGGTCTGGAGCTTTCCGGGCACGTCCCGGAGATAGACGGTCTGGGGCGGGAGCCCCGCGCCGGGAACCACCTCCAGCATGACCGGCGCAATGGGCAGAAAGCCGTGGTGACGCAGCTGCAGCGTAAGCGTGACATCCTCCCCCCGGCGGACGGTTCCCGCGTTCAGATCTCCCGAAAAACGCATGGTGCGGGCCGCCATAAGGACGCTGACCAGGCTGAAGACCAGGGAGAGCCCGATCAGCAGCGCCAGCATCAGCAGCAGGGGGCTGCCCGTGGAAAGGGCGGCCAGCAGGAAGACCGCCAGCAGGGCCAGGGGCAGGGCGATATGGGCCGTCACAGCCGGACCGGCACTTCGGTGCCGCGCAGGATTTCCAGCAGGATTTCCTCTGCCTGGACGCCCTTCATCCGGGCTTCGGGAGAAAGCACCATCCGATGGGC
>CAZRLU010000188.1:0-4576 GCA_964600995.1 uncultured Oscillospiraceae bacterium | reverse complement strand
CCGGTTTGATATAATAGCTCCCGCAGTCAAGAACTGCTGTTGGGGAATGGTGTAACGGCAGCACCTACGACTCTGACTCGTATTGTCTAGGTTCGAATCCTAGTTCCCCAGCTTTTCTTTTTTGGCTCCGTTGTCTAGAGGCCTAGGACGCCGCCCTCTCAAGGCGGAAACACGGGTTCGAATCCCGTCGGAGCTGCGCAGCGATCCGCAAGGATCGCTTTTTTTGCATTCAGACAACATTCACAGAACATTTACAATCCGTTCCTTGCCCGGGGGACGGATGTGGCATATAATAGGAACAGCTGAAGCGAGATTCAGCGCGGAAAGGAGAAACTCGATATGACTCAGCATACATGGCGCAAATTGGCAGCTCTGCTGCTGGCGGCTCTGATGATGGTTCCCGGACTGGCCGCGGCCGAAGGCACGGAGGCGGCGGTGGTGGCGGACCTGACGGCGGAAGCGACGGAAACGGCGGAGACGGCCGCGGAGCCGGTGCTGCTGGCCTCGGTGAACGGCGAGGAGATCTGGAGCAACAACGCTTCCATGCAGGAACTGATCAGCTATTACACGGACTATTATGCCTCCTACGGGTATGATGCCTCCGCTCCGGACATCCAGGCCTATCTGCAGGCCGCGGGGCTGCAGTGGGCCATTGAGAGCGTCCTGTACCGGCAGAAGGCGGCGGAGCTGAACGTGACCGACATGACGGAGGAGCAGAAGGCGGCGCTGGAGGCGGAGGCCAGGGAAGACTGGGAGATGGCCGTGGAGTCCTATGCCCAGAGCCAGGGCGGCCTGACGGAGGAATCCACCGAGGAGGAGAAGGCGGCGGCCCGGCTTCAGGCGCTGGCCTATATCGAGAGCAATTTCGGATATACGGAAGAATCCTATATTCAGGAATATGTGGAAGGCTCCCGGGAGCCCCAGCTGCGGACCAATGTGCAGAAGGCGGTGCTGGGCGACATTGAGGTGACGGAGGAGGAGATCACCAATCACTTCAATGAGCTGGTGGAAGAGGACAAGGCCAACTACGGGGATAACATCCCCATGTATGAATATTATACCCAGTACATGGGAACAGACAGCTACTATCGGCCGGAGGGATACCGGGGCATCACCCATATCCTGCTGGACGTGGATGCGGAGCTGATGGAGAAGTACACGACCCTGGCGGCCCGGCTGGAGGAACAGCAGGAGGCGGCTGCGGCAGAAGCGACGGAGGAGCCCGCGGAGGGAGAGACCGCGGCGGAAACCGCGGCTGAAGCCACCGCGGAGCCCGTAGCCGAGACCACCGCGGAGCCGGAACCCACGGCGGAGCCCGTGACCCAGGAGATGGTGGACGAGGCCAAAAAGGCGATTCTGGACAGCGTGCAGGCCCAGGTGGATGAGATCATGGCGAAATACCAGGCCGGCACCCCCTTCGCGGATCTGATCGCCGAATACGGCACGGATCCGGGCATGACGACGGAACCCAGCAAAACCGACGGGTATCCGGTCCATACGGAAAGCATCCTCTGGGATCCCGCCTTCACAGCAGGCGCCATGGCGCTGAAGCAGATCGGCGACGTGAGCGAGCCCATTCTTGGAACCAACGGCGTGCATCTGCTGCACTATACCCGGGACATCCCCGGCGGCGCGGTGGAGCTGACGGAGGAAATCCGGGAACTTCTGAAGACGGAGCTTCAGCAGGAGAAGGAAAATGAAGCGGTGAACGCCATGGTGACGGAATGGGTGAAGGCCGCGGAAATCATCTACACCAACGAAGGCCAGGCCATCCTGGACGCGGCGGAGGCCGCCTATGCCGCCGAGGAGACGGTAGAGACCACGGAAGCCACCGAGGAAACCCTAGCGGAGGAGCCCTGAGGCCGGATGAAGGCATGATGCGGAAGGCGTGCGAGATCACGGCCCTGGAGACGGGGCCCCTGTCGGAGGAAGGGCTGTTCCGCCGCTGGGCGGAGAGAATGCCCCGGCTCCGCAGAGAAAAGATCGCCTCCCTGCGAAACCCGGAGGACAGGCGGCTGAGCCTGGGAGCCGGGATCCTGCTGCTCCGGGCCATGGAGCGGCGGGGGCTGGCGGCTGAAAAGATGGAATTCGGGGAAGGCAGATACGGAAAGCCTTTTCTGACCTCCTGCCCGGAAATGCACTTCAGCCTGAGCCACGCGGGAAGCTGGGCCCTGTGCGCGGTGAGCGACCGGCCGGCGGGCTGCGACGTGGAGAGGCTGGGCCGGGGCGACCGGCGGATCCCCGGAAGGTTCTTCCATCCGGAGGAGCGGGCGGCGCTGGAGGCCGCAGGGGATCCGGCGGAATGGGACCGGCTGTTCGGCCGGATCTGGACCCGGAAGGAGAGCTATCTGAAGGCCACCGGAAGGGGACTGAGCCACGCCATGGCGGAGTTTTCCGTGATGAGCGGGCCGGAGGAGGCCTGGTTTGACGAGAAGGACCTGGCGGAGGGCTACTGCTTCTGCTGCTGCGTTCTGGGAGAGCCGGAGCCCTCCTTCACCTGGCAGACGGAGACCCTGGAATGAAGGAAGCCGAAAAGCTTCCGGAAGCGGATTTTTTCCCTTCCGGAAGCTTTTATTTTTGGCCGATCTGTGGTATAATTAACAGGTTGGAAACGCTTTATTTTTCAAGACCCGGAAGCGTTTTCCGAAGGGGCGGAGAGACCGCCGGAAACGGGGGATTTTCCCTCCCCGGAAACGGCCGGGCGAAGGGGAAGCGAGGGCTTCCTCCTGAAACGGAAAGGAACATCATGGCAGAGGAATTGGAACTGAATCTGGAAAAGGAAATGGCGGTTACTTCGGATTACGGAGAGGATCAGATCCGGGTGCTGGAAGGCCTGGAGGCCGTCCGCAAGCGGCCGGGCATGTACATCGGCTCCACGGACGTCCGGGGGCTTCATCATCTCGTCTATGAAATTGTGGACAACTCGGTGGACGAAGCCCTGGCCGGCTTCTGCCATGAGATCGACGTAACCCTGCACCGGGACGGCAGCGTGACGGTGCAGGACGACGGGCGGGGCTTCCCCGTGGGCATGCATCCGAAGATGCACCGGCCCGCGGTGGAGGTGTGCCTGACGATCCTGCATGCCGGCGGCAAGTTCGGCGGCGGGGGATACAAGGTTTCCGGCGGCCTGCACGGCGTGGGCGCCTCGGTGGTGAACGCCCTGAGCGAGCGCTTCATCGTCACGGTGTATCAGAACGGCCAGATCTATCAGCAGGAGTATTCCCGGGGGAAATATCTCTATGACCTGAAGGTGATCGGCACCACGGACCGGACCGGCACCACCATCCAGTTCTGGCCGGACGTGAAGCGGGAGGACAATCCGGAGGGCATCTTCGAGACCGGGGAATTCGAATACGAAACCCTGCGGAACCGGCTGCGGGAAATGGCCTTCCTGAACAAGGGAATCCGGATCGTGTTCCGGGACGAGCGGCCGGAAACGCCGAAGGAGAAGGACTTCTGCTATGAGGGCGGCCTGAAGGAGTTCGTGCTGTTCCTGAACCAGAACAAGCAGGTGCTGTTCCCGGAGCCCATCTACACCGAGGGGCTGAAGGACGGCATCCTGGTTGAGATGGCCATGCAGTACAACGACAGCTACGCCGAGAACGTCTATTCCTTTGCCAACAACATCGCCACGCCGGACGGAGGAACCCATCTGGCGGGCTTCAACACCGCGCTGACCCGGGCGATCAACGACTATGCCTTCAAGTACAAGCTGCTGAAGGAGAATGAGCCGAAGCTGAAGGGCGAGGACGTGCGGGAAAGCCTGACGGCCATCATCTCCATCAAGATGGAGGATCCGCAGTTTGAAAGCCAGACCAAGAGCAAGCTGGGCAGCGGCCAGGTGCGGGGCGTGGTGGACAGCCTGGTGAGCGAGGAGCTGACCACCTACCTGGAGGAAAATCCGGGGGTGGCCAGGGCCATCGTCAGCCGCTGCGTGGACGCCCAGCGGGCCCGGGAAGCGGCCCGGAAGGCCCGGGAGGCCACCCGGCGGAAGACGGTGCTGGAATCCGCCTCCCTGCCCGGAAAGCTGGCGGACTGCAGCGAGCGGGATCCCTCCCGGTGCGAGATCTTTATGGTGGAGGGGGACTCCGCAGGCGGCAGCGCCAAGGGCGGCCGGGACAGCAAGACCCAGGCGATTCTTCCCCTGCGGGGCAAGATCCTGAACGTGGAAAAGGTCCGGCTGGACCGGGCCCTGGAGAATCAGGAAATCCGCGCCATGATCACCGCCTTCGGATGCGGCTTCGGGGATCAGTTTGACGAGAGCAAGCTGAGATATCACCGGATCGTCTGCATGACGGATGCGGACGTGGACGGCGCCCATATCCGGATCCTGCTGCTGACCTTCTTCTACCGGTTTATGCGGCCTTTGGTGGAGAAGGGATATGTCTATGCGGCCATGCCCCCGCTGTACAAGGTGACGAAGGGGAAGACCTCCCGCTACGTGTATGACGACGACGAGCTGAACCGGCTGCTGGACGAGATCGGACGGGATCCAAAGCCGGATATCCAGCGATATAAAGGCCTGGGTGAAATGAGCGCCCAGCAGCTGTGGGACACCACCATGAACCCGGAAACC
>CAZRLU010000187.1:0-4581 GCA_964600995.1 uncultured Oscillospiraceae bacterium | reverse complement strand
GCCCGCTGCAGCGCGGCAATCGTCTTTTGCGTAAATTGATTCATATCCATAAGGCTGTACCTCCCTGAAGGTCTTTTTGACTTTCTTTGACCTTCAAGAGTATTATATGCCATTCCGGACAAATGTCAACATCTTTTTTTCGCGGAAGAAAGATTTTTTTCAGAGAGCCGGAAACGCCGTTCCCCCGGTGTTTCCCCTCCCGCTTGCCTGCCCGCCGCGGCCTGTGTATAATGGGTTCATCTCATTTTTCCCATATTCCGCGGAAGCCGCGGCCGCGAAAGGAGGATGCGCATGCGCCGTCTGCTCAGGAAAGTCCTGTGCCTGCTTCTTCTTTTCGCTCTGGACGTTTCCCCGCTTCCCTTCTCTTCCGCCGCGGAGGAGGCCTTCTCTGTTTCCCTGCCCAAAACCGTCAAGGGGTATACCCCCTGTGAAATCCGGATCCAGTCCCCCGTGGCCGGAGAGGTGGTCCTTCATCTCTACGACGCGAAGAAGAACCCCTGGCGGGTGATCCGTGCCTCCCTGGTTCCCGGGGAGAACCGGATCCCCTGGGACGGGCTCGGGGAGCATCTGGAGCGGCTCTTCGCCGGCCCCTATCATTTCGTGGCGGAGCTCGCCGGGGAGGACGGCCAGGTCCGCTCCGCCACCGCCCGCTTCAAAATCAGCGGCACCACCCCGGCCCTGGTCTATGCCCTTCCCTCCTCCGAAACCCTGTATCTGGACGGCAGCGAGGACTGGTTCGCCGAGTGCTACGTGTCCATCGAGTGCACCATCGCCATGGAGGTCCGGGATGAAAGCGGCCTGGTTTATTCCCGCCGGGAGCATTTCGGGGATGTGGACGGCGGCGGCGCCCGGATTGACTGGAAGGGCTCCCTCGGCCGGGAAGGAACCATTCCGCCGGGGGATTACACCGTTTCCTTCCACAGCCTTCCCAATCCGGATTATGCCTTCTCCTGGCCCCTCCATGTCCGGGAATCCCGGCCGGAGCGGTTGGAGATCGCGGAAACAGGCCCCATCATCCCGGAGCGGGGCATGTCCGACGCGGAGATCTGGGAGATCATGATGAAGCCCTCCGTGGTCCTGGCGGACGCCGGCGCCGACGCGGACATGACCCTCCACGCCTCCCCCTCCGCCCGCAGCCGCACCAATGCCACCCTCGGCAGCGACACCCAGGCCCTGGAGGTGCTGGGCTTCGAGGGAAACTGGGCGAAGGTCCGGGCCTGGTCCCACCGGGACGGCCAGGAAGCCGTCGGCTATGTCCGCAGGTCGGACCTCACCCTCGCTTATCCGGGCTCCCATTACGGCCTGCTGATCGACAAGCGGGATCAGACCCTGGCGGTGTATCAGGACGGGAAAAAGATCGCGGTGATGCCCGTTTCCACCGGAAAGCCCACAAAAAAAGCGCCCTCCAGGGAAACCCCTGCCGGCGCCTTTCTCACCAGCTTCCGCCTGGGCGCGTCCTTCGCCCAGGCCGGATACCGGTATGAATACCCCATCCGCTACGACGGGGTGAACATGATTCACGGTCTCGGCTACGTCCGCGTGGGCCGGGTCCGGGATTACAGCGACAATCTTCCCCTTCTCGGGCAGAAGGCCTCCCACGGCTGCGTCCGGGTCAGCCTCTTTGCCACAGAAAGCTGCCCCCTCACCATCTACTGGCTCTGGACCCATCTGCCCTTCCATACCCGAGTGATCGTGCTGGACAACTGAGAGCTCCGTCTCCGCCCTATTCTCCCGCTGCTATCGTTTTCCTTTATCTTTCCTCCGCCCAGCACTCGTTCTTCACGCTGCCGTCCCGATAGGTTTCCTCATCGGCTTCGGGAGCTTCCTCCTCCGGGTCGCGGATCTCGTCGTCCCATTCCTCTTCCCGGTTCTGCCTGGGATCCTTCATTTCTCTCACCTGCCTTTGCATGCTGCGGAGCGTTTTCTCCGGGAACCGCTCCTGTATGAAATATTCCCCGGAAAGATGCCGGATTCCTGCCTTCCCGCAGGAAAAGGAGCGCTTATGAAGATCATTGTCACAGGCTTTGAGCCCTTCGGCGGGGCGGAAAAAAACGCCTCCTGGGAGGCGGTGAAAAATCTGGAGGGCACGGAGCGGGTCCTGCTGCCGGTTTCCTTTGCGGAAGCGGACCGGATCGTCCGCTCCCTGGCGGCCTCCGGGCCGGATCTGATCCTCTGCGTGGGGGAAGCCGGCGGCCGGGACAAAATCTCCCTGGAGCGGATCGCCGTCAACCTGCAGGATGCCCGCATCCCCGACAACGACGGCTTCCAGCCCCAGGATCTGCCCGTCCGGGAAGGGGGCCCCGCGGCCTATTTCTCCGCCCTGCCCCTGCGGCCCCTGCTTTCCGCCCTGGAGGCCAGGGGAATCCCGGCGGAGCTCTCCTGCACCGCGGGGACCTATGTCTGCAACACCGTCTTTTACGCCCTGATGGACGAACTTGCCCTCCGGGGCCTCTCCTGCCCCGCCGGCTTCATTCATGTGCCAGCCCGGGACATGGATCCCGCCCGGATCCGCTCCGCCCTGCAGGAAGTCCTCCGGGTTGCGCAAAGCGGCGCGGCATGGTAGAATACGCTTGTGAGTCAACATCATATCCTTTTTACAGCAAAACAGGAGGAAGGATCATGAATCATAGAAAAGGAAAGCAGTGGATCGGACTGCTGATCTGTCTGATTCTCGGCGGCGCCGCCCTGGGGCTGGGAATCCATCGCGGCGTCTTCACGGATCTGGCCGGCGCCTTCGGCACCCTCCGGGTCACCGGGGATACCCTGCTGGCCCTGGCGGCCATGGTCTTTCTCGTGCTGGCCGCGGAGAAGCTGCTGGTGCTGCTGCTGGGCCTGTTCAAGCGGCCGTCCCACCGCTCCGCCACCGTGATCACCATCACCCAGAGCCTGCTGCGCTATGCCGCCGCGATCCTCATCCTCTGCTGGGGGCTGAGCATCCTCGGCGTCAATATGACGGCCATCCTGGCCTCCGTCGGCGTCGTAGCCCTGATCATCGGCTTCGGCGCGGAAAGCCTCATTGAGGATGTGATCACCGGCATCTTCATGCTCTTTGAGAATCAGTACAACGTGGGGGATATCGTGGAGGTGGGCGGCTTCCGCGGAACCGTCACGGACATCGGCATCCGCACCACCAGCATCACCGATCCCGGCGGCAATGTGAAGATCATCAACAATTCCAACATGAAGGATATCCTGAACCGCTCGGACAATTCCTCCCGTTCCCTCTCCGACGTCCAGGTTCCCTATGAGCTGGATCTCCCCGCCTTCGAGGAGAAGCTTCCCGGCATTCTGGAAAAGATCTGGCAGGATCATCAGGATAAGATGCGCAGTGTCCCCGTCTATCTGGGGGTGCAGGAGCTGGGCGCCTCCGGCGTCACCCTGCGCTTCGTGGTGGAGGTGGATGAAAGCGATATCTACAGCGTGCAGCGCATCCTGAACCGGGACCTGTTTGTCCGCTTCCGGGAAGCCGGGGTGGAGATTCCCTATACCCAGATCGACCTGCATCAGAAATAAGCCATGAAGCGGGATGAGTTCAATCCTCCGGAGAAGGAGTATGCCCCGCTGCCGGATGAATACCGATCCGGCGCGCAGGCTCCCGAATATTTCCGGGAGCCGGGCGTTGCTGCGCCTTTCGCAAAGCCGGAGCATCCGGATCCCGCCCTGGTCCGGAAGGAACGGCGCCGGAAAATCGGCGCCCTGATGCGCCTGACCGTGGCCACCGGCGTTACCATCGGCATGATCGCCGCCTCCTGGCCCACGGTCCGCCCGCCGGAGCTCCCGCCCGTCCCCGAGGTCACGGAAACCCCGGAGCCGACGCCCACGCCGTCCCCGACGCCCACCCCGTCGCCCACGCCGACGCTCCGGCCCGATCCGACGCCGTCGCCGTCCCCCACGGGGACGCCTTCTCCCACGCCCACCTTCCGGCCGGATCCCACGATGACCCCGTCGCCCGCTCCGGTTTCAACCCCGGTGCTTCCCCCGGTGTGGGAGCCCTCTCTGACGCCGACCCCGTCGCCGTCCCCGTCGCCCACGCCCACCATGATTCCGTCGCCGACGCCGTCCCCGACGCCCTCCGCGCCGCCGGTGCTGCTGCCGGAGCTGCCGCCCATGCCCGTGCCGACGCCCATGCCGTCCCGGTCTCCGACCCCGTCGCCCACGCCGGTTCCGACGCCGAGTCCCTCGCCAACGGCTTCCCCGACGCCCGCGCCGTCGCCGACCCCGTCCCCGTCGCCTGCGCCGACGTTCCCGCCGACGCCCCGGATTTTCGTGACGCCCACGCCGACGCCGGAACCCACCGTTACGCCGACGCCGTCGCCTGAACCGACCGCTGAGCCCACCCCCGTACCGGAAGAGGTCTCCGCGGAGCTTCACTTCATCGGCTTCTCCTCCCGGAAGACCGGCAAGGTCCTGCTGAAGGGCACGGACCGGATCACCGGCGTCACGGTGGAAATCCGGGAGCCGATCCTGGATCTGGTGGTGGCCGTCTATGAGCTGACGCCCGAGGAGATCGCCGCCGGCGTCTTCACCCTCCCCTCCCTGGATTCCGGGGATGTCTACATGGCTCACATGCAGGAATATGAC
>CAZRLU010000186.1:2055-4584 GCA_964600995.1 uncultured Oscillospiraceae bacterium | reverse complement strand
ACGCCGTCGCCGATATCCAGGATGCTGACATCGAAGGTGCCGCCGCCCAGGTCGTACACCAGGATCTTCTGGTTCTCTTCCTTATCCAGGCCATAGGCCAGGGAGGCCGCGGTGGGCTCGTTGATGATCCGCTTCACATCCAGTCCGGCGATGCGGCCCGCATCCTTGGTGGCCTGGCGCTGGCTGTCATTGAAGTAGGCGGGGACGGTGATGACCGCTTCCGTCACCTTTTCGCCCAGGTAGCTCTCGGCGGTTTCCTTCATCTTGGAAAGAATCATGGCGCTGATGTCCTGGGGGGTGTACTGCTTGCCGTCAATGGAGACCTTGTAGCTGGTGCCCATTTCCCGCTTGATGGAAATGACGGTCCGGTCCGGATTGGTCACGGCCTGGCGCTTGGCCACCTGGCCCACCAGACGCTCTCCGTCCTTCGTGAAGGCCACCACAGAGGGGGTGGTCCGGCTGCCTTCCGCGTTGGCGATGACCACGGGCTGCCCGCCCTCCATCACGGCCACGCAGCTGTTGGTTGTACCCAGATCAATACCAATAATCTTGCTCATATCTTTTTTCCTCCGTTTCCCGAATTCGGTTGTTATCCTTTTTGTTTATCCGGCCTTGCGGCCTTTCCGAAGCCCTTTCGGGCTGTTGTCGGCTGTGTTTCGTTCCTTATTCCGGAACCACCTTCACCATGGCGTGGCGCAGGACCCGGTCTCCCATCCGGTAGCCCTTCTGGAGCACCTGGCAGACGGTTCCGGGTTCGCCTTCCTCCTCCGTTCCCTGGAGGATCGCGTTTTCCAGGTTCGGGTCGAACTTCTCGCCCTGGCGGTCGATGGGCTCCACGCCCAGCTTCTGGTAGACATCCCGCATCTGCTTGAGCACCAGGGAAACTCCGCTTTTCATGGCCTCATCGGCGGCCTTTTCCGCGGCGTCCGCGGCCCGCTCCAGATTATCCAGCACCGGGAGCATCACCGTGGCCACTTCTCTTTTTCCTTCGGCGAAGCTGTCCGCCCGGACGCTCTCGTTCCTCCGGCGGAAGTTTTCAAAATCCGCCTGGATCCGCTGGGCCATGGCAAGATATTCCGCCGCCTTCTCCTCCGCAGCCTCCAGCTCGGTTTTGCCCTTCGGCGCGGTTTCTTCCTTCTCCTGGGGAGCCGCTTCCGCCTCCACGGCTTCGGCATTTTCCTCCGCCGGGGCTTCCTGGTTGGGTTCCTTCTCCGGGATGGGTTCCTGCGGGTTTTCCTTTGGATTCATCCTGCTATTCCCTCTTCTCTTTTTCTTCATTCCGTTCATCTCCCCCGCTGAACAGATCCGTCAGCTGATGTCCCATCATGTTCAGGATGGAAATCACCCGGGAATACTGCATGCGCGTAGGCCCGATCACGCCGATGGTTCCCTGCTGGCCGCCCCGGGTGGAATAGGCTGCGGTGACGATGGAGCAGTCCACCATCTCCGGCACCCCCGTTTCCGGCCCGATCCGGACGGTGAAGGCCATGCCGCCGTTGGCGGAGATGATCCCCGCCAGCTTGTCCCGCGTTTCCATGAGGCTCAGGAAGTTCCGGGCCTTCTCCACGTCGCTGTATTCCGGGTAGCTCAGCATGTAGCTGGCGCCTCCCACGGCCACGTGCGGCCTGCGGGGCGACTCCTTCCGCTCCTGCAGGAAGCCGTACAGCCCCCGCAGCAGCTCCTCGTTGTCCTGCATGCGCTGGATCATCGCCGGCAGGATCTCGCAGGCTTCCGCCAGCGTATGGCCCCGCAGCTCCTGGGTCAGCGCCCGGGAAATGGCGTAGAGCGTGTCGCTGTCCAGCTCCCCGGAGACGCGGATCGTGCTGTCCCGCACGATGCCCGCGTCCGTCACGATCACCACCAGGGCGGAATCCCGGTTCACGGGGATCAGCTGCACCGTCTGCAGCCTGGGCTGCCGGCCTTCCGGCGGCAGCACCACCGCGGTGTATTTCGTCAGGGTGGAAAGCACCGACGCGGCGTGGTCGATCACATCCTCCATCTGGTGGACCCGGCCGGTGAAATGCCGGCTGACGCTCTCCAGGCTGTCGTCCCGGAGCTTGTCGGCCTTCATCAGGCTGTCCACATACAGGCGATAGGCCTTGGCGCTGGGAATCCGGCCCGCGGAAACATGGGGCTGATCCAGATATCCGAGCTCCTCCAGGTCGCTCATCTCGTTGCGAATGGTGGCGGAGGACAGGCCCATGTCGTATTTCTTGCTGATGGTCCGGGATCCGACAGGCACACCGGTCAGAATATAATCGTCGATAATGGCCTGCAGAATCCGCAGCTTCCGTTCATCCATCTCCATACGCCGCCTCCTTTCCGGATTACTCGTACATCCTCCTCTTCAGGGTCTTTGTCTGTTGTTAGCACTCAAGCGACTCGAGTGCTAACCGACATGCATAAGATATCACCATCCACCCCCTTTGTCAACACTTTTTCACGGTTTTTTTCCTATTTTTTCGCCCTGTCCGGGGCGCAGAAAAGGCGGAAGCCAAAGGGCTTCCGCCGTGGAAATCGCTGGGGCGG
>CAZRLU010000186.1:0-1955 GCA_964600995.1 uncultured Oscillospiraceae bacterium | reverse complement strand
GGAAATCCCGGTCCAGGGTGATGGAGGTGCCGTCCGGATTCTCGAAGCGCTGGTCCGGCTCGAAGGCCTTGCCCAGGGTATCGCTGGTCACGACGCCCACCCGGAAATCCTTCAGGAGCCGGAAGAGGTTGGTCTTCAGGATCCAGCGGCCGTCCCGCTCCTGCAGGCAGATCTCCGCCTTCTCCGGCGGGGTGCAGCCCCCGTGCTCATGGCGGCTGACGGTGGCGCCGTTGAAATAGGCGTTTCCGTTCACCCAGGCCGGCAGATGGCCGAAATGATGATCCGCCAGCTTGTGCATGTCCGGGCAGGGATTGTCCAGCTCGAATTTTGCGATCCATTCCTCCCAGGAGGGGAAGATATCGAAGGGGGCGGTTCCCACCACCTCATACTCATGGGCCTCCGGGGTCCATTCCGGATGGGTGACGGGATAATGCTGGATCAGGATATTGTTGTAGACCCGGTCGTCCCCGTGGAGGATCGTCATGAAGCCGGCCACCTCCGTCCTGTGGCGGATGTGGTAGGGGGTGTAGCGGGGCTCCCGCTGGCCGTTCACCACGCTGTCCACGCCGGAGTTGATCAGGGTGAAGGCGCCCAGCATCAGGTTGTGCACCGCGGCGATGCCCTCGCTGGGGATGGTGATGGAGACCTTGGAGAGCATCACGTTGTTGTCCACCAGGGTCGGGCCGTGGCCCACCTCGATGAAGACGTCGGTGGAGAACATGGTCCCCTGGGCCTGCTGCACGCCCTCCGGGCGCATGTTGTCATGGAAGAGGTTCTGGCTGACCCGGGCCCCCTGGGCCTCCCAGTCCAGCCAGACGCCCTGGATGCAGTCGTGGATATGATTCCGCCGGATGGTTACGTCGATGGCCGCGTGGAGCTTGATGCCCGCGGTCTCCGCGCCGCCCAGCTGGGCGGTGTTGCTCACGTCGTGGATATGGCAGTCCTCAATGGTGGAGAAGACCGCGCCCATCCGGCCCACGATGCCCGTCTGGCCGCAGTGATGCACATGGCACCGGCGGATCAGATGGCCCCCAACCTTCTCCTTCAGCCAGCCGTGATACTGGCCGCGGCAGACCGCGTCCCGCTCCATCTGGGTCGGGCTCTTCACATGCTTCGTGAAGAAATACATGTCGTTCTCCGGATCCCGGTATTTTCCCAGGGAGATTCCGCAGCAGCGGCTATTGCAGATCTCGCAGTCCTCGATGATCCAGCCCCGGCTCCAGTGGGGGCCCATCAGGCCGTCCTGATAGGCGGCGGGGGGCGCCCAGGTGGTGGCGGCCTTGTCCATCAGGAAGCCGGAGACCGTGATGTAGCCGACGCCGTTTTCCGAGGGCATGAAGACGTTCCGCCGGACCGCCAGTTCCACGTTTTCCCGGTTCGGGTCCAGATCATGGAAGTTGGCATAGAGCACCGTCTCCTCCCCGGCCTGCTCGGTATACCACTTCCAGGTGGATTCCTCCGGATGCCAGGCGCAGGGATCCTTCTCACCCTGCAGGCACTCCTCCAGGGAGGTGGTTTCATACATCATCAGGTCATTGCAGAACACCGCCCCCGCGTGGCGCACCATGGGGGCGAAATACCAGTCGCCCCCCACCATCTCCTTGTAGGGATGGAAATCGCCGAAGAGGCTGTTCTTCACCCGGACCGTCCAGACGTTGCCCTTGAACTTTTCCCAGCCCTTCAGCTTCTCGGCGCCGGTGATCCGGGCGGCGCCCTTCACCTCGCTGCGATAGGTGATCCGGGCGTCCTCCCGCCCGGCGTTCAGGGGATTCACATATTCCCGGTAGACCCCCGGCGCCACGAGGACCTCGTCCCCGGGCTGAGCTGCCCGGGCCGCATCGTTGATCCATTTGAAGGGTCTTGCCTTGCTTCCGTCCCCGTCCCGCTCCGCGGCGGCGTTCACATACCAGATCATCCTGCCCTGCCCCTCTCTTTTTCTTCTGTTTTCCGGTCCG
>CAZRLU010000185.1:0-4586 GCA_964600995.1 uncultured Oscillospiraceae bacterium | reverse complement strand
GAAACCTATATCGACTGGATTCTGGACCTGCCCTGGGGCAAAGTGACGGAGGACAACCTGGACCTGAACCGGGCCCGGGAAATCCTGGACCGGGAGCATTACGGCCTGGAGAAGGTGAAGGAGCGGATCATCGAGTATCTGGCGGTTCTCCGGATGAAGAAGAACATGAAGGGCCCGATCCTCTGCTTCGTGGGACCCCCCGGCGTGGGAAAGACCAGCATCGTGAAGGCGATCGCCGAGGCGGTGGACCGGAAATTTGTGCGGATGAGCCTGGGCGGCGTCCGGGACGAAGCGGAAATCCGGGGGCACCGGAAGACCTATATCGGCTCCATGCCCGGGCGGATCATCTCCGGCATGAAGCAGGCGGGGAGCATGAATCCCGTTTTCCTCTTTGACGAAATTGACAAGATGGCCAGCGATTTCCGGGGGGATCCGGCCAGCGCCATGCTGGAGGTGCTGGACGCGGAGCAGAACTTTGCCTTCCGGGATCACTACATGGAGATTCCCTTCGACCTGAGCAAGGTCATGTTCATCACCACTGCCAACAGCACCGAAACCATTCCGGAGCCCCTGCTGGACCGGATGGAGCTCATCGAGGTGCCCAGCTACACCGAGGAGGAGAAGCTGCAGATTCTCAAGCGGCATCTGCTCCCCAAGCAGATGCAGGAGCACGGCATGCCGGCGGGCTCGGTCCGGGTGAGCGACCGGGTCATGAAGCAGATGATCGAGGGCTACACCCGGGAGGCCGGCGTCCGGACCCTGGAGCGGGTCGCGGCCAAAGTCTGCCGGAAATCCGCGGTGTACCTGCTGGAGAGGGAGAAGAAGAGCCTGACGGTGACCGCCGAGCGGCTTCATGAGTTCCTGGGAGCCGCCCGGTATACCCGGGAGCCCCTGGAGAAGGAGCCCCGGATCGGCATCGTCAACGGCCTGGCCTGGACCAGCGTCGGCGGGGAGATCCTGGAGGTGGAGTGCGTTCAGATGCCGGGCAAGGGCAACCTGCGGCTGACCGGCCAGCTGGGCGACGTGATGAAGGAAAGCGCGGAAGCCGCTTTCAGCTGGGTGCGGGCCCACAGCGACGAGCTGAAGCTGGAGGAGGATTTCTATACCAAGGTGGACCTGCATGTGCATCTGCCGGAGGGCGCCGTGCCCAAGGACGGCCCCAGCGCCGGCGTGACCCTGACGACGGCCCTGGTCAGCGTGCTGACGGGACGGAAGGTGCGGCAGGACGTGGCCATGACCGGCGAGATGACGCTGCGGGGAAGGGTGCTTCCCATCGGCGGGCTGAAGGAAAAGACCCTGGCGGCCTTCCGGGCGGGGGTCAAGACCCTGATCATTCCCAAGGAGAACCATAAGGATCTGGAGGAGATTCCGGAGTACGTGCTCTCGGCCTTCCGGATCGTGGAGGCGGAGGAGATCGGGCAGGTGCTGAAGGAAGCGCTGACCGGCGGCTGAAGGACAGAAGAGCGGAACCGGCGTGCTCAGGTCCGCCGCCTGCAGACACCGCAGGGCGGCGGCCGTGCACCGGAACGCCGGGCGAAACGGAAAGAAGGGGGCAGAAACCATGGAGATCAAGAAGGCGGAATTCATTACATCCCTGGCGGATTACGGCCCCTTTGAAGGCCGGGGCCTTCCCCAGATCGCGGTGGTGGGCAAGAGCAATGTGGGCAAGAGCACGCTGATCAACAAGCTCTGCAGGCGAAACAAGCTGGCCCGCACCTCAGCCACCCCGGGGAAAACCCGGCTGATCAATATCTTCCTGCTGAACGACAGCTTTCATCTGGTGGACCTGCCGGGCTACGGCTTCGCCAAGGTGGACAAGAAGGAAAAGCTCCGCTGGGGAAAGATGATGCAGGATTACTTCACCTGCTCCGGGGAGCTGCTGCACGTGCTCTGTCTGGTGGACATCCGCCATGATCCCACGGAGGATGACCTGACCATGAACCGCTTCCTGCGGGAGACGGGGATTCCCTTCACCGTGGTGGCCACCAAGGCGGACAAGATCAGCCGCGGAGCCCGCAGCAAATACCTGGCGCCCATCTGCAGGGGGCTGCTGGTGCAGCCCTGGGAAGTGATCTGCTTCTCCGGGGAGGACGGCACCGGCCGGGATACCCTGCTGGAGAAGCTGGAGGAAATCCTCTCCAGCGGGAGCGGCACCGAAGAAAATTCCATAAAATGATTGCACAGGGAGCCTATCCGGTGTATAATCACGGGGCAATAGGGAGGAAGCCTGCGAGGGGCGGAATAGGAAAGACCGCAAAAGTGGGGGTAGAGCCCAATTTCATTCAGCTTTTGCCTTCTTTTTCGTGCGGCTTCCGGAGGAAAACCTTCCTTTTTGCCCTGAAAGTGGGAGAGAATCCCTAAACTGAGAATCCCGAGGAGGAGATCCGACCATGACCCTGATAAAATGCCCCCGCTGTGATCTGAATTACATTACTCCGGATCAGAAATACTGCAAGGTTTGCCTGCGCGAGATCAAGGGCGAGGACAAATCCGACGAAGTGGAGCTCTGCAGCATCTGCAACGAAGCGCCGGCCCTGCCGGGAAAGGATGTCTGTCTGTTCTGCCTGAAGGAAATGAATCAGAGCAACAGCGACGACACGGAAAACACGGAGCAGGAGAACGTGGATACCGAGAACATCGGCGACATGGATTCCGTGAGCAGCATGGACGAGATCATTCCGGACGAGCAGGACGACATCCCCAGCCAGGAATACGGGGAGATGGAGCATGAGCTGAGCCTGGAAGAGGTTCGGGAAGACGAGGAGCGCGCCGCGGAGGAAGAGGAGGAGGAGCTTTAAGCTGCTCCCGGAGGCTTTTCAGGGCCGCGGGCCCGGAAAGCTGACGACGACCGGAAAGGAATCAGGATGAGCCTGTTTGCCATTGGAGACCTGCATCTGCCCGGAGGCCAGGATAAGCCGATGAGCGTGTTCGGTCCCCAATGGCACGGGCATTTTTTTCGTATTTCCGAAAGCTGGCGGGACCAGGTCGGGGAAACGGATACGGTGCTGATCCCGGGGGATATCAGCTGGGCGATGCAGCTGGAGGAGGCCCGGGGCGACCTGGAGGAAATCGCGCGGCTTCCCGGGAGGAAGGTGCTGATCCGGGGGAACCATGATTACTGGTGGAGCGGCATCACGAAGGTGCGCTCCGCGTTGCCGGAGGGGTGCTTCGCCCTGCAGCAGGACGCCCTGGACGCGGGGGACTGTGTGATCTGCGGGACCCGGGGATGGCTGATCCCCACCGGCGGGGAGCCCCTGGGGGACCAGGACCGGAAGATCTATCAGCGGGAGCTGGGCCGGCTGGAGATGGCCCTGGCCCAGGGGAAGCGCCTGGCGGAGGGCCGCCCGCTGATCGTGATGCTGCATTATCCGCCCCTGCTGAAGACCCAGCGGGAGAGCGGCTTTACCCAGCGGCTGGAGGAGGCCGGCGCGGCGGTCTGCGTCTACGGTCATCTGCACGGCGCCGGAATCCAGACGGGGTTCCGGGGCGAGCAGGGAGGCGTGCGGTATGAGCTGGTTTCCTGCGACAGCCTGGATTTCCAGGTGAAAAAAATTAACTTTTTATAACAATTCACGGGAGGACTCCCTGCTCAGAACGAGGGCTGAAAAGGGAGCCCTCTTTTTTTATACAAAATGTAGGTTCTCCCGAGGAGAGGGAATACAAGGGACTTTTAATATATTACAAAAATATTACAGAAATATTATTAATAGTTAACAAACTTGCACCAGAAACCCGGATTTCCGTCCCGGGGCGGGGTTGAAACCTGGGATGAGTTGTGCTATTTTTGTGGGGCAAAGTGGATGTAAAGCCCAAAATTGAGCATAAAAGTGGGGGAAAGGGGGCTGCGATGATGGATGACACGCATTCGGATGAGACGCGCAAAAATCCGGAACAGGAAACAAAACCAGCCCCCGCGGCCGGAAAAGTCCGCTTTATCGGCAGCTTCAACCACAGCCTGGACAGCAAGGGGAGGCTGGTGATTCCCCAGAGCTTCCGGGAAAAGCTGGGGGAGCGGTTCTGCATCGCCCCGGGGTTTGACTTCACCAGCATTGCGGTTTATCCCACGGCCATGTGGGAAAAGCGAAACGAAACCTATGAGCGGCTGGGGAATCTGAACCCGGCGCTGAACCGGTTCCTGGAGCAGTTCTACGCCCTGAGCTTTGACGATCAGACCTGCGACAATCAGGGAAGAATTCTCCTCCCGGTCAACATCCGCAGCAAGATCCTGCAGGAGGAGCGGGACGTGGAGATCACAGGTGCCAACGACCATATCCGGATCGTCTCGGCGGCGGCCAGCCAGGCCGGATGGGATCGGTTCAAGCAGGAGCTGCCGGGGCTGCTGGATATGATCGCGGCCCTGGAGCGGGACGGAACAACGGTATAAAAACGACGGTATAAACAAGAACGAAGGAAGTGAGAGAGGATGGCGGCGACCGGAAGAGTCCGCAGAAGCATACGCTACGCACAGCTGGACGCCCAGACGGGCCCCGCCGTGAGCAGCGTGCCGCTCCGCAGACAGCGGATGACGGAGTCGGCCCGGCTGTCAGCTCCCTCCTTTCAGAATACCCAGGACTGGACCGGCGGCA
>CAZRLU010000184.1:0-4593 GCA_964600995.1 uncultured Oscillospiraceae bacterium | reverse complement strand
ATCATATTGAAATAGGTGAGAAAGGCGAGAATGACGCCGGGCTCGGTGTCGCCGCCGTTGACCCGGCGGGCGCCCACCAGCACCACCAGGGTGAGCCCCACGTTCAGGAACAGGGTCACGATGGGCCCGGGCAGGCTCATGATGACGCTGGCCCGGATCTCCTGGCGGGCCATGGAGGTGTTGGCGTCCCCGTAGCGACGCTCCTCGAAGGGCTCCTTGCTCAGGGCCTTGACCACCCGGATGCCGGTGATGTTCTCCCGCATGATGCGGACCAGGGCGTCCATCCGGCGTTGCACCTCGTCGTAGAGGGGGATGCCCTTCCAGGAGACGAAGGAAACCAGCAGGATCATGATGGGCGCCATGATCACCAGGATCAGGGCCAGGCCCGTGTCCATGGTCAGGGTGATGGCGATGCCCCCCAGAAGCATGATGGGGGCCCGGATGCCCATGGTCTGGATCATCCGGACGAAGTTCTGGACATTGTAGGTATCGCTGGTCATGCGGGAGATCAGGGAGGGCAGGCCCACCTGGTCCATCTGGCGGCCGGAAAGATTCAGGGCCGTGTGGAACAGATCCCGGCGGACGGCGTAGGTGCTGTTGCGGGCCACCCGGACGCTCATGCGGTTGGCGGTGACGTTCAGGAAGCGGGTGGCCAGGGTCAGCAGCAGCATGACGCCGCCCCAGGCCACCACGGGCCAGGCGTCCGCCGCGGCGGGCACCACATGGTCCAGCAGGTGCTCCAGCACATAGGGAATCAGCAGCTCGGTGCCGGTTCCCGCCAGCTTGATGGCCATGACCGCCAGAATGAACCAGCGATAGGGCCGTACATATCTCCAGATCAGCTTCATCTTGCCGTCAAAACTCCTTTTCGGGACGGAGAGGGAAGGGGGATCAGGCTCAGCTTAACCTGTTTTCCGGCTCCGCGCAAGGGGAAAACAGGAGAAAACCAGGAGCCTTGTAAAAAGCAAGCTTCAGGCCGGAAACCGGCCTGAAGCGCGGGAGCGGGAGGAACCGCAGGGCTTATGGACCCGGCGGTTCCGGAAAAACGGTCAGTTCTGCCGCAGATATTCGAAATAGCCTTCCTGCAGGCTGGTGAGGAGCTCGTTGTGGTCGCCGCCGGCGGCATACTGCTCGTTGACGGCCTCGATGTCCTTTTCCCGGGCGGGAGGCGCGCAGTAGGGGCAGGGGACCAGCTTCGAGAAGGGGGCCTCCTCCAGCTGGCCGTAGGTGAAGGGCTGGAAGGTGATCTTCCGGGCGCTGTAGCAGAAGGAGGAGCGGTGATAATACTGGCCCTTGTTGGGGTTGTAGTACAGGGGGGTATCCGGGTCAGGAATGGGAATCTGACGGCCCTGCCAGTCCTCCCAGATGACGAACTTCACCTTGCTGCCGCTCTTGAGCTGATCCCAGATCCACTTCATGTTGACGCCTTCCGGCGTCCGGTTCCGCTGGACCCGGATGCAGCCGTGGCTGCACTTGGTGCCCAGCTTGGGCTCGGTGTTGTCATAGTTTTTGGTGCCGTCCTTGTTCTTGACATGGGGCACCTCGTGCATCATGTCGCCGCTGTTGAAGCGGATGGCCATGTCGCAGTAGAGCCGGTCGCTGATCAGGGTGCCCACCTTGTTCATCAGCAGGAACTCGCCGCTGCGGGTTTCGTTGTAGGGCTGATATTTGGATCCGTTCCACATGGTGAGCCCCGTGGAGCACAGCAGGGAGCAGAGCAGCTTTCCCTCCTGGAAAATATAGAGCCGCTGGGTCAGCTTGTCTACCACCATGGCCAGATCCGGGTTCGGCGTCACCTGCTTCAGGTAATCGCTGCGGATATAGCCGCTGACCAGCAGGTTCCAGGCCTCCACCTTGGTATCATGGAAGGAGCTGGAGTAGCATTCCACCAGGGACCAGCCGTTGTCCAGAGTCTCGATGACCCGGACGCCCTGGCTCTCGCAGGTGACCACGCCCACCTTCAGGCTGGATTCATCCGGCTCCCGGTACAGATAGGTCTGCACCTTTTCGCCGCTCTTCTTACCGATATCCACCACGGTGATGGGGGCCATCAGCATCTCCCAGACCGCAGCCTCGTCGGTAATGTCCATGGGAAGAGCCCAGTAGCCCTTCTCCCCGGCCTGAACGGGATAATCGCTGCCTCGGGAGGGGATGAAGAGCTCCTCCGAAACGGGGGAGGAAGCCTCCTGCGCCTCCGGAAGAACCTCCAGAGGCGTCTCCGCTCCGTCCTCATCCAGCAATACGTCTTCCACGATCTCCTCAATCAGGAGATCCTCCGCTTCCTCTGCCGGCGCCGCTGAAAACAAAAGCAGGCCCGCTGCGAGGAAGGCCAAAATTCTTTTGCCCATGCAATCAGCTCCTCTGCGCTTCGGCGCAGCCTTCCTTCGTCGGATTATCTTGCATCATAGCAAATTTTTCGCCGGGATGCAAGGTGCGGATGCTGATTTCCCCGGAGCGGAGGAGCCGCAGGGCGCCGTCCTCCAGCCGGACCCGCAGGGCGTAATCCCGATCCAGACCCAGGGCCACGGCGGGGACCGGGTCCTTTCCCGGCTCCAGGATCAGGATGCCCTGGCCGGGGGCCAGGGAGCGGCTGCGGTATTTTTCAAAGATTTCCTCCGAGCCGGGATCCTCTGCCCAGGCCCACAGCCGGTTCAGGATCCCGGCGGCCAGCCGGCAGCGCAGATCCGGCACGGGCAGGGTGCCGAAGGCGGCGCCTGCGATGTCCCGCAGCTCCTCCGGGAACCCTTCCCGGGGAATCCGGGTGTTGATGCCGATGCCCACGATCACATGGCTCACCAGGCCGGTTTCCACATCCAGCCCGGCCTCCGTCAGGATACCGCAGATCTTCCGCCCGTCCACCAGCAGGTCGTTGACCCACTTGATGCCGGGGCGGACGCCGGACAGCTCCTCCACGGTTTCCGCCACCGCCACGGCGGCGCAGGCCGTCAGCAGCACGGCCTTGGAGGCCTCCGTCCGGGGCCGCAGCAGCAGGCTCAGGTAGAGGCCGCTGGCGGGCGGGGAATAGAAAGAGCGGCCCATGCGGCCCCGGCCTCCGGTCTGGGTTTCCGCCACCAGAGCCAGGCCGGCGGGGACGTCCTGCAGAGCCAGCTGCTTGAGGACGGTATTGGTGGAGGTGATGGAGGGGAAGAACCGGACCTCCGGTCCCGGCTGCCGCAGATACCGGCGGATGCCCTCCTCCGAGAGCACGTCGGCGACGGGGGCCAGGCGATGGCCCCGGCGGGGCTGGGACTCAATGGGCCAGCCTTCGCCGCGGAGCACCTCCACCGCCTTCCACACGGCGGTGCGGCTGATGCCCAGCTCCTCAGAGAGGGCGGCGCCGGAAACAAATTCACCGGCATGGGAACGGAGGGTCTGCAGCACAAGATCCTTGGTCATGATTTTCTCCTGTCAAGGTCAGCCGTTCTGACGCGGCTTTCCGGAAGTCGGACGGGACATCCGGGAGAGCACCGGCTCCAGCCGCCGGGTCAGCAGGGAAGCCAGCAGAATCTTCACGGCGTCGGGAATCAGATAGGGCAGGACGCACCAGCCCAGCACGACGCCCAGGGAAACGGGACCGGAATTCCGGGTATAGACCACCATGAACCAGGCGGTGCCGAAGACATAGCAGAGCAGCACGCCCAGGGCCATGGAGATCAGCAGGACGGGGAGCCGGCGGCCGAAAAGCTTCACGCCCAGGCCCACGGAGAGGGCCGTGAACAGAAAGCCCACAATATAGCCGCCGGTGGTGCCCAGCAGGGTGGCGGGGCCGCCCCGGAAGCCGGAGAAGAGGGGCAGGCCGGCAGCCCCCAGCAGAATATAGGCGGCCACGGCCCAAAGGCCGGATTTCAGCCCCAGCAGCGCTGTGACCAGGCAGACGGCGAAGGTCTGCAGGGTGACGGGGATCATCAGGGGAACGGAAATCCAGGAGCAGACGGCGATCAGGGCAACGCTCAGGGCGATACGGGTAAGCTCCTCCACGGAGATTCTGGACATGGGAAAGACCTCCTTCACAGGTGTGTGAAGGAAGGGTAGCACCTGGAAATGAAAATGTCAACCTGAAAAAGAAAATCAGGTTGACAATTCGCGCTTTCTCCCGGAGCCTGCCGGAAGGGCAGCTCAGTACAGGGCTTCCAGCTCCTCCGCCCGGGCCAGGATCTCCTCCAGGAGGGCGGAATAATCCGTATCCGTGCGGGCCCGCAGCAGCTCCGTGATCTCCTCGGTGGGGCGGAGCAGGGGCGTCAGGCTCAGGTTGGCGTACACGCCCTTCATGGCATGGGCCAGCTCGAAGGCGGCATCCAGGTCTTTCCTTTCGATGGCGGCCTTCAGCTCTCGGGGCCGGGGATCTCCCTTCAGCCGGTCAAAGAGCTTCAGATAGAAGGCTTCCATGTTCATGCAGCGGCGAAGGCCGTCCTCCACATTGGCGCCATAGGCGCGGAGGGCATCCAGGGTGATCATGGGGCATCCTCCTTTCAGGGACGGATCCGTCTGGAAATCAATCAAGGGGAAAGAGGATCAGAAGCGCATGCGCTCCTCGATCCAGGAGCGGACCTCCGCCAGGGGCACCCGGACCTGCTCCATGGTATCCCGGTCACG
>CAZRLU010000183.1:0-4625 GCA_964600995.1 uncultured Oscillospiraceae bacterium | reverse complement strand
GGTGCCTGCATGAATACTACAATCCCTTCACCGGGGAGCCCATCATGAACGGGGGTTTCATCAACTGGAACATCCTGGCCCTGACCATGGCCCGGGAGCTGGAGCAGGACGGGGAGAATTCCCGCTGATCTGCCGCGAAGGCTTCGGGAATGACACGCCGGGCGGAAATGTCAATTGACAAGCCGAACGGGCGCGTGTAAGATAAAAATATCGCAAGCGGCGGGAAAGCCGGTCCGCTTTGCCGGAGATCCGGTTACAATTGAATCCTGCGAGAAGGAGAGGAAAACTGCATGATCATCAAAGCTGTTAAATTCTACGAGAAGGGTTTCTATGCCCAGGGCTTTGCCTTCGGCGGCGAGGACGGGCCGGAGCATTTTGACAACAATGTTCAGTACCGCGGATCCCTGCAGAACTACGTGATCGACACCGGGGAGGACGTGATCCTGGTGGACACGGGGCTGCCGAAGGAATCTCCCAGCGCCGTGTGGGACGGAAAGGCGAAAACCTATCTGGGCCGGTGGATTGAGGACTATGTGTCCGCGCTGAAGCGGGCGGGCTATGCGCCCGAGCAGGTGACGAAGATCATCCTGACCCACAAGCACAACGACCATTCCGGCGAGATCCGGAGCTTCCCCAACGCGAAGTTCTACGTGAACCGGATCGAGATGGAGACGGCGGAGATCCGGGAGCTGAAGGATCATCCCGGCCTGACGCCGGTGGATTTCACCGATGGCCCCTACTACAACTTCACCCGCAGCCAGATCATCGCCCCCGGGGTGCGGATGCTTCCGGCCCCCGGCCACACCTATGGCAACAGCATCGTGGTGGCGGAGGACGGCGGCCTGTTTTACATGATCCACGGGGATATCTCCTATACGGACGAGGCCATCTATGCGGACAAGCTGTCCACGGTGTATGACGACATCCATCTGGCCAGAAGCACCCAGAACACGATCCGGGAATTCATCCGGAAGCACCCCACGGTCTACTGCAGCACCCACACCCCCCTGGGCTACGAGAACCTGGAGGCGAAGCGGGTGATGGATCTGGACAATCCCCCCGCTACCATCTGGCCATCGGAGGACTACTTCGTGACCGAGGAGGGAACGGGAAAGTACATCTGCTCCGTGTGCGGATATGTTTATGATCCCGCCGAGCATGACGGGGTGGCCTTCGAGGATCTGCCCGAGGACTGGAGATGCCCCCGGTGCCGGCAGCCCAAGGAGAAGTTCAACAAGGCCTGACCGGCCGCTGAAATCCCGGGAAGAATCTGCAGGACCCCTGCTTTCGGAAGAAGGCAGGGGTTTTCTGATGCCCGCATGCAGCCGGGCCCGGCAAAAAAAGGGAGAAACAGCTTGCAGAAACCCGGAATCACGGTAAAATAAACAACAGAGGCAGGATGAAAGAAAATCTGAGGAAATCACCGGAGAAAAGAGAACAGGGACGGAGCCGGCAGGAGGTCGGAAGAGATGAGAGAGACAATCAGAGAAGGCGGCAGGCTGAAGGGGCAGGACCGGATCTGGTTTGGCGGGGACTACAATCCGGACCAGTACGGAGCGGAAACGATGAAGGAGGATCTGCGCCTTTTCCGGGAGGCGGGGGTCAACCTGCTGACGCTGCCGGTTTTTGCCTGGGCCCGGCTGGAGCCGGAGGAAGGGGTTTATGACTTCGGCTGGCTGGACCGGATTCTGGACCGGATATGGGAAAATGGGATCCGGGTCTGCCTGGCGACGCCCACCTCCGCCCAGCCGGCCTGGCTGTCCGCCAGATATCCGGAGGTGCTGCCGGTGGACATCCAGGGGCGGAAGCGGACCCACGGGATGCGGGTTTTCTTCTGCGTGAACAGCCCGAAGTACCGGGAGCGGGCGGCCGCCCTGGCGGCGGAGTTCGGGCGGAGATACGCCCACCATCCCGCCCTGGCCTGCTGGCACGTGGCCAATGAGTACGGCACCGCCTGCTACTGCGATACCTGCCAGGCGAAATTCCGGACCTGGCTGCGGAAAAGGTACGGGACGACGGAGGAACTGAACCGCCGGTGGCATACCGCCTTCTGGGGCAGAACGGTCTATTCCTTCGAGGAGGTCTTTCTGCCGACGGAGCTGAACGATGATTACCGGTTCTGCCCCTCGGTGCAGCTGGACTACCAGCGGTTTCTGACGGACAGCACGGCGGAATGCTTCCGGAACGAGGCGGAGGTGCTCCGGTCCTTCAATCCGGACATTCCCGTGACCACCAACATGAGCGGCTTCATCCGGAAGCTGGACCAGTTTGTCTTCACCCGGGAGATGGATACGGTGGGATGGGACAATTATCCCTCCCCGCAGGATCCGCCCCATCTGGTGGCCATGAAGCACGATATCATGCGGGGGCTGAAGGGGGGTGCGTCCTTCCTGCTGATGGAGCAGTCCCCCAACCAGCAGAACTGGCAGCCCTACAACCGCCTGAAGCGGCCGGGGGAGGTGCGGAGGCTGTCCTGGCAGGCCCTGGCCCGGGGCGCGGACAGCTGCCTGTTCTTCCAGATGCGGCAGTCGGTGGCCGGGCAGGAGAAATTCCACGGAGCCCTGATCGGCCACGGGGGTCACGGGGATACCCGGGTTTTCCGGGAAATGACCGGGCTGGGCCGGGAGCTGGCGGCGGCCGGGGACCGGTTCCTGGGCGGGCGGACGCCGGCCCGGGTGGCTTTCCTGATGGACTGGAACAGCTGGTGGGCCCTGGAGCAGTCCAGCGGTCCCAGCCGGGACATGGACTACCTGAAGCTGCTGGCGGCCTTCTACCGCCCCTTCCATGCCCGGAACATTCCGGTGGATTTCCTGAATCCCGGGCCGGATACGGATTACGCCGCCTATGATCTGGTGGTGGCGCCTCTGCTGTACATGACCAAGCCGGGGGTGGCGGAGGGCCTGACGGAATACGTGCGCGGGGGCGGAGGACTGCTGGCTTCCTTCATGACGGGACTGGCGGATGAGAACGACCGCTGCGTGTTCGGCAACGCGCCGGGGAAACTGCGGCAGGCGCTGGGACTCTGGGTGGAGGAAACCGACGCCCTGCGGCCGGAGGAAGGGAACCGGATCCTTCCGGAGCGCGGAGGGGAGCTTCAGGAGAGCCGGCGCTGCGGCTTCCTGTGCGATCTGATCCGGACGGAGGGCGCGGAGGCCCTGGCCCGGTACGGGGAGGATTTCTACGCGGGGGTTCCCTGCGTGACGCGGAACCGCTTCGGCAAGGGAACAGCCTGGTATGTGGGAACCCTGCCGGAGGCGGATTTCCTGACGGAGCTGACGGACCGGATCTGCGGGGAGCTGGGCATCCGTTCCCCCTTCCCGGCGGACCCGGGGGTGGAGATCACACGGAGGGTGAACGACCGGGGGGAAACCTGGTTTTTCCTGAACCATCTCGGGACGCCGGCTTCCGTGGAGCTGGGGGAGATCCGGCTGCGGGACCTGGTTTCCGGGGAGACGCTTTCCGGAAGGCTGACGCTGGCCGGCGGGGATGTGAAGGCGGGCTTCCGGCCGGCGGAGTGAGGGCGGAAAGCCGGACAAACAAAAAAGCGGCGGAGCGCCGCAAAAAAAGGAGAGATGAACCATGATCCGGGATCAGGCCCGTTCCCCTTTCGCGAAAGCGTTTCCCCTGCCCTTTGGGGCGGTCTCCTGGACGGGGGGCCTCTGGCGGGAGAGATTCGAGACCGTGGGCCGGGCCACGGTGCCCCATCTGGAGCGGATGTTTGACGCGGCGGACGTGAGCCACGTGACGGAGAACTTCCGCATCGCCGCCGGCGAGGCGGAGGGGGCGTTTGCCGGAACCGTCTTCGGGGACGGGGATTTCTACAAGTGGACGGAGGCGGCGGTGTGTACCGCGGTCCGGCTGGGGGACCAGGAGCTGCTGGACCGGCTGGAGGACTATATCGCCCTTTTCCGGCGGGCCCAGCGGCCGGACGGATACCTTTCCACCAAGCAGATCATCGGGGAAATCACCGGGCAGGGGGACCTGCGGCAGGCCAGCATCAACGATTTCGAGGTCTACAACATGGGGCATCTTTTTACCGCGGCTTGCGTGTATACCCGGGCCACGGGCAGGGATTCCTTCCTGCGGGTGGCGGAAGGGGCTGCCGGCTATCTGAAGACCCTGTATGAAAACGCGGCCGCCACCGGGGAGGTGAAGACCGCGGTATGCCCCTCCCACTATATGGGGCTGGCGGACCTGTACCGCCTGACCGGAAACCGGGCCTACCTGGACCTGTGCGCCCTGGCGGTGAAGCTGCGGGATTCGGTGAAAAACGGGCTGGATGACAACCAGGACCGGCTGCCCCTGCGGAAGCACCGGGAGATCATCGGCCACGCGGTGCGGGCGAACTACCTGTACGCGGGGCTGACGGACCTTTATCTGGAGGAGGGGGATCCGGAATACCGGGAGGTGCTGGATTCGGTCTGGAGGGATCTGACGGAGCGGAAGATCTACATCACCGGCGGCTGCGGCGCCCTGTACAACGGCGCCTCGCCCTACGGGAACTTCTTCATCCATCAGCTGGTGCACCAGGCCTACGGATATCCCTGGCAGCTGCCCAATGTCACCGCCTACAATGAGACCTGTGCCACCCTGGGCGGGGTTTTCTGGGCCTGGCGCCGTTTCCT
>CAZRLU010000182.1:0-4628 GCA_964600995.1 uncultured Oscillospiraceae bacterium | reverse complement strand
ACTTTGCGTTCAGGAGGTTTGGATGAATTACGCGGAAGAGTCCCTGCGGCTGCACGGCGAATGGCAGGGGAAAATCGAAGTCGTTTCCCGGGTGAAGGTGACAAACAAGGAAGAGCTCTCCCTGGCCTATACGCCGGGCGTGGCCCAGCCCTGTCTGGAGATTCAGAAGGATTATGACAAGTCCTTCACCCTGACCCGGCGGCATAATATGGTGGCGGTCATCACCGACGGCACCGCGGTGCTGGGCCTGGGGGATATCGGCCCCGAGGCCGGCATGCCCGTCATGGAGGGCAAGTGCGCCCTCTTCAAGGAGTTCGCCGATGTGGACGCCTTCCCCATCTGCATCCGCAGCAAGGATGTGGAGGAGATCGTCCGCACGATTTATCTGATCTCCGGCTCCTTCGGCGGCATCAACCTGGAGGATATCGCCGCCCCCCGCTGCTTCGAGATCGAGCGTCGGCTCAAGGAGCTGTGCGACATTCCCGTCTTCCATGACGACCAGCACGGCACCGCCGTGGTGGTGGGCGCCGCCCTGCTCAACGCCCTGCGGGTGGTGGGCAAGGAAATCGGCGAGGCAAAGGTCGTCATCAACGGCGCGGGCAGTGCCGGTATCGCCATCGGCAAGCATCTGCTGAACCTGGGGGTGAAGCACCTGAAGATGGTGGACCGCTGCGGCATCCTCTGCGAGGGGGCGGAGATGAACCCCGCCCAGGCCGAAATGGCCGCCGTCACCAATCCGGAGAAGTTCTCCGGCAAGCTGGCGGACGCCATGAAGGGCGCCGACGTGTTCATCGGCGTCAGCGCGCCCCATATTGTGAGCCAGGAGATGATCCGCTCCATGGCGGAGAAGGCCATCGTCTTCCCCATGGCCAACCCCACGCCCGAAATCGAGCCCGATGAAGCTCTGGCCGCCGGCGCGGCGGTGGTGGGAACCGGCCGCAGCGATCATCCCAACCAGATCAACAACGTCATGTGCTTCCCCGGCCTCTTCCGCGGCGCCCTGGATGTCCGGGCCCGGGATATCAACGAGGAGATGAAGCGGGCCGCCTCCTTCGCCCTGGCCGGCCTGGTGGCTCCGGAGGAGCTGAACGAGAATTATATTCTTCCCCTGGCCTTTGACAAGCGGATCGGTCCGGCGGTGGCTGCCGCTGTGGCCCAGGCCGCCCGGGACAGCGGCGTCGCCCGGCTGTAATCCCCTGCTTTCCGTGTTTTTTACCCATGGCCGTCCCGGTCATGGGTTTTCTGTTCCTGAAAACAAGGGGTTCATTTTTCCCCGTTCCTGTATTATAATTCTGTCAGCGGGCTGCCTTCCGGCGGTCCGGAAGATGCTGAAGTCAAAGGAGCCTTCTCCGATGCATATTGATCCGGAACATGAGCTGCATGCCCTGCGGGAAAACCACGTTGCCACCGAGGATATCTTCGACGGTTTCATTCTGCATGTCCGGAAGGATTCCGTCGCCCTGCCCAACGGCCGCCCTGCCGTGCGGGAGGTCATCCGCCATATCGGCGCCGTCTGCGTCATTCCGGTGACGGAGAACAACGAGGTGATCGTGGAGCGGCAGTACCGCTATCCCATCGACCGGGTCATCACCGAGATTCCCGCGGGCAAGCTGGATTCCCGGGAGGAGGACCGGCTTTCCGCCATTCAGCGGGAGCTACGGGAGGAAACCGGCTTCACCGCCGACGAGTGGATCTCCCTGGGGGATTTCCATCCCGCCCCCGCCTACAGCGACGAGTACATCAGCATGTACATGGCCCGAGGCCTGCACGCCGGCGAGCGCCATCTGGACGCGGATGAATTCCTGGACGTCTTCACCGTGCCCCTGAAGGATCTGGTGGAGGACGTCATGGCCGGCCGGATCTCCGACGCCAAGACCCAGACAGCGGTGCTGAAGGCCGCCCGGATCCTGGGGATTTAAGCGGGATCCTCTGCGCTGAAAGCCTTCTGCCTTGCGGCAGACGCTTCCCGAACCTTTTCCCCGGGGTTGAATTCTTTCCCCTGCAGATTGAAAAATCGGCCGCCTGCGGCCGATTTTCCTGCGTTTAAGAACATTTTATCATGCTAAAGGAGCAAAGAACCCATGCGAATCCTGCCCGAGAATGTCAAGAAACGGGAGCTTGTCCTGGCCTACCTCCAGATCCTTCTGGGCTGCGTCATCGGCGCCGCCGCCTACCCCACCTTTCTGATCCCCAACAGCATCGCTCCCGGCGGGATCACCGGCGTGGCCACCATCCTGAACCATCTGTTTCACCTGCCGGTAGGTACCGTGTCCCTGGTGCTGAACGTGCCGCTGTTTCTCATCGGATACCGCACCATGGGCCGCAGCTTTGCCTTCCGCAGCCTGATCGCCACCCTGCTTTTCTCCCTGCTGATCGATATCCTGCCCCTGCCGGTCATCAGCACGGATCCCCTGCTGGGCACCCTCTTCGGCGGCGTGGTCCTTGGCGTCGGCCTGGGGCTGATTCTCCGGGGTGGGGCCACCACCGGCGGTTCGGATATGATCGCCCGGATGGTGCACCGCCGCTTTCCCTTCATCACAGTGGGCGCCTTCCTCTTCGCCATTGACTTCCTGGTGGTCATCGCCGCGGGCCTGCTCATCGGCAGCTCCGAGGCCCTCTACGCCCTGATCAATATCTTCATCAGCGCCAAGGTCATCGATACGGTCATGGTGGGCTTCACCGGCAACAAGGCCTGCTTCGTCATGACCGATTCCTGGAAGTCCGTCACCCAGCGGGTCATGGACGAGGTGGGCCGGGGCGCCACCTGGCTCACCGCCCGGGGCGCCTACTCCGGCATCGAGCGGCCGGTGGTGCTCTGCGTGGCCTCCCGCCAGGAGATTTCCGCTATCAAGCAGATCGTCCGGGAGGAGGATGCCTCCGCCTTCATGTTTGTCACCGAGGCCCACGAGGCCCTGGGCGAGGGCTTCAGCCGTCTGGATGCGGAGAATTAATCCTTTTCCCTTCCCGTTTTTCTTCTTTCCATGATCCGGGGGCCCAGCTGGGCCAGGATCACCGCCGAGAGCATCAGCACGCAGCCGATGCCCTCCCGCACCGTCATCCGCTCTCCCAGCACCAGCGTCCCCGTCAGCACTGCGAACACCGACTCCAGGCACATCAGCAGCGAGGCCACCGTGGGGTTCACGTCCCGCTGCCCGATGATCTGCAGCGTATAGCCCACGGCGCAGGAAAGAATGCCTGTATAGAGGATCGGGATCATGGCGCCCCGGATGCCCTCCCAGGTGATGGTCTCCGTCAGCAGCGCCACCGGCAGGGACAGAAGTCCCGTCACCAGGAATTCATCCCGGGCCAGCGCCGCACCGTTCACGTATGGCGCGTAATGATCCACGCAGAGGATCTGCCCGGTGAAGCAGACCGCGCAGCCGATCACCAGCAGATCTCCCCCTTCCAGCCGGAAGCCCTCCGCCGGAACGCACAGGAGAAACAGCGCCACCACTGCCATGGCCACGCCGGTCCAGACGGGCCAGCCGGTCCGCTTGCCAAACAGCACCACCCCCGCCACCGGCACCAGCACCACATACAGGGCTGTCAGAAAGCCGGCCTTTCCGGCGGAGGTATAGACCAGCCCCTGCTGCTGCAGGGAGTTGGCTGCAAAGAGGAACAGCCCGCACAGAAGCCCCGCCTTCCGCTGGGTGCTCAGCCGGTTCCACAGGGAAAGGCGGCCCGTCCGGGCCGTCTTTGCCGTTTCCGTCCCCGGCGCTGCGGCCCCCTCCGACTCCGCGGTCTTTCTTTTTTTCTCCGTCCAGGCCGCCACGGGAATCATCACAATGCCTCCCAGCAGCATCCGGATGGCGGAGAAGGAAAAGGGCCCCAGGTGGTCCATGCCCGCCCGCTGGGCGGTGAATGCGGCGCCCCAGATCATGGCGCCCAGCACCAGCAGCAGACTCCCCCGCAGCGCCTTTTTCCCGGCGTCCTGCGTGGTCTGCCCGCCCGTAACCTGTTCCGTTTCTTTCATCGTCAGCCTCTTCCTTTTCTTCCGGGCCGGATCGGAACCCGCCTCCGGAAAAATCCCGACCATTGTACTGCGCGGAGGTCTTTCGCGTCAATGCCGGAAAGCCCCTTCACCGGGCGCAGTCAAAGGAAAAACATCCGGCAGGGAGATGCCGAATTGATTTTGGCTCCAAAGTGTTTTATGATAGAGGCAGAAAGCTGTCATATAAAGAACCAGCCGCCCGGCGGGCCCGCTTCTCCGCCGCGGCTCCGGGGGATCCAGCCATGAATAAGATGTTATCCCTGGAATTCCTGATTTTTATCCTGATGGCCGTCGGGTTTCTGGCCCGCAGGCTCCGGATCCTGGGCGAGGAAGCTGAAAAGACCGTCACGGACCTGGTGCTCTTTATCGTGCTGCCCTGCAATATCCTGAGCTCCTTTCTGAACGGCGCCCAGGGCATCTCTGCCGGGGAGTTTCTCTCCGTGCTGCTCGCTTCCGTCGGAATTCAGCTGATCAGCCTGGTCTATGCCCGGTTTGCCTTCCCCCGGGAATCCCCGCCCCGCCGGTGCAGCCTGGGCTATGCCATGATCTGCTCCAACGCCGGCTTCCTGGGAACCCCCATCGCCCAGGGGGTGTTCGGGGCTCCCGGCCTGATGCTGGCCAGCGTGTATCTCGTCCC
>CAZRLU010000181.1:0-4631 GCA_964600995.1 uncultured Oscillospiraceae bacterium | reverse complement strand
TACCGGTATTCCTCCCCGGCGGGCTTCTCCCGCAGGAAGCCCACGCTCACCGTCAGGACCCCCACCCGGCCGAAGTACATCAGCAGCATGATCAGCAGCTTCCCGCCCCCGCTGATCCGGGCGGTGCCCCCGGCGGAAAGCCCCACCGTGCCGATGGCGGACACCGTCTCATACAGGGCGTCCGTAAAGTCCAGGGGCGAGGTGGCGCAGACCACCGTCGCGCTGAAGAAGGCCAACAGGATCATCAGCGTGAAGATCACGATGGCGTTCAGCACATGATCGTCGGATACGGTCCGGTGGAACACGCTGACCTGCCGGTGCCCCCGCATCCGGTTCCACAGGAACATCATCAGCACCACGAAGGTCACCGTCTTCAGGCCGCCGGCGGTGGATCCGGAGGATCCGCCGATCAGCATCAGGAAGATGGAGGCCGCCTTGCCCGCCGGCGTCAGCAGCCCCTGGTCCAGGGCGGCAAAGCCCGCCGTGCGCAGGGTCACTGACTGGAAAAAGGCCGCCAGCAGCTTCTCCGGCCAGGAAAGGGGCCCCAGGGTCCCCGGGTTGTTCCATTCCAGCAGGCAGAAGGCCCCCATGCCTCCCAGCAGCAGGGCTCCGCTGGTCATCAGCACCAGCCTCGTATACACGCTCCAGCGCCCCGGCCGCCGCTCCCGCAGCACCTCGTCCCACACCAGGAAGCCCAGGCCTCCCAGGATCACCAGCGCCGCGAGGATCAGGCAGACCAGGGGATCCCCCCGGTAAACCTCCAGGCTGGCCCCCGGCTTCCGGAAGCCCAGGATGTCAAAGCCCGCATTGCAGAAGGCGGAAACCGCGTGGAACACCCCCAGCCGCACTGCCATGGGAAGGGGATATTCCCGCAGGAAGCACAGCGTCAGCAGCGCCGCCCCGATTCCTTCCACCGTAAAGGCCCGGACCAGCAGCCGCTTCTGCCGGTCCACCATGCCGCCCACGCCCTGGGCGCCCACCGATTCCGCCATCACCATCTGCTGCCGGATGGAAACCTTCCGGCGCAGGCTGAAATAGGCCAGGGAGGCCGCGGACATGAAGCCCAGCCCGCCCACCTGGATCATCAGCAGGATCACCAGCTGCCCGAAGCCGCTCCACTGGGTCCAGGTATCCGTCAGCACCAGCCCCGTGACGCAGGTGGCGGATACCGCCGTGAAGAAGGACACCATGGCTCCCGCGGGCCGCCCGTTCCGGGAGGCGGCGGGCAGGCACAGCAGCGCCCCGCCCAGCAGAATGATGCCCAGAAAGCTCAGAGCCATCACCCGGCTGATGGAAAAGCCCTTCCGGACCTTCCTTCTCCTCCGCGTTCCTTCCCGCATGTCCCATCCTCCTCCGCGGCCCGGCTGCCCCTCCCGGGCCCGCCGGATAACCGATGCCGGCATTATACTCCCTTCCGCCCCCTTTCATCAAGCCGGGGACAAAATGGTACATTAGGGACAGTCCCCAATGTACCATTCCGCCTCCGGATCAAAGGATCCACTCAACGGAAATCCTTGACTTTTCACCTGCCCCGGTCGTATGATCATCTTAAAGGAAAAAACAGTTTCTCCCGAAAGGAGCGCTCCCATGAAATATACCCTGAACAAAAACAATTATCACGATTTTTCCATCCTGGAGGTCAACCGGCTGCCCGGCCGCAGCTACTTCATTCCCTATCCCGACCGGGAGAGCGCCGACGCGGTCTCCCCCCTGGAGAAGCGCTACCGCTCCCCGAAGGTGGTCTGCCTGAACGGGGACTGGGATTTCGCCTTCTTCCCCCGCCCGGCGGAGCTGCCCGACGTGCTGGATACCGACGCCCAGTCCTTCGACAAAATCGACGTGCCCTCCTGCTGGCAGTTCCGGGGCTATGACAAGCCCTTCTATGTGAACATCCGCTATCAGTTCCCCTTCCATCCGCCCCGCATCCCCACCACGGAAAAGGTGGGCACGGTCTTCAGCTGGCTGGGGGTGGATCAGAAGGTCATGCCCCGCTGGCACCGCCCGAAGGATCAGTACAACTTCGTGGGGGTCTACCGCCGCTTCCTGGAGATCGGGGACGCCTCCAGACGCTATACGATTTCCTTCCTGGGGGTGGCCAGCTGCCTGGATCTGTATGTGAACGGGGAGTTCGTCGGCTATGCCGAGGGCGCCCACAACACCGCCGAGTTCGACCTGACGAGCCGGCTCCACGAGGGCCGGAACGAGCTGGTCTGCGTGGTCCACCGCTGGTGCACCGGCACCTATCTGGAGTCCCAGGATATGTTCCGGAACAACGGCATCTTCCGGGATGTGCTGCTGCGGATCGACGAGGCCGCGGATTTCCGGGATATCGGCGCCGTCACGGAGAAGAAGGGCGATACCTATACCCTCACCGCCTCGGCCCGGACCTGGGCCGACACCCCCGTCACCTTCACCCTGGAGGGTCACGGCCTGAAGGAAACCCGCACCGTTCCCGTGAAGGACGGGAAGGCCGTCGCCGTCTTCGAGGGGCTGCAGGTCACGGAGTGGACCGCCGAGGATCCGGTGCTCTACAGCCTTTACTGGGAGACCCCCTCCGCCTGCGTGAAGGAGCAGATCGGCTTCAAGACCGTGGAGATCCGGGGGGACGTGCTCCTCTTCAACGGAAAGAAGATCAAGTTCAAGGGCGTCAACCATCACGACACCAGCGCCGTGAACGGCTACACCCTCTCCCCGGAGGAGATCGAGAAGGACATCCTGACCTGCAAGCGGTTCAACATCGACACCATCCGCACCTCCCACTATCCCCCGGATCCCCTGCTGCTGGAGCTGGCGGACCTCCACGGCATCTACATCGTGGATGAGAACGACCTGGAAACCCACGGCACCTTCTCCATGCAGCTGCCCCCCACCTACAACACCATCAGCCACGATCCCAAATGGCAGCCCCGGTATGTGGACCGGATCACCCGGCTCTATCAGCGGGACAAGATCCACGCCAACACCTGCATCTTCATGTGGAGCCTGGGCAACGAAGCCGGCGGATACAGCAACACCGACGCCATGTACGCGTATCTGAAGGAGCATTCCACCCTGCCGGTACACTACGAGAGCGCCGTTCACTGCAAGCGGATCGCCTATGACGTGGGCAGCGAGATGTATCCCTCGGTGCAGATGGTCCACGATGTGGGCGAACACCGGCGGAAGCAGAAGCCCCTCAACGACCGGCCCTACTTTCTCTGCGAATACGCCCACGCCATGGGGGTGGGCCCCGGCAACACCGAGGCCTACTGGCAGGAGATCTACACCCATGACAACCTGATGGGCGGCTGCGTCTGGGAGATGGTGGACCACGCGGTGCTCCATCCCGACGGATCCTATACCTACGGCGGCGACCACGGGGAGTGGGAGCACGACGGCAACTTCTGCGTGGACGGCCTCTTCTATCCGGACCGCAGCCCCTCCACCGGCGCCTGGATCATGAAATTCATCTACCGTCCCCTGCGGGTTTCCCCCGCCGGGGAGGGCCAGTTCGAGATCTTCAACACCCAGGCCTTCTCCGACGCCTCCCGGTATACCCTGACCTTCGTCTGGAACGACGGCACGGAGCAGACCCTCACCCAGGAGGTGGCTCCCCTGTCCCGGAAGACGGTTTCCCTCCCCGCCGGCAAAGCGGTGGAAGGCACCCGCACCTGCCTGGTCACCACCAGGGACGCAGCCACCGGCGAAGTGATCGCCCGGGAGCAGCTGATCCTGTCCCTGGCCGTACCCGCGGCGCCGGAAACCTGCGCCCCGGGCGACGCCTTCGCAGTCCAGGACGGCCGGCTCACCCTGCGCGCCGACGGGACGCCCGTAGCCGTCACCGCCGCCGAGGGCACGATCCTCTACCGGGCCGGCACCGACAACGACACCGATCCCCTCTTCTCCGAAACCATGAAGCCCTACCTGTCCCAGAAGGAGCAGCTGATCTCCTGCGAAAAGACGGAGAAGGGCTGGCAGGCCGTCACCCGGGTCTCCAACCGCAAAGCCGCCTTCGAGGTCACCGATACCTATGAGGGCTGCCCTGAAGGGCTCCTGGTCACCAGCCGTATCCACTGCCTCCGGGGCGGCGGCATCCTGCCCCGCTTCGGCAAGGTCTTCCGGCTGGACAGCGCCTTCGACGCCGTGGAGTATACCGGCCGCACCGGCGAAAGCTATATCGACATGAAGGATCAGTTCCCCCTGGGGACCGTCTCCTGCCGGGTGGAGGACATGACCGAGCCCAACCTCCGGCCTCAGGAGAGCGGCAACCGCTGCGACTGCACCGAGGCCACCCTCTCCAACGGGAAGACGAAGGTCCGCTTCCGGGCGGTGGACAAGCCCTTCGAGCTGGGCGTGAAGCCCTATACCGACCGGGAGCTGGCCGCCATGCGCCACCGGGAGGACGAGAAGCGCACCGGCACCTATGTCACGATCCAGGCCTTCCAGCAGGGCATCGGCACCGGCGCCTGCGGCCCCGCCATCGCCAGGGAGCATCAGTTCCCCGCGAAAAAGGACTACGAGTTGAAGTTCATCATCTCCCTCGAATGAGACGATTGAGGTCAGTCCCGCTCGTCTCACCCGCACAAAACCCCCGGCCGCTGCCGGGGGTTTTTGTACAATCCGGTAAGTTTGGTACATTAGGGACAGTCCCT
>CAZRLU010000180.1:0-4642 GCA_964600995.1 uncultured Oscillospiraceae bacterium | reverse complement strand
ATCCCCTGGCGGACAAGGTGATGGTGCTGACGGCGCTGTTCTGCCAGGGAGCCGCCGGGGTGCTGCCCTGGCCGGCGATTCTGATCGTGCTGGCCAAAGAGCTGCTGATGGTGCTGGGCGGGGCCTTCATGCTGGGAAAGGGCGTGGTGGTCTATGCCAACTACTACGGCAAGACGGCCCAGGTGTTCTTCATCCTGAGCCTGATCCTCAGCTTCTTCCATGAGGAGATGAAGGGCTGGGGTGCTCAGCCCCATATCATCTGCCTGTGGATCAGCGTGGGGCTTTCCCTGCTAGCCATGGGGGTCTACGCGGCGGGAGCCTGGAAGCAGCTGCACAAATCCTGACGCGGAATCCATCAAATCTGAAAGCGGGGCGGCGGCTCCGCTTTTTTCATGCCTGCCCGGGAAAAGAGCAGGGGGAAAACATCGGGGTACCTTGACGGAAGAAAGCAGTTGCGTTAAGATTCACAGGAAGAATTCGTGAAGGAGGGATCCGGCATGAAGCAGTGCGTTTTTCAGGGGGTCGGAACGGCCCTGATCACCCCTTTCCGGGAAGACGGGGTTGACCTGGAAGCATTTCGGAAGCTGATCCGCTTTCAGCTGGACAACGGTGTGCGCGCGCTGATTGTGGCGGGCACTACCGGGGAAGGCTCCGTGCTGACGGAGGGGGAGTTTGAGGAGCTGGTTTCCTGCGCCGTGGAGGAAGCGGGCGGAAAGGCTCCCGTCATCGCCGGAACCGGCTCCAACGATACGGCCCGGGCCATCGCAAAGACCAGGAAGGCCTGCGGGCTGGGGGCGGACGCGGTATTGCTGGTGACGCCCTATTACAACAAAACCACCCAGCGGGGCCTGGCGGCCAGCTTCCGCGCCATCGCGGACGCCAGCGACGTGCCCTGCATTCTTTACAACGTGCCGGCCCGGACCGGCCTGAACATGCTGCCGGAAACCCTGGCGTCCCTGGCGGATCATCCCCGGATCGTGGCGGTGAAGGAGGCCAGCGGAAACCTGAGCCAGGTGGCCCGGATCCGGCAGCTGTGCGGCGAAGACATTGCCGTCTATTCCGGCTGCGATGATCAGACGGTGCCGGTGCTGAGCCTGGGAGGCCTGGGCGTGATCTCCGTGGCAGCCAACGTGCTGCCCCGGGAGATGAGCGAGATCTGCAGATGCTGGTTCGCCGGCGAGACGGCGCGGGCGGGGGAGATCCAGGTGCTGATGCAGGCCATGCTGGATCAGATCATGATTGAAACCAATCCCATCCCGGTCAAGGCGGCGGCCGCCGCCCAGGGGCTGTGCCGGAATCTGCTTCGGCTGCCGCTGGTGCCGATGGAGGAAAAAAACGAGGAAAAGCTGCTGCGGCTGATCGGGGAGGTGCGGAAAGCATGCGGATTATCCTGACGGGCTACGCGGGCCACATGGGCCGGGAAGTGCGGGAAGCGGCGGAACGGACGGAGGACGTCTGCATCGTCCGGGGAGTGGATCCCATGATCCCCGCGGACACGGCGGAGTGCGTCCGGAGCTTTGAGGACTGCCGGGATGAGGCGGACGTGATCATCGACTTCAGCCATCACAGCCTGACCGGAAAGCTGCTGGCCTTCGCCCGGGAGAGAAAGCTTCCCCTGGTGCTGGCCACCACCGGACAGACGGAGGAGGAGCGGGCGGAGATCCGGGCCGCCGCGAGGGAGATCCCGGTCTTCCTGGCGGCCAACTTCAGCCTGGGCATCGCGGTGCTGTCGGATCTGGTGCGCCGGGCCCTGAGCCTGTATCCCGACGCGGAAGTGGAGATCGTGGAGCAGCATCATGACCGGAAGGCGGACGCTCCCAGCGGAACGGCACTGGCGCTGTTCAACACGGTGAAGGAGGTCCGGCCGGAGGCCCGGGCGGTGCCGGGGCGCAGCGGCTTCGGGAAAAGGGAGAAGGAGGACGTGGGGATCCACGCCATCCGGATGGGAAACATCGCCGGGATTCACGAGGTGATCATCGGGACCCAGACGGAGACCCTGACGCTGCGGCATCAGGCCTGGAACCGGGGCGTTTTCGCCGAGGGCAGCCTGAAGGCGGCCCGCTTCCTGGCTGGGAAGAAGCCCGGACTCTATGATATGAAGGATCTGCTGAAGGACTGAGATCGAGAACCGGGAGGCACAGCTTCCGGAGGAACGGACGGAGGAATTCGGGGATGAAGATCGGAATTTACGGATACGGCAACCTGGGCCGGGGCGTGGAGATGGCTGTGGCCAAGAACCCGGATGTGGAGCTGGTGGGCGTGTTTTCCCGCCGGGATCCTGCCAGCGTGATCACCGCCACCGGCGCGCCGGTTTACCGGGCGGACCAGGCGGAGCAGTTCCAGGGGGAGATCGACGTGATGATCCTGTGCGGCGGTAGCGCCACGGATCTGCCGGAGATGACGCCGGACCTGGTGCGGCTGTTCAACGTGGTGGATTCCTTCGACACCCATGCCCGGATTCCCGAGCATTTCGAGCGGGTGGACAAGGCGGCCTTCCAGACCTGCCACACGGCCCTGATCAGCGGCGGCTGGGATCCCGGCCTCTTTTCCGTGGCCCGGCTTTACATGAACGCCTCCCTGCCCGACGGGCGGGACTATACCTTCTGGGGCCGGGGCGTGAGCCAGGGCCACAGCGACGCGATCCGCCGGATTCCCGGGGTGAAGGACGCCCGGCAGTACACCATCCCCATTGAGGACGCGGTGAAGCGGGTGCGGGCCGGGGAGCAGCCGGAGCTGACGGCCCGGGAGAAGCACCTGCGGGAATGCTTCGTGGTGGCCGAGGAAGGGGCGGATCTGAAGGAGATCGAACGGACCATCCGGGAGATGCCCAACTATTTTGCCGATTACGATACCATCGTGCATTTCATCTCCGAGGAAGAGCTGAAGCGGGACCACAGCGCCCTGCCCCACGGCGGCGAGGTGATCCGCAGCGGGAAGACCAGCGCGGAGAACGGGCACGTGATGTCCTTCTCCCTGAAGCTGGATTCCAACCCGGAATTCACCGGCTCCATTCTGGTGGCCTGCGCCAGGGCCGTGGCCAGGATGTATAACCGGGGCGTTTTCGGCTGCCACACCATCTTCGATGTGCCGCCGGCGGACCTGTGTGCGATCTCCCGGGAGGAGCTGCGCAGGCGGCTCCTGTAAGCCGGAGAAGAGAGGAAAGGACGCGCACGGCCCGGAGGGCCGTGCGCTTTTGAAAGGAAAGGGCATGAAGATTTACGGATTGCAGAAGATGACGCTGCTGGACTTTCCGGGAAGGATTGCCTGCACGGTGTTCCTGGGAGGCTGCGATATGCGCTGTCCCTTCTGCCACAACAGCGAGCTGGCGGCCGGCACGGCGGAACCGGTCATGGAGGAGGAGACGCTGCTGACCTTTCTGAAAAAGCGTCAGGGCATGCTGGACGGGGTGGCCGTGACCGGCGGGGAGCCCCTGCTGGGAGAGGCTGCCCTGGAACTGCTGCGGAAGATCCGGGCCCTGGGCTATCCGGTGAAGCTGGATACCAACGGCACCCATCCGGACCGGCTTCGCCGGGCGGTGGAGGAGGGCCTGGTGCAGTACTGCGCCATGGATGTGAAGAACAGCCCCGAACGCTACGGGGAGACCGCCGGCGTCCCGGGAATGGACCTGGGCCCCGTGCGGGAGAGCGTGGCCTTCCTGCTGGAAGGCAGGACGGACTACGAATTCCGGACCACGGTGGTGCGGGAGTTCCACGACGCGGACAGCTTCCGGGCGATCGGAAGCTGGGTGCACGGGGCGAAACGGTTCGCGCTGCAGAAGTTCGCCGACCGGGACACGGTGCCCTTCGAGGGGCTGCACGCCCCGGAGGAGGCGGAGATCGCGGCCTGGAGCGAAATCTTGCGGCCCCATGTGGGAGAAGTGCTGATCCGGGGATAGCTTCGCGGAAGGATCCGGGAGCCGGCAGAAACGAAAAAACCCGATTTTGTACAAAAGACAGAGCTTTTTCATGCGCTGCTTGCTTGACACGGTTTTTTCTTCCTGCTATAATTCACCGCAATAAAGCATGATATCATTTATGCTTTAAAGGAGTAAATTAAGGAGGAATTACAGGTATGAAAAAGTTTGTTGCGCTGATTCTGTGCCTCGCCCTCGGACTTTCCCTGGTGTCCTTTGCCCAGGCTGAGGAGGATTTCCACATCGGCATCGTGACCGGCTCCGTCTCCCAGTCCGAAGACGACCGTCGCGGCGCGGAAGCCTTCCAGGCGATGTACGGCGAGGACAAGGTCCAGCTGGCCATCTATCCGGACAACTTCTCCGAAGAGCTGGAAACCACCATTCAGACCATCGTGAACTTTGCCGATGATCCTCTGATGAAGGCGATCATTGTGAACCAGGCTGTTCCCGGAACCACCGAAGCCTTCCGCAAGGTGAAGGAGCTCCGGCCTGACATCCTGTGCATCGCCGGTGAAGCGCACGAGGATCTGCCCGAGATCGGCTCCGCTGCCGACCTGGTCTGCAACAACGACTTTGTGGCCCGCGGCTATCTGATGATCCGCACCGCGCATGAGCTGGGCTGCGATACCTTCGTGCATATCTCCTTCCCCCGGCACATGGGCTATGAAACCATGAGCCGCCGCGTGGCCATCATGAAGGCCGCCTGCGAGGAATTCGGCATGAATTTCG
>CAZRLU010000179.1:0-4659 GCA_964600995.1 uncultured Oscillospiraceae bacterium | reverse complement strand
ATCAGCTGCATCAGCGCCGCCACCTCCTCCGGGGGGCGGCTCCAGTTTTCGGTGGAGAAGGCATACAGGCTCAGCGCCCGGATGCCCAGGTCGTCCGTGTGTCGGATAATCTCCCGAAGGGTTTCCGTCCCCTGGCGGTGTCCCCGGGAAACGGACAGCTTATGCTGCTTGGCCCATCTCCCGTTCCCGTCCATGATGATGGCCACATGCTTCGGAAGCTGCTGCGGGTCCCATCCGCCGGCCTTCTCCGGCGTCTCTTTGGGCATTCTGGCCTGCCTGATTCTCATTCCGACTCCTTCTCCCCTCCCGGCGCGCCGGAGGCTTCAGTGAAAAAAGCGCGGACTTTCAGACAAAAGCCGCGCCTGAGATATGCCGTGTTTTCCGGATGCCTTACACTTCCATGATTTCCTTTTCCTTGGCGGCATAGATGGCATCCACGTCCTTGATGGCCTTGTCGGTGATCTTCTGGAGATCCTCCTCCGCCTCCCGCTGGTCATCCTCGGTGATCTCGCTGTTCTTCTTCAGCTTCTTGATCTGTTCCATGGCGTCCCGCCGGATGGAGCGGACCGCCACCTTGGCTTCCTCCGCCGCCTTGCTGGCCGCCTTGGTCAGATCCTTTCTGCGCTCCTCGTTCAGCTCCGGGAAAACCAGCCGGATCACCTTTCCGTCATTGGAAGGATTCAGGCCCAGGTCGCTGGTCTGGATGGCCTTCTCGATGGGGGTGATCATCTTCGGCTCCCAAGGGGCAATCACCATCAGCCGGGCCTCCGGCACGGAGATGTTCCCCACCTGGTTGATGGGCGTCGGCGTTCCATAGTAGTCCACCATGATCCGGTCCAGCACCTGGGGGTTCGCCCGGCCGGCCCGCACGCTCTGCAGATCCCGCTCAAAGACCCCGCAGGTCTTCTTCATCTTTTCCTTCGCAGTATTCAGTACTTCGTCCACCATGCTGCTCGCCTCCTCGTTTCTGATGCACACAAATTGCTGGGTCAATTATAGCTTTTTTTCCCCCGCTTGACAATCCTCTTTCCGGCCAAAACCGGTCCGGCCCCGCGCGGCGCCGGCTCAGCGCTTGTCCTTGTCGATCATCTCCAGGGCGATCACCGACATCAGCGCGAAGAACAGCGCAAAGAGCACCAGCATCACCCAGTTCCCGATGATGTTCTCCTCGCTTCGGACGTAATCCTCCTTGAAGCTGGCGGCGGCGGTGGCTTTCTGGATCTCATCCCGGACCCTTTCCTCCCCGGCCAGCTCCAGCAGCTCGCCGATGGTGGCCTTGACGGTGAAGGGATGATCCAGGTTTTCCTTCACAATCTCGCTCCGGTTCGCCGCGTCAATCAGCTCTCCCAGGCTGACCGGTGGGGTTTTCTCCGCTCCGCCCAGGTAGCCCCGGACGACCATCTCCGCCGTGAGGCCGTCCACTCCCAGATCCTGCAGCGTCTTCTTTGTCTCCAGGGGCGGGATCACCTCCCGGTCCCGGTACTTGGCCACGCCGTCGCTGTTCAGGAATTTCAGCACGTCCTCCACCGTGAAGGTGCCGCCCACCTCCCGGTTCCGCATGCCGCTGAGGGTGTTCCACGCCGTCACCATGGGCAGCTCGTTGTAGCCCGCCTGGGCGGTGATGGCCTGGATGCCGTAGCTGGAAATCGTGAAGGCGGACAGTGGCTGGCTCCATTCCGGCAGGGGAATTACCCCGCCGGAGAAGACCAGCTGGAAGATCAGCACGAAGGGCATCACGGTCATGGCCCCCGTCGTGGTATGGGAAATGCTGGAGATGAACAGGCTCATCATGTCCGCCGCGTAGGAGATCAGCAGCATGGAGATGCCCACGTCCAGGATCATCCAGGGGGTCATGAAGCCCTTCGCCGGGAACTGGATCCCCAGGATCTGCAGCACGTACATGGTGATCCCCGTCTGCAGGATGCACAGCAGCAGCTGGTAGATCATGTGCGCCGCCACATAGGAGGAGATATGCAGGCCGGAGCGGTGCTCCCGCTTGATGATCGGCCGCTCCCGGCATACGCACTGGATCGAGTTGAAGCAGCCGTTCCAGATCGCCACGCAGGTCAGGGCGAAGCCGCCCATCAGGCTTCCCTCCATGGTGATGAAGAGCCGTTTCCGGATCACCATTCCCACCAGCCCGGCGATGATCGCCGCCATGATCAGAACCTTCCAGTCGTTCTCATTGATGAAAAAGCGAAGCTGCTTTCCCAGGTAGATGCCCACCTGGCCGCCGCGCCCGCTGCGCCGGATTCTCCGGGTCCGGACCTTTTTCCCCTCACGAACCTCAGCCATGCTGCACCTCCGCGTACTTCCTGATGAATTCGTCCGCCTGTCCGTCCCCGCCCTCCTCGGTGCGGTTGACGGCCTTCACGATCTCCTCCATCTTCTCCCGCCCGAAGAATTCCCGTGCCTCCGGAATCGGCCCGAAGTAGGCCAGCCGGCCCGTCCGGTTGGAATCCTTGGCCAGCACGATCACGTCGTCGAACAGATCGATCACCCGGTCCGGCGTGTGGGTGATCACGATGATGATCTTTCCCTGATCCGCGATCTGCCGCAGCTGCTGGAACAGCTCCCGGGCCATGACGCCGTCCAGGCCGCTGTCCGGCTCATCCAGGATGAACAGGGAGGGATTGGGAATGAACTCCATGGCAATGGACAGCCGCTTCCGCTGTCCGCCGGAGAGCTTCACCACCAGGTTGTTTTTCACCGGCGTCAGCCCGAAGATCTGCATGACCTCCTCCACCCGCTTCTCCCGGTCCGCCCTGGAAAAGCTCACCGGCAGCCGCAGGGCGGCGGCGTCCATCAGCGTCCGGTAGACGCTGTCGGTTCCCCGCATCAGGTCCTGCTGGGGCACAAAGCCGATGTCATACTGCATCTCCTTGTATTCCTTATACATGTTCCGCCCGTTCAGCACCACTTCGGCCTTGGCCTTCTCATAGCCGTTCACCGCGTTCAGAAAGGTGGTCTTTCCGGCGCCGGAGCCTCCCAGCAGCAGCACCATGTGCCCGGGCTGGATGTACATATGGATATCCCGCAGCAGATACTTCTTCTTGAAGACCTCCACCGCGGTCCGCTCCTCCAGGTTCACCGTCAGCCCCTGATCCAGCACCGCCGCCCGGCTTCCGGAGAAATACCGGGCCGCCTCGCCCTGCAGCTCCTCCAGCGTCCACTGGGGCTGGTACTGCTTCGACCATCCCCACAGGCAGGCAGGAATCCAGTCGGCGAAAATCCAGAGCAGCACCCATCTCCGCTTCTGGCCGTACACCTCGATTAGCCCCAGATAGATCCGGATATTGTAGATGATCTGGATGATGCTCAGCAGCAGCACGCTCACCGCGATCAGGTCCAGAAGCCGATCCCCCCGGGTCGTTTTCACGGGGACAAACAGGGTCACCACATTCAGGATCGTGATCAGCCCCTGGGTCACGGCGGCCACCCGGCCCTCCTTCTCACGCCCGGCGATCTCGCCCAGCTTCGCCTCCCGCAGGCAGGGGATCAGCGCCTCCCAGCCCTTCAGGCCGCTCTTCCGGAACACGCCGAACAGACCCGCCAGCGTCAGCGCCGACAGCAGCATCCAGATGCCTGAATCCAGGGTCGGCCCCAAAAAGATCGTCAGAATAACATTGATGATGATGTCCGGATTCATGCACAGCTTTCCTCCGTTTTTATTCCTTCAGAGTATATCACGGCTTTTGCTGAAATCCAACAGAAAGATCGCGGCCCGGTGCAAAGGGCAGCTCTCCTGTTCCTGTGCACGGCAGCCGCAGATACCGCTGCAGGCGGACTGATCCTCCCCCGTGAACGGGAACTCTCCCCTCCCGGCTCCCCTCTGAACCCGCATTTGAAATATGCAGATATTTTGAGATATTTACAGAAAGCCGGAGATTTCATCAGAAATTCTGTTATTCCGCAATGCTTTTGACCATTTTTGACCTTCCTGCATTTTGACTTTCTTTGACCTTTGAGTATAATCATAATTGTTCTGAGAGGGACAGGGCGGAAAGCCGAAGGGCCCGCCCGGAAAAAGAAAGACAGAATCGAATGGAGGCATATATATGAGTACTTATCTTCCCACCCTGTTTGGAGAAAACCTGATGGATGTGTTCCAGGATTTTGACCGTGACTTCTTCCGCGGAATGCGCTGGCCGGAGCATGAGCTCTACGGCAAGCATGCTTCCCACATGATGAAGACCGACGTCCGGGAAACCGAGACCGGCTACGAGGTGGATATGGATCTGCCGGGCTTTAAGAAGGATGAAATCAGCCTGGATCTGAACCAGGGAACCCTGACGGTCACCGCGCAGAAATCCCTGGAGAAAAAAGATGACAACAAGAACGGCAAGCTTCTGCGCCAGGAGCGGTACGCGGGCAGCATGAGCCGCAGCTTCTACGTAGGCGACCACATCACCGAGGAGGATGTGAAGGCCCGGTTTGAGGACGGCGTGCTCCGTCTGACCCTGCCGAAGAAGGAAGCGAAGCAGGTTGAACAGAAGAAGACGATCCTGATCGAAGGATAAAGGATCCCGCAGCTTCGGCTGAAAAAGCCGCCGGCACCCGCCGGCGGCTTTTTGCTGTCCTTTTTTCCGGGAGATCTCTTCCCGTTTTTTTGCATGGATCTGTTCCCGGAGCCTTACCCGTATCTGCGCAGCTTCAGGA
>CAZRLU010000178.1:0-4680 GCA_964600995.1 uncultured Oscillospiraceae bacterium | reverse complement strand
AAAAAGTTTCCGATGGGCACCAGAATGTTCAGCACCAGGAACAGCAGGATGCTGACGAGAAACACAATCAGCAGGAAAGCCGTTCCGCACCGGGGGTGGAGCCGGGAAAAGGTCTTTGCGTTTTCAGGGGTCAGCTCCAGGGGGGAATCATAGCAGTGTACGGACTTGTGCTCCGCGCCGTGATACTGGAAGGTGCGCCGCACCTCCGGCACAAAGGAGACCGCGATCATATAGCCGACCAGAATCAGGATTTTCACGACGCCGCCGATCAGCGTATAGCCCAGAGGTCCCATTCCGGCAGATTTCAGCAGGCTTTCCACCGCGGCCGGAAGCGCCATGAACAGCCCAAGGCTCAGGATCACCGCCAGCACGATGGCGACCCCCATCACCACCTTGTCCGTCCCTTTGCCCAGCTTCTTCGCCAGCCATTTTTCAAACCGGGTGGGCTCCTCGTCCATTATCCCCAGCATTTTGGTGGAGCTTTCCAGCGTGTTCATGCCGAAATACAGCATGGTTGCCATGTTCACCACGCCGCGGATAAAGGGCTTCCCCATCCAGGGGTGCTTCTCCTTCGGCGCGATGAAGGGGGTTCTCTGCACCACCATGGTTCCGTCCGGGCGGCGCACCGTCACGGCGGTGGCATTTCCGGAGCGCATCATCACGCCCTCCATCACCGCCTGGCCGCCCATATCCTTTACCTGGCAGGAAGAGCCCTGCGCAATTTTTTTCGGATTACTCATCGTCCAGTTTTCTCTCCTTCCAGGATGATCTAAACCATCCCAAATTGGATGATTCGACGCAGGATGGAAAACTCCTTTTAAAAACACGGCGCACCGCACAAAAGTGCGGTGCGCCGGATCATTTTTCAGATCTCCGGGCTGCTCAGATTCCCAGCAGCTCGCTGTACACCCGAAGGGCCCCGTCCGTTTCATGGGCCAGCACCCGCTTGGCCAGCACCTTGCCCAGCTGCACGCCCTCCTGGTCGAAGCTGTTCAGATTCCACAGGAAGCCCTGGAACATCACCTTGTTCTCGAAATGCGCAAGCAGCGCCCCCAGCGCTTCCGGCGTAAGCTGCTCCCCGATGATGATGCTGCTGGGCCTGTTGCCTTCGAAGTTCTTGTTCCGGTTTTCATCCTCCTTGCCGCAGGCAAAGGCAAGGATCTGGGCCGCTACGTTCGCGCCGAGCTTCTGCTGGCTCGTGCTTCCCTGGATCTCCACATCCATTCCGGCCTGGTTGCTTCTGAAGCCGATGAACTGGAGGGGAATGATGTCCGTTCCCTGATGCAGCAGCTGGTAGAAGCTGTGCTGCCCGTTCGTGCCGGGTTCGCCGAAGATCACCGGCCCGGTCACATAATTCACTTTCTCCCCGAAGCGGTTCACGCTCTTGCCGTTGGATTCCATATCCAGCTGCTGCAGGTGCGCCGGGAAGCGGCTCAGCGCCTGGCTGTAGGGAAGCACCGCCGTGGAGGGATATCCCAGGATATTCCGCTCGTAGACGCCGATCAGAGCATCCAGCATGGCCGCGTTCTTTCTGATATCCGTTTCCTTCGCCATCCGGTCCTCTTCCGCAGCTCCGTTCAGGAAGCGCTCGAAGATCTCCGGCCCGAAAGCCAGGCTCAGCACGGCTCCTCCCACCGCGGAGGTGGAGGAGTAGCGGCCTCCGATGTAGTCGTCCATAAAGAAGGCCGCGAGATAATCACTGCTGTGCGCCAGCGGAGAAGTCTCGCTGGTCACGGCGATCATATGCTTTCCGGCATCCAGCCCGGCCTTTTTCAGCGCGTCCTTGACGAAGGCTTCATTCGTCAGGGTTTCCAGCGTGGTCCCGCTCTTGCTGACGAGAATGAAAAGGGCGTGGGCCGTATCCGTGTTCTTCAGCACGGCGGCCGCGTCGTCCGGATCCACGTTGGAGATGAATCTGGCCTCCATCCGGAAATGCCCTTCCTGACGGGCCCAGTTTTCCAGCGCCAGATACATGGCCCGGGGACCCAGGTCGCTTCCGCCGATGCCGATCTGCACCACCGTGGTGAATTTTTCTCCCCGCTCGTTCACGATTTCACCGCGGTGAACCTTTCCGGCGAATTCCGCGATTTTCCGCTGCTGCTCCAGGTAGAAGGCCCGCTTGTCCGTGCCGTCGGCCTCCACCTTTTTCCCCAGCTGGCCCCGGGTAAGCTGATGCAGCACCCGCCGCTTCTCCCCGGTGTTGATGACGTCTCCCTCATAGAGGGCCTGGTATTTTTCGGAGAGCTGCGCTTCCTCCGCCAGCGCCGCCAGGCCCGCGAGGATGGATTCATTGACCTGCTTTGCTCCGTAGTAATAGGTCAGACCGCCGCCCATGGGAACCGCGCAGGCCTTTACGCGCCCGGCGCCTTTCTCCCCGGCCAGCTCCGCCTTCAGATCCACCTTTTCAGCCTTGGATGCCAGCTGCTTCCAGCTCTCCAGCGTATCCAGATTCTGCCATCTGATCATCTTTATCTATCTCCTTGCTTCATTTTCTGTCCATAGCTCCTTTGCAATTCTATCATTTCCGCATTTCTGAGTCAATCTTGGATTCCCGGAACTTCGGTCCTTCCCGGGGAGCTCTTCCCAAGCCCCGTCCTTTTTGCCGCCGGCCTTTCCCGTTTCCCGGCAAACCAATTATACGTTGACAAAGGCGTCCAATCGCGGTAAAATTCGCAACGGCATAAGCATCGGTTCCCCGGAGCGGGCAGATCATTTGACATTTGGACAAAGGAGAAGGAACACAGATGAAGGGAAATGTACTCGTAGGTCAGTCCGGCGGCCCCACCGCCGTCATCAACTCCAGCCTCGCCGGCGTTTTCAAAACGGCGATGGAGCGCGGCTTCAATAAGGTTTACGGAATGCGCTACGGCATTCAGGGCTTTATGGACGGGCAGTATGTTGATCTGTCTGACCATATCAAGAATGAGCTGGATCTGGAGCTGCTCAAGCGGACTCCCTCCGCGTTCCTCGGCACCTGCCGCTACAAGCTCCCCGAGATTCATGAGGACAAGGCCATCTACGAGCGGATCTTCCAGCTGCTGGATGAGCTCGATATCGAAGTCTTCATCTATATCGGCGGAAACGATTCCATGGATACGATCCGCAAGCTCTTCGACTATTCCCTGCTGACGGGCGCGAAGCAGAAGTTCGTCGGCTGCCCGAAGACCATTGACAACGACCTGGCCATCACGGACCATACGCCCGGCTTCGGCAGCGCCGCGAAATATATCGCCACCTCCACCAAGGAGATCATCTGCGACGCTATGGGCTTCTCCTACAAGAAGAAGAACGTGAATATCGTGGAGATCATGGGCCGCAACGCCGGCTGGCTGACCGGCGCCGCCGCACTTTCCCGCAGCGAAGACTGTGAAGGGCCCGACCTCATCTATCTGCCGGAAGTTCCCTTCAACATTGAACATTTCGTCGAAAGCGTGCAAAAGCTGCTGGATAAGAAAGACGTTGTCGTCGCCGTGGTATCCGAAGGCATCAAGACAGCGGAAGGCAAATATGTCTGCGAACTGGCGACAGACTCCGCCACGAAGGACGCCTTTGGCCACATCCAGATGACCGGCACCGCCGCCTATCTGGCCTCCGTGGTCAAGAATAAGCTGGGCTGCAAGACCCGCGCGGTGGAACTTTCCACCCTGCAGCGCTCCGCCGCTCACCTGGCCAGCAAGATCGACGTGGATGAAGCCTTCAACGTGGGCGGCGCCACCGTCAAGGCTGCCGATGAAGGCTCCTCCGGCGTCATGGTCGTTATCGACCGCGTGTCCGATGATCCCTATCAGAGCGCGACCGGCGTTTACGACGTGCACCGCATCGCCAACGACGAAAAGGTCGTTCCGCGGAAGTGGATCAACAAGGAAGGCAACTACGTCACCGAAGAGTTCCTGGACTATGTGCGTCCGCTGATTCAGGGCCAGTATTCCCCCGTCATGGTCGAGGGTATTCCGCGGCACCTGAACATGAACATGAAGAACTACGACTGGAGAAGATCCAACAAATAATTATACCGGATCCGCAGCAGTCCCCTCCGACAGAGGGGGCTGCTTTTCTGTACGCCAAAAAACAGGGAATGTGCAGGCGGGCCGGTTGACAGGGAAGCGAAGAACGATATAATGGAACGGAATCCGGAAGACCGGGTTCGGATAGAGGCGCGGCAGACAGGAGTAGCGCGGGGGAGCCCGGCCGGGGCAGGGAACCTGCGGGAAAGGGAATGCCGCCGAAGCGTGCCGGCATGGCAGACGGCAGGCTGGGACGGAGGAAAACATCCTTCGGACTGTCATGGGCGGACGTGTCCGCGCATGGAGCGCTATTCATGAAGACGTTTCCGCAGAATCCGGAAGAACAGCGGCGCCGGAGCGCGCCGGCTGCATCGGAGCTTTGCGAGAATGATACGGCAGTGAATGGCGGGTTCGTTCGCTGCTTTTTTCTTTGGTTGAAAGCCCGGACGAAGCGTAGTAAAATATCCGGAGAGGCATCCGGAAAAAAGAACGGGAACAGGAGCGCTGAGCAGTTTGGAAGACATCCGGGAGGCAAAGCGGCGGCTGCGGGCCTGGGCGGCGGAAAGGCGCCGGGCGCTGAGCGCGGCGGAAACGGCGGAGGCCGGCAGACGCATTCAGGAGAAGGTGCTGGCACTGCCCGAATACCGGGCGGCCCGGACCGGGATGGTTTATGTGA
>CAZRLU010000177.1:0-4687 GCA_964600995.1 uncultured Oscillospiraceae bacterium | reverse complement strand
GGGCGCATGGAGGATCGGATCTATCTGGACAACGCGGCGACCACATCGCTGGATCCGGAGGTTTTGCAGGAGATGATGCCCTGGCTGACGGAGCATTGCGGGAACCCCTCCAGCATTCACGGAACGGGCCGGGAGGCCCAGCGCGCCCTGGACCGGGCCCGGAAGCGGACGGCGGCGGCCCTGGGGGCGAAGCCCCAGGAGATCTATTTCACCTCCGGCGGCACGGAGAGCGACAACTGGGCCCTTCGCGGCGCGGCCTGGGCGGGCCGGGAGAAGGGCCGGCACCTGATCACCGACGCCGTGGAGCATCACGCGGTGCTGCATACCTTCCGGTGGCTGGAGGAGCAGGGCTTTGAGACCACCGTTCTGCCGGTGGACAGCCTGGGCCGGGTGGATCCGGAGGCGGTCCGGCGGGCCATCCGGAAGGATACGATCCTGGTTTCCGTGATGGCGGCGAACAACGAGATCGGCACGCTGCAGCCGGTGGAGGAGATCGGACGGATCACCCGGGAGGCGGGGGTGCTGTTTCATACCGACGCGGTGCAGGCCATCGGGGCGATTCCCGTTTCCCCGGAGGCCTGGGGAGCGGATCTGCTGAGCCTGAGCGGTCACAAGTTTCACGGGCCGAAGGGCACGGGGGCGCTCTACATCCGCCTGGGCACCCGGATCGCGCCCCTGATGCAGGGAGGCGCCCAGGAGCGGGGGCTCCGGGGCGGAACGGAAAATGTGGCCGGTATCGTGGGGCTTGGCAGGGCCATCGAAAAGGCGACCGGAAATATCCCGGAGCGGACGGAGCGGATCCGGGCCCTGCGGGACAGGCTGATCCGGGGCGTGCTGGAAGGGATTCCTGAGGCAAGGCTGAACGGGGATCCGGATCGGCGGCTGCCGGGCAACGCCCACTTCAGCTTTCCCGGCGTGGACGGGGAGGCGCTGCTGCTGCGGCTGGACCTGATGGGCATCGCCTGCTCCGGGGGCAGCGCCTGCACCTCGGGCTCCCCGGAGCCCAGCCATGTGCTGACCGCCATCGGCCAGGGGCCGGAGCTGGCGGGGAGCGGGCTGCGGATCACTCTGGGGGATGGGAACACGGAGGCGGAAATCGACGACACCCTGGTCGCCTTGAAGCGGTTGGTGCCGGAGCTGCGGGGAATGAGGTGAAAATGTAACATTCTCTTCACAGCCTTGACATATTCCGCCGCCGGGCATAAGATAAAAGCGTATCCAAAACAGATTCAGCGCGTGATCCGGCTGAAAGGAGGAAAGCCACGGAGACGTGGCTGCGGATAATCATGAAAAAAGCGAAGCGAATCTCCTGCGCAGCGGCCCTGGCGGTCCTGCTGGTTTTCCTTTGGGCGGCGCCGGCCTTCGCGGTCAGCTATGCCACCGTCTTCGGAGGATGGCTGCGGCTGCGGGCCCTGCCCAGCTATGACGCCACTGTGATGGCCAGCTATCCCAACGGCACCGTGGTGACGGTGCTGGGCCAGAGCGTGGGCTGGGCCCGGGTGCAGACCCCGGACGCCCGGGTCGGCTATATGGACGTCCGGTACCTGCGCTTTGGAAGCACCCCCACGGCGACTCCCAAGCCCACCGCGGCCCCGTCCGGAAGGACCTGGACCACGGTGAACCGGACCGCCTGGATCACGAGCGGCAACGGACGGGACGTCCGGATGCGCAGCGCCCCGGCGGTGGAGAACCGGAACGTGATGGGCCTCTATCCGGTGGGACGGACGGTCTATCAGCTCCGGGTGTCCAACGATGGCTGGTCCTATATCAAAATCGACGGAAAGCACGGCTATATGATGACCCAGTTCCTGCGGACTTCCGGGCCCGTGTGGCCGACGGCGACGCCGGTGATCACCGCGGCTCCGTACTGGCCGCCGGTTCCCACAGCCACGCCCAGCCCGGTTCCGGTTTCCCCGGAGATCACCAACGTGAAGATCAGCCCCTATCAGCCCAAGGTGGGGGACACGATCCAGGTCTATCTGACGCCGGTGGAGGCGGAATATGCCTGCGTGTGGTACAACGAGGCGGGCATCCTGCTGTCCACCAGCAAGACCTACAAGGTCCGGGAGGTGGACGTGGGCCATGTGATCCATGTCCGGATTCAGGGAACAGGGGTCTATACCGGCTTTGTGGCCGACGGAACCACGGCGGCGGTAAAGGCGGCGCCCTGAGCAATCAATCAAACAAACCCTACAGCTTCAGGAGCTGTGAAGATCAGGATCATGCATCCTTTTCTTCACAGCTCCTTTGTTTTTGGAAAAAAGAGACCGGGAACCGTCTCCAAGTCTCTAAAAACCGCAAATCGGCCCCGCAGGCAGGAAACGGGGGACTCCGCATCGAAAATCCTTCTTCAGAGGCAAAACAGAAACGTACAGGCCGGAGCCGGCCGCGGGAAGCGGGGACAGCCGGCGGACAACCTGTTCTTTCAGAAAGGAGAGGCCATGGAGGAAAAAATGACCCGGCGCCGCACCTGGCTTTTTCTAGCCTTTCTTCTGCTGGCGGGGGTGGTGTACGCCTTCTCCCGCTGCGGGATTGCTGTCCTGGAGACGCTGTGCACCAGCTGCAATTATCTGATCTATATGGGCCTGCTGCTTTCCTGGTTCCAGTCCGTCCGGGCCAGGCTCCTACCCTCCCGGGCGAAAAACCGGATGACCGCCGCGGCGCTGCTGCTGATTTTCTACCAGCTGCTGCGGGTCTTCATGTACCGGTTTGCCACGGAACCGGCGGTAATGCGCTATCTGTGCTATCTGTATTTCGCCCCCATGACCCTGGTTCCCACCTTCTTCCTGATGACCTGCCTGCGGATTCGCCGGGGAAACCGGCCGGGGCGCCTGGACGAAGCTTTGCTGCTGATTCCACCGGTGCTGCTTTCCCTGACGGCCCTGACCAACGATCTGCACTTCCTGGTGTACAGGCCGAAGATCGCCCTGCCCGCCTTTGCCGTGGATACCGGCACCTATACCCACGGGCCGGTTTTCTACGCACTCTATGCCTGGATGATCCTGAGCCTGGCGGCAGGGCTTGTGCTGCTGCTCTGGGAAACGAAGACACAGGCCCGGAAGGCGCTCCCGTACCTGGCTGCCGTCCTGGGCACATGGATCGGGATGATGACGGTATTTGTCCGGGTGTTTGACGGAACCACCCTTCCGCGGATGTACAACAATCCGGATATCCATATGTTCGGCATGCTGGGAGTGCTGGAGGTCTGCATCCGGTATCATCTGATCCCCCACAACGCGGGCTACGTGGACTATTTTGCTGCCCTCCGGACGCCGGCCCTGGTGACGGACCGGGATCTGCGGCCGGTCCATCGGTCCGGAACCCTATTGGCGGCGGACGGCCCACAGCTGCGGGCAGCCCTGGCATCCCCGGTATACCTGACGCCGGACCTGAAGCTCTCCGGACGGAAGGTCCGGGGCGGCTATGCCTTCTGGACGGAGGATGAGACGGAGGTGCACCGGGCCCAGAGGCGGCTTTCGGAAGCCAACGAGCTGATCGAATCGGAGAACAGCCTGATCCGGGCGGAGACGGAGCAGCGGGAGAAGGACGCCTGGCTCCGGTCCCGGCACCGGATCTACCATGAGATCGCGGAGATCCTGTATCCCTGCCAGCAGCGCATCGAAGGGCTGCTGAGCCGGATGGAGCCCGGCACGCCCGCCTTCCGGGAGCAGCTGGCCCGGGTATCCGTGCTGAACGCCTATGTCAAACGGAAGACCAACCTGCTGCTGCTGGCGGCAGAGGGGGACAGCCTGTCGGTTCAGACGCTGTTCCTGGCGCTGAAGGAATCGGCGGGTTATCTGACCCTGGCCGGGCTGCAGACCGATGCCCGGCAGCCGGAGACGGATCAGACCCTGCCGGCCGCCGCGGCGGTCGCCCTCTACGACGCCTTCGAGACCGTGGCGGAAGGGCTGGTGGGCAAAGCCTCCTCCCTGATGGTCTCCTGGCAGGGAAATGCCCTGGTGCTGGCCACGGAGACAGCGGAGATTCCGGACCTGAGCCGGCTCTCCGTGCCGGCCCGAGCCCGGGAGGAGGAGGGGATCCTGTATCTGGACCTCCTGACCGAAGAGAAGGGCGGTGAGGGAGCATGACGATCCGGGAAGCGATGCTGTCCTCCGCGCGGACGCCCGTGCTGGGACTGCTTTTCCTGGTGATCACCGGGCAGATGGCGGTGGCCATCGCCGCCTTCCGGGACGGCCGGAGCCGCCGGTTCAGGGCGGCCCTGACGGCCTTCTTTCTCCCCGGGGCGCTGGCCTTCTGGCTCTGCATGTCCGTGATCAGCTGGGAGCATAACCATCCCGGTTGGAGCCGGGAGCCGCCGGCCTGGCTGGGGGCGGTCTGCGCCTGCCCGGTCGGGGTGATTTGGGGGCTTGCGGCCGGGCTGGCTGTGATTCTGTTTTTCACCCTCCGGAACACCCTACGCTATCGTCATCATCATGTGACGACGGACAGCGTCAAAGAGGCCATGGATCTGCTGCCGATGGGTATCGCCTTCGGCGATCCGGACGGGACGGTACGTTTCCGCAATCTGGTGATGAACCGGCTTTCCATGGCGCTGACCGGAAAGCTGTGCACCGACTGGAAGGCCTTCCAGGCGGCCGCGGGCGGGAAGCCGGTCTCCGCAGAGGGCCGGGTCTGGCAGATCAGCCTCCGGGAGACGCCCGGCAGCTCCCTTACGCAGATTACCGCC
>CAZRLU010000176.1:0-4761 GCA_964600995.1 uncultured Oscillospiraceae bacterium | reverse complement strand
TGATCGTGTGCTGCGCCCTGTGGCAGGTCTTTGCCGTCGCGCTGCCGGCCTACCTGGCGGGGTGACCGCGGCCGGTTTCTTTACCTTGCAGCCAGGCCCCTTCCGGCGCTTCCCCGAAGCCCCGGGAGGGGCTTTTCCTTCCCTTGAAACCTTCTCCCGGATCTGTTATAATTCAAGGGTGTGTGCTCCCGCGGCGGGAGGATTGGAGGAGGACGTCATGGTCTTTTCATCGCCCCTGTTTCTGTTCTTTTTCTTCCCGGTCTTTTTTTTGCTTTACTATCTTCTGCCCTCCCGGGCGCGGATGCCCTGGCTGCTGGCCGGAAGCCTTTTTTTCTATGCCTGGGGCGAGCCGGTCTACGTGCTGCTCATGGCCGGGGAGATCCTGATGATCTGGCTCTGCGGTCTGGGGATCCAGTCCGGCCTGGACCGGGGGCGCCGGAAGCAGGCTGCCCTGTTCCTTATCCTGGGCATTCTGCTGGCTCTGGGCGCCCTGATTTATTTCAAGTATGCAAATCTCTTCGTCACCGAGTTCCGCCGCCTGGCGGGGATCCGGAAGCGCTGGAAGTCCATCGCCCTGCCCATCGGCATCTCCTTTTACACCTTCCAGTCCCTCAGCTACCTGGTCGACGTATGGAAGGGCAGGGTCCAGGCCCGGCGGAACCTGATCCGCCTGGGGGCCTACATCTCCATGTTTCCCCAGCTCATCGCCGGACCCATCGTCCGGTATGAGCAGATCGCCGGGGATCTGGACCTGCTGGCCGAGGGAAGAAAAAAGCCTTCCCTGGAGGAGGTCTGCGCCGGCCTGGGGCGGATGATCCTGGGGCTGAGCAAAAAGGTCCTGATCGCCAACCAGATCGCTTCCTGGTGCGACAGCCTCTGGCTGCACAAGCCCCAGAACCTGTCCGCCGGCACCCTCTGGCTCATGGCCGCCATGTATGCCCTGCAGATCTATTACGACTTCTCCGGCTATTCCGACATGGCCATCGGCATGGGCCGGATGCTGGGCTTCCGCTTCAGCGAAAACTTCAACTACCCCTACATCTCCACCTCCGTCCGGGAGTTCTGGCGCCGCTGGCACATCAGCCTCTCCTCCTGGTTCCGGGATTATGTGTACATTCCCCTGGGCGGCAACCGGAAGGGCTCCCTCCGGACGCTGCTGAACCTGCTGATCGTCTTCGCCCTGTGCGGCTTCTGGCACGGCGCCAGCTGGAACTTCCTGCTCTGGGGCCTCTACTTCGGCCTCTTCCTCTGTCTGGAGCGCCTGCCCCTGGGCAAAGCCCTGGACAGGCTGCCGAAGCCGCTCCGCTGGGTCCTGACCGGCGTGGTGGTGCTGGTGGGCTGGGTGCTCTTCCAGGATATCGGCCTGGACAAGTCCCTGGCCATGATCGGCATCATGTTCGGCGCTCCCAGCACGCCCATCTTTCCGACCATCTCCCTCTTCACCTGGAAGAGGGCCCTGGTGCTGGGCTGCGCCCTGGCGGGCATGTTCCCCCTGCTGCCCTTCCTGAAGTCCCGGGCGGAAAGGCTCGCCGGCGCTCCCGCCCGCGTCTGCCGGATCCTGTCGGCGGTCTGCCTGCTCATCCTGCTGGCCCTCTGCGCCCAGCAGCTGATCAGCAACACCTACAACCCCTTCATCTATTTCCGTTTCTGAGGTGATGAGCCATGAAGAAAACCGGATTGATCCTTTTCCTGTGCCTGGCAGCCCTGGTGATCCTCTTTCCCACCGTCGGGCGCCTGCTGCCCCAGCCCGCCCCCACGGGGGATCTGAACGAGAAACGGGCCCTGGCCGAGTGGCCCACGGAGGCAAAGAATGCCAAGGCCTGGATCCAGGGGGTGGAGGACTGGTTCAACGACCATCTGGCCTTCCGGGAGCAGTTCATCGAGGCCGGCCTGCATGCCGACCTGGCCCTGGGGGAATCCCCCGCCTCCAGCGTGCTGCTGGGCACCCATGACTGGCTCTTCTACGTGGAGACGGACGAGAACGCCGACGTCCGGCGGGAGATCGTCCTGGATGAGGAGGAAAAGGAGAACCTGGCTGCCATTCAGAGCGATACCCAGGAATACCTGCGGGAGCTCGGGGCCGCCTATTATGTGCTGATCGCCCCCAACAAGCAGACCATCTATCCCGAGTACCTGCCCCTCTCCGTGCAGCCCGGCCAGGGTCCCTCCCGGCTGGACCAGATTTACGAGGTGCTGAAGGAGAAGACGGAGGTGCCCTTCCTGGATGTCCGGCCCGCCCTGCTGGCCGCCAAGGGGGAAAAGCCTCTCTATTACCGCTATGACTCCCACTGGAACGAAACCGGCGCCTACGCGGCCTTCCTCTCCATCGCGGAAACCCTGAAGAAGGATTTCCCCACCCTGTACATCCCCACGCCGGAGGAGATGTCCGTCGATCCCGACGGAACCTTCAACGGGGACCTGGCCAGCATGATCGGCATGGGCGGAAAGATGGTGGACAGGTGCGAGTGGTACCATTTCCCCGACGGAGAGGCCCGGGTTTCCCCGGAGGAATCCACGGACATGATCACCGCCTGGGTGAACCCCGATCATCCCGAAGCCCCGAAGATTCTCCTCCTCAACGATTCCTTCGGCGCCTCCCTGATCACCTTTCTGAAGGAGAGCTGCTCCGTGCTCTACGAGACCTCCTCCGGGGATATGCTGTCCTACGAGGAGCTGCTCTACGGTCATCCGGACATCGTCATCTATGAGAAGGTGGAGCGCTTCGCCATGGCCCTGGCGGCGGAATAAAGGCGCTTTCCCGCCCCGGCAGCCCTCTCATTCCATTTCCCTTCCCGTAAAGGAGCTGAATTCAACCATGAAGAAAAACATTCTCCGCACCCTGCTTGCCTGCCTGCTCTGCCTGGGGCTTTCCCTGCCCGCCCTGGCCGAGGTGGAACCCCTGGATCTGGACATCATGACCCACGGCCAGCCCACCCAGCGGAAGGGCTGGATCTCTGAAGGGGAATATCAGGACGAGTCCATCCATATCGTCAGCGCCCGCAAGAGCCGGAAGCCCAAGTCCAGCCGCACGAAGACCATCTGCCGCTGGATCACGATCCAGATCAAGGATCCCTCCCAGCTGCGCACCGCCATGAGCATGGACAGCTATGACGATCCGGGCACCGTCAGCGCCCGCACCCTGGCCAAGCACGTGAACGCGGTGGTGGCTCTCAACGGGGATTATTTCAAATACAACTATGACAAGGGCTATGTGCTGCGCCAGGGGGTGCTGTACCGGGACGCCCTGGACGGCACCTGGGATTCCCTGATCATCGACGACCGGGGCGACTTCCACGACGTGCCGGAGGCCACCAGCGAATCCATGGCCGCCGCCCTGGCGGACCTGGACGCCCAGGGCCGGAAGCCGGTCAACGTCTTCACCTTCGGTCCGGTGCTGGTCAAGGACGGCCAGCTCTACCGGGAGGAGGGAGCGCTGCCCAAGGAGATGCACTATCCCACCCTGGCCACCCAGCGGATCGCCCTGCTGCAGCTGGGTGAGCTGGAATACGCGGTGGTGGAGATCGACTCCGACGGCGGCAACGGCACGGGCATGAACCTGGCGGAGCTGGCCCGGTTCATCCTGGAGATCTATCCGGACTGCAAGATGGCCTATAACCTGGACGGCGGCGGGTCCACCCATCTGATCGTCAACGGCCGTCAGGTCCATAACACCGTCAGCGGCCGGGCCGTCAGCGACATCATCTATTTCGCCTCCGCCCAGAAGCCGGAGGAATAAGCGGAGGAACCTGTCATGGAGATTTTTACCCTCGGTCCCCTTTCGGTCCGCGTCTACGGGCTCTGCCTGGCGGCCGGATGTCTCGCCGCCCTCTGCTGGCTCTTTTTCCGGGCCCGCCGCAGCCTGGGGGAGGAAAAGCTCCTGGCCTTCTCCCTGCTGGCGCTTCCCCTGGGATTCCTGCTGGGCCGGCTGGGGCTGTGCCTGGTCTCCCAGGGCTGGCATCTCTTCCGGGAGAATTACTTCTTCAACTTCAGCCGCGGCGGCTTCATGCTTTACGGCGCCCTGGCCGGGGTGGTCCTGGCGGCCCGGCTGGTCTGCCGGGGAAAAGGGGAAACCGGCCGGCTGCTGGACGCCCTGGCGGCCCCCGGCATGCTGCTGATCGCCGTGTGCCGGTTCGCAGAGGGGATCATCGGCGTGGGCTACGGCCGGAACATGGAGGAATGGTTTGATCCCTGGGGAGAGTTCACCTTCCTTCCCCTGGAGGATCCGACGCCCCTGCTCCGCTTCCCCTTCGGGATCCCGGACTACTACGGGGACTATCATTTCAGCATCTTCCTGCTGGAGGGGCTCTGCGCCCTGATCTTCCTGCTGATCCTGCGGCGGAAAAAAGCCGCCGTGCCCGGGGCGGTCTTCCTGCTGGGGCTGATCCTCTACGCCGGCGCCCAGACCACCCTGGAAAGCCTCCGGGCGGACAGCCTGCCCAAGTGGGGCTTCGTCCGGGTCAATCAGCTGCTCAGCGGCCTGGTGCTGGTGGGTGCGCTGCTTCTGTGCACCCTTCGCCTCCGGAAAGCGGGCCGCCCCTTCCCTCTGGCCGCCTGGTGCGGCCTCCTGGCCTGCATGGGCGTGATTCTGGCCATGGAGTTCGCCCTGGAGAAGAAGATTCTCTTCCTCCAGTGGATGCGGATGGATCTGTGCTACCTGGTCATGGCCTGCGCCAGCCTGGGGCTCATCCTGATCTGCGCCCGGGTATGGAAGCGGGCCTATGCCTCGAAGGAGGCCCTCCGGCCCCGGGCTTCCGCGCCGGT
>CAZRLU010000175.1:0-4767 GCA_964600995.1 uncultured Oscillospiraceae bacterium | reverse complement strand
GCATTCGGCTGTTAACCGAAGGGTTGTAGGTTCGAGCCCTACCTGGGGAGCCAGAAGCCAGATCGAAAGATCTGGTTTTTTTGTGCTTTCCCAAGGGTATCGGAAAGGCACCAATCGCAGCATTTGAAAATACATGGGCTTCGCTGCAGCTGCAGTTTCCTGCCTGAGCTTGAGGGAAGCAGGAAGCCCCCTGCTCGTATTTTTCTGAAGCCACATATCCTTTCGGAACGTAGCCATGCCCTGCTGGAGCAGAGAGAATCCGGAAAACTTCTTCCCGCAGCATCAGGGACGCACGTCTTTCCGGACAGAGAGACCCGAAAACTCTGCCTGCAGGCCCCGGGAGGAGGGCACGGGTTCCCTGAAGCGAAGTTCAGGATAGCGGGCGGAGAAGTTTTCCATGAAAGAAGCATGGTGTCAGCTGCTTCATGAAAGAAAAGGGCCATGCGGCAGGAGCCGCACGGCCTTGGAAGAGAAACTACGAAACTGAGGATTATTCTGCGCGCACGAAGATGTAGGCGAAGGCGACGTCGCCGTCTTTCTTGACCATATTGTCGTCGCTGTAGCAGACGATCAGCTGGCCCGCTTCGTTCATGCCCATGTACTTCATGTTTTCATCGGAGATCGCTTCGTTCTCGATGCCGGTGATTTTTCCGAAATACAGGCTCTTGTCATCCGCCCCTACCTTGCTCAGCTTGCCTACGCCCTTCATAATGTAGGTTGAGCCTTCCACCCAGCCGGTCCATTCCTCATCCTTGGTCCAGTCCCAGCCGTCCCAGGGCAGCTTGAGGCTTGCTTCCTCATCGGTGACGGAGGCATCGAAGGTCAGCTTGGCTTCGATATCATGGACATGGGTGTGAATGTAGGAACCCTGATCCACCATGACGCCGGCATCGGAGCCCGTGGCGCTGCCATCGAGCTTGGCTTTGACACTCATGGCGATGGCTTTTTCGGGCACCGCGATCAGGCCGGTGGTATCAATGTCGTTCTCGTCCGCGAAGTCTTCGCCGATGTATGCCGCCGCCAGGACCCACTCGCCTTCCCAGTCGGTAACGGGGGTCTTTCGGTTGAAGCTCATGACCTCTTCGGGATCCGCGTCCAGGATGCCGTCGGCGACAGCAACGCAGGAAATCATCATCGCGACCAGCAGAAGGGAAAGAAATCTTTTCATGGTCCATGCCATCCTTTCTTTATCACCGGCTTTATCAGCCGGAAATGATTACATTTGGATTATAACACAATCCGGAAGATTCTGAAAAGCTTTTGCGTCACACCCCGGAATAGGCGGCGAAGCCACAGTCGATGGGCAGTACCACGCCGGTGATGGCGGAGGCGGCTCTGTCATCCGTCAGGAAGAATACACCGCCCAGCAGTTCCTCAGAAGCCACGAAGCGGCCCATGGGAGTACCGGCCAGAATCTTGGCGGTACGGGCTGTGGGCGTGCCGTCCGGGTTGAAAAGCAGTGCGCGGTTCTGGTTGGAGACCAGGAAGCCGGGGGCGATGGCATTGGCGCGGATTCCGCTGCCGGCAAAGTGGGTCGCGAGCCACTGGGTGAAGTTGGAAATGGCCGCTTTCGCGCCGGAGTACGCCGGAATCTTGGTCAGCGGAATGTATGCGTTCATGGAGGAAATATTCAGGATGCAGCCGTGCTTGCGCTCCACCATGTCCCTGGCGAAGATCTGGGTCGGCAGCAGGGTGCCCTGGAAGTTGAGCTTGAAGACGAAGTCCACGCCGGAGGCATCCAGGTCAAAGAAGGTCTTCTGGCCTTCCCTGGCTTCATGCTGATATTCGTTGTCCGTGGTTGCGCGGGGATTGTTGCCGCCGGCGCCGTTGATCAGGATGTCACAGGGCCCGAGATCCTTCAGGACCTGCTGGTGCACCTGCTCCAGCGCCTCGGGTTCCAGTACGTTGGCCTTGTAGCCTTCGCAGATATAGCCCTGGGCCTTCATTTCCTCCGCGAGTTCCTTGACCTTTTCCTCGTTGAGGTCCAGCGCGGCCACCTTCGCGCCGGCCTGCGCATAGGCGCGGGCCATGTCGCCGCACAGCACGCCGCCCGCACCGGTGACGACAACCACTTTGCCTGTAAAATCAATGTTCAGGGGAAGATTCATGAATGGTAGCTCCTTTCAGTGATTATTCCTGCACAGGCCATTTTTCCATGGCTTGTTCGAGGGTCATTCCTTCAGCGATGCCCTGCTTGCGGGCAGCGTTTACCGCCTGGATCTCCTTCATCTTCGCGCCGGTCAGCTTATAGCCCTTCATCGCCCACAGGGTGGCGATCCAGGCGAGCATGGGGATGACGCAGAACATCACGATGACGGCGGTCTTGATGCCGGGAGAGTAGAGCGTGGCATCGGTGGGCAGCTCGTTCAGCCCCGCGCAGAGCAGGAAGATGAAGGCCACCAGCGTCTGGGCGAGGGAGGAAACCAGCTTATCCACCAGGGAGAACAGGGTACCCATGATGCCGGGAATATACTTGCCCGAACGGTAGGTCTCGTAGTCGGAGCAGTCAGCCACCATGGGGATCGGCATGTCCGCGGTGGCGTAGTAGGCACCGTAGCCAAGGCCGAAGCAGAGAATGAACAGGACGGTGTACAGGTTGATGGCGCCGCCGCCGTTGAAGGGGAAGGAGAGCATCATGGCCGGATTCTGGTTGTTGGAAAGGACCAGCAATACCAGCACTCCCACATAGCTGATGAGCGCGACCGCGACATAGCGGGTGAGGGACGCTTTCTGCCCCAGCTTCTGGCTGGTGCGCACAGACAGGAGGAAGAAGGGAACCGCGAACACGTAACCCAGGATCATCATGGGCAGATACAGGCTGTTGTAATTGCCCATCATGATGCCGTAGAGCGCCAGCAGGACGGTGGTGTTGGTGGCAATGGCCAGGGCCAGCTTGCAGCCGGCGCCGGCGACCATCAGGCGCTGCATGGGCTTGTTGTGCTTGATGATCTCCGCATATTCGGAGAACTTGACCTTCTCCTGAACGCCGCCCAGGCCGTAGTATTTGGGCTGATCCTTTTCCGCGATGCCGATGATGGCCAGAATGGTCAGCAGCACGGATACCGCGATGCCGATGGGGGTGATAATGCGGTAGAGCTCAGGCCGCGCGTAGCCGGAGGTGATCACGGCGCCGGCTGCGTCCTTGATATCGAAACTGCCCTTGACCAGCGGGATCAGGAACTGCATGACGCCCATGCCCAGCATGGAGCCCACCGTGTTGAAAATGGTAAACAGCGGCCGCTGGTTGGGGTCGTTGGTGAGCACGGTCTGGCCTGCGCGGGTGACGGAGGTCTGGAAGGTGTAACCGATCACCCAGACGGCGTAGATCACCACAAACGCCGCATAGCGCAGCCACATCACGGATTCGGGAATGAGCGGGGTAAGGATGTACAGGGCGACAACGCTCAGCGCCATGATGACGCTGCCGATGATCATGAAGGGGCGGAACTTACCGATCTTCGTGCTGGTCCGGTCCATCAGCGCGCCGATGATCGGGTCGGTGATGGCGTCGAACACCCGCATCACGGTGACCATGATGGAGGCGAACATGCCCAGCTGCAGCACGCTGGAGCCGAACTGCGCCACGTAGGACAGAATGAGTACGAAGTATACGTTGGTTGCGCCGTTATTCAGCGGGAACAGTGCCAGCTGATACATTTTGGCGCGATTGACACCCACGGCAGGAGTTGTTTCTTTAGCCATTGCAAAAATCTCCTTACTTGGTCCAGTTGGCACCTTTATCGCCTGTATCACGCAGGCTGTAGGCCGGATTTGGATGATCCGCGCGCCGGAATTCCGCTTCATCGGAACATTCCCCGCTGGCGACGCGGATTTTCACAACGCCATCCAGCGGCACGTCAAAGTGGAAAACGCGGCTGCCGTACCGGGTTTCCCGCTTCTCTCCGTTCACGTACAGGGTTACCTCGCCCTGATTGGAATATACCTTGACGGGAATCCGCCCTTCCGTACGGTCCTGGAAGCGCTTGGAACAGATGTGCACAAAGGGCTCCCTGCTCCAGTAGGCTTTATAGAGGAAGAAGCTGTCCTTCTTCGTCCGGCGGTCGAAGGTGATCAGTCCCTTGTGGTTCATGCCGGGTTCGCCGCCCTGGTTCCGGGCATCCGCGGCAAAGTCAAACATGTTCCAGACGTGGGTCGCCCACATGTAGGGATTGCGTTCGAAGCATTTGAGCAGATACTCATGGTACAGGGCCTGATATTCCTCCGTGTGGTCGCCACGCCGGGGATGGGAGGCGTGGAGGTTCGGCATGCCCTCGCAGCCGTATTCGGAGTAGCCCAGGCAGCGGCCCGGATAGACCAGGTGGAAGAAACGCATCCACAGATCGTTGAGCCACAGGCCGGGCACATACCAGCCCAGATACAGGTTCCAGCTGACCACGTCGGTGATGTGAGCCACCTTGTTGAAGGGGCCGCACATGGCGTAGCAGGCCAGGGTGGTGAAGCGGGTCGGATCCATTTCGTGCACCAGATCATTCAGGACCCGGTGGTTGTCCAGCATGTCCTTTTTATCCTTCGTGGAAATGGTAATTTCATTGGAGATGCCCCAGCACACGATGGAGGGATGATTGAAGTTCTGGATGATCAGCTCCTTCATCTGGCTGATGGTGTTCTCCCGGCCGTTGGGCATATGCTCTGAGATGTAGGGGATCTCGGCCCAGACCACCATGCCGCGCTCATCGCACAGATCGTAGAAATACTGGTCATGCTGGTAATGAGCCAGACGGATGGTGTTGGCTCCGATCTCGCAGA
>CAZRLU010000174.1:0-4810 GCA_964600995.1 uncultured Oscillospiraceae bacterium | reverse complement strand
TCTGCGGCTTTGTCGCGATGCTCTCGTCCGTCCTCGCCTACCGCCGGGCCCGGCGTCGCTTTGAGAAGCGCGCCGTGCTGGTCATTCGCTGAACCCGGACTTCCGGAGTCAGACCCTGTATCCTGAAGAGTTAGGAGGAAAAAGCAATGTCCAAAAAAATGATCACCCTGATGCTGGCGGCCGTCCTGATGGTCGGGATCCTGATTCCCGTCAGCTCCCTGGCCGTGGCCGACATGTATGTGTATACCCAGGACGGCAGAACCCTGAATGTCCGTTCCTCCCCCGAGGTGGGCGACAACCTCATCGGCCGGCTGAACTTCGGCTCCCAGGTGGGCGTGGAATATCACCTGGGCAACGGCTGGACCGCCATCGTCTGGGGCGGAGCCTACGGCACCGCCTATGTGCAGACCCGCTTCCTGACCGGCACCAAGCCCTCTTCCCGGCCCGTGACCCCCTCCAGACCCTCCACGCCCTCCGACAACGCGGGCACCGTGACCGAGCTGAACCGGATCTTCAAGACCTACAAGCGCGTGGATGTGCCCTACAACGTGGTCGTGCGTCCCACCCGGGCCAGCGGCTGGGTGAATCTGCGGTTCGCCCCCACCAAGTCCGCGGAGCTGCTGGCCACCTATCGGGCCAACGAGCAGCTGCGGGTGATCGCGGAGTTCACCGGCTGGTATCAGGTGGAGGATCCCGCCACCGGGAACGTGGGCTACATCAGCAGTCAGTACGTGATCAGGTAAATATCCCAATCAAGATCAGGAGGTTATTGACATGAAGAAAACACTTGCGATGCTTCTGGGCATCATGCTGCTTTCCGTCTGCGTCCTCGCCGGAGCGGAGCAGCCCGCAGAAACCCTGGGAACCCTCAGCGTCAACGGCTCCTTCCGGATTCAGTGCCGGCTGCCGGAGGGCTACAATCTCTCCGTCCTGGATGCCGACAGCGCCAGCATCATCGCCTCCGTGACCTCGGAGGACGCCTCCAAGCCCCGGATCACCCTGAGCATTGCCTTCAACGATTCCTTCACCGCCGAGGACGGCACGGCCATGCGGCTCAACGATCTGTCCGCCGAAACGGTGGAAGCGATGAAGAACTCCTTCCTGGAGCAGATGTACTCCGCCGAGGTGAAGGAGGCGGAAACCGCCTACGGCACCAAGCTGCTGATCGTGAACGGCGAGATCACCGAGGGCAGCCGGATCGTGGATATCTGGTCCGTCTACAAATCCTATGAGATCGAGGTGGTGGCCTACGCCGGCAGCGGTCTGGAAGCGGAAGGCCTGACGGAGGAGCAGATCGCCATGATTATCGATTTCCTCAGCGACATGGATTTCGTGGAAACCTGATCCTTCCCCGGAACGGAAAAAGCGCGGAGTCTTCTCCGCGCCTTTTCTTTTTTCCTTCCCCGCTTCCGGGGCGGCTGCCTTTGTGATACAATGGTCCAGGATTTTTTCGGCCCTTGGCCGTGAAAGGAGCGAAAGCCATGCGCTGCGTTGTGCAGAGAGTCACCTCCGCCTCCGTCCGGGTGGGCGAGGAAATCACCGGCGAAATCGGGCCGGGAATGATGGTGCTGATCGGCGTTTCCGCCGAGGACGGCCCGGCGGATCTGAAATATATCGCCGAGAAGGTTCCCCATCTCCGGATCTTTGATGATGAAAACGGCGTCATGAACCGCTCGGTGCTGGACGCGGGCGGCGCCATTCTGGCCGTCAGCCAGTTCACCCTCTACGGGGATGCCCGGGGCGGCCGCCGCCCCAGCTATATCCGGGCCGCCCGGCCGGAAAAGGCCAATGAGCTGTACGAGGAGCTCATCGCCCGCTGGCGGGCGGAGGGGATCCGGGTGGAAACCGGCCGCTTCCGGACGGAGATGCAGGTCTCCCTGGTGAACGACGGGCCGGTGACCATCCTGCTGGATTCCGAAAAGGCCTTCTGACCCGGTCCGGGTCCCTGCTTATTGCTCTGTTTCGTCCAGAAACAGGGCTCTTTTTCTTTCGATCATTTCCTCCAGCCTCTCCAGGTAGGTTTCCACATGGCTGACGTTGGGCGCCCGGCCGATATGTCCCTCCTCCGGATAGATCCGCTTGGAGATGCCCCCCGCCCCCAGGGCCAGGATATGGGAGGTTTCCTCCATGATGTCCACGTTGTAGACGCACTCATGCCCCGGCAGGGCATAGCCGGTGTTTTCCAGGTTGCCCGCCATGTATTTCTGCTTGTAGAGATAATAGGGCCGCATGCCCAGGCTCTCCGCCGTGCTCCGGCCCAGGCGCACCATCTCCGCCACGCTGTCCCCCGGCGGCAGGGTGGCCGCCTCGCCCCGTCCCTGCCGGGCGGCGGTGGCCCGCTCTCCCCAGGGGGAGGAGCGCTTGATGGCCAGGGTATGCACCGTCAGGCTCTCCGGGGAGAGCCGGACCGCCTCCTCCATGGTATGGGCAAAGTCCGCCGGCACCTCCCCCGGCAGGCCCGCGATCACGTCCATGTTGATATGGCCGATTCTTTCCTCCCGGGCCAGGGCATAGGCCTCCCGCACCTGCTCCGCCGTATGGGCCCGGCCGATCTCCCGCAGGGTGCGGTCGTTCATGGTCTGGGGATTGATGGAGATTCTCCCCACCCCTGCCTCCCGGATGGCCGCAAGCTTTCCCCGGGTCAGGGTGTCCGGCCGTCCCGCCTCCACGGTATATTCCATGGCGCCGGGAAAGAACCGGTTCATGGCCTCCAGCAGCCGCCGGAACTCCTTCTCCGGCAGGGCGGTGGGGGTGCCGCCCCCCACATACAGGGCCCGGAGCTTCCTTCCGCTCTCCGCCATCAGCTCCGCCCCCGCCCGCATTTCCTTCTCCAGGGCGTCCAGGTAGGGCGCCGCCAGGTGTCCGTCCCCGATCTCCCCTGAGGAGAAGGAGCAGTAGGCGCACCGGGTGGTGCAGAAGGGAATGCCGATATACACGTCCATCCACCGGTCCCCGGGCGGGGGAAGCTCCCGCTGCACCCCGGCGATCCGGGCCAGCAGCTCCGCCTTCTCCTCCGTGACGTCGAAGTCCGCCTCCAGCCGGCAGATGGCCTCCGCCGGCGTCAGCCCCTCCCCCAGGGCCTCCAGCATCAGATGGGTGGGCCGCACCCCCGTCAGGCTGCCCCACGGGGGCTGAATTCCCGTGGCCTTCCGGCACAGGTCATACAGCGCCTGCTTGCAGAGCCGCCGGGCCGCCCGCTTCCGGTGCAGCTCCTCCAGCCGGGGATCCGGATCCCGGGGCACGGCCACGGACCGCTCCGCGGAAAGCCCCTCCAGGGTCCAGGTAATCCGGTAGCGGCCCGCTTCCTCCTCCGCCTTCCGCCCCATGGCGTCCAGCCTTTCCTCCATGCCAAAAAGCCGGGCTGTGTTCCGCAGCTCCGGCTGAATCGTCTCCAGATATGCTTCCAGCTGGCTCATTCCCGCTCCTTCGGGGCCTCACCCCGTGATTCTGTATACATCCAGCACGTCCGCCTTGTTGCGGATGGCCTGGATCACCTTGTCCATCTCCTCCCGGGAATGCACGTCCAGGGTCAGCTTCACCGTGGAAATCCGGGTCCGGTCGTCGCTCTGGACCTGGGCCGCCTTGATGGACACGTTCATCTCGCCCACCACCGAGGCGATCTCGCCCAGCATGTTCACCCGGTCGTACACCAGGATCTTGATGGAGGCATAGAAGGAGCCTTCCCCGTCCAGGGCCCATTCCACCGGGATCCGGCGCTCCGGCTCCGCTACGGCGGCGTTGGGGCATTCCGCCTTGTGGATGGTGACTCCCCGTCCCCGGGTGATGTAGCCCACGATCTCGTCCCCCGGCACCGGGCTGCAGCACCGGGCGAAGCGGATGGGAATATCCAGGTCCTCGTTGCCGGTCATCACGATGCCGTGGTTGGCCCGGCGCTGGCTCAGCTGCTTCTCGTCGGCCCGGTCCGGAATCTCCGCGGGGATCTCCGGCACGGCGGGGGTCTCCCGCTGCCGCTGCTCTTCGATGAGCCGGGACACCACATACTGGGCCGCCATGCCGCCGTAGCCCACGGCGCAGCAGACGTCGTCGAAATCCGTGAAGCCGTATTTCTTCACCATGGCTTCATAGTATTCCGGCTTCTCCAGCTCGCCCAGCCGCACGCCCCGGCGGGCGCACTCATGCTCGATCATCTCCTGGCCCAGGGCCAGGTTCTCCTGCCGCAGCTCCTTCTTCAGGTACTGCCGGATCTTCGCCTTGGCCTGGGGGGTCTTGCAGATGCGGATCCAGTCCGAGGAGGGGCCCTTGCTGGAGGCGGAGGTCATGATCTCCACCCGGTCCCCGGTGGCCAGCTCCGTTTCCAGGGGAACCAGCTTCCCGTTCACCTTCGCCCCCACGCACTTGTTCCCCACCGCGGAGTGGATGCGGTAGGCAAAGTCCAGGGGCGTGGAGCCCTTGGGCATGGAAATCACGTCCCCCTTGGGGGTAAAGAGGAACACCTCGTCGTCGAACAGATCGGTTTTCAGGGTATCGATGAATTCCTGGCTGTCCCGGGTGTCGCTCTGCCAGTCCAGAATCTGGCGAAGCCAGGTCAGCTTGGCGTCGAGCTCGTCCCCCTTGGCGTTTCCTTCCTTGTAGCGCCAATGGGCCGCGATGCCGTATTCCGCGATCCGGTGCATCTCCCAGGTCCGGATCTGGACCTCAAAGGGGAAGGGCATCTTCCGCCCGCCCATGACCGTGGTGTGCAGGCTCTGGTACATATTCGCCTTGGGTACGGAAATATAGTCCTTGAACCGCCCCGGCACCTGGTTCCACAGGGTATGGACGATGCCCAGCACCGTATAGCAGTCCGGAA
>CAZRLU010000173.1:0-4846 GCA_964600995.1 uncultured Oscillospiraceae bacterium | reverse complement strand
CGTTTCCGTCCTTTGAAGAAGAAAAAGGAAAATGACCGTCCCCTGATGAAGGACGATTTTATCTATGACGAACCGGTGGACACCGGAGCGGAGGCCGCTTCGGACACGCCGGAGGAAGCCCTGCGCAAGCTGCGGAAGCAGCAGGGGCTGGAGGAGCGGGAGCCGGAAGACTTCGCAAAGGTCAGCGAAGGGGTCCGGGATTCCTCCTATCCGGAAAATGACAGCGCGGAGAGGGAGCCTTCGGACTTCCGGGACCGGCTGGGGGATTTCACCTCCCCGGACGAGGACAATCTGCAGCCCGTGCGGGCCCGGCGGCGGGCCCACCGGGGGCACCCGACGCTGCGGGTGATCATCATGGTTCTGATCACGACGGTGCTGGTGATGCTCTCGGGCGCATACATCTTCCACCGGATTATTCCGGACGCGCCCCTGCTGGGGGACGCGGAGGTGGCCGTCGGCAGCGCGGTGACGCCGGTGCAGGGGTTCTTCAGCGCCATCACGGAGGCGGTGGCGGGATATTTCCGGTCGATGAAGCTGCGGGCCAACATTGAGAACGAATACAACGCCCTGCGGGCGGAGAACGAGCAGCTGGTCTACAAGGCGATGCTGGCGGACGAGCTGCAGAAGACGCTGTCCCAATACGAGGATCTGAGCGTGGAGATCGCCGCGAACGCCAACATGCGGCCGGTCGTCTGCACGGTTATCGGAAAGAGCGACAGCAACTATTTCTCCACCTTCACGATCAACAAGGGCTCCAACGACGGGCTGCAGAACTACATGGCGGTGACGATATCCGGCGCCCTGGTGGGATACACGGAAAACGTGACGCCGACCTATTCCACGGTTCGGACCATCATTGACTCGGAGGCTTCCATCGCGGCGCTGATCTCCTCAAGCCGGGATCAGGGGACGGTGCGGGGCACGCTGGGCATCGACGGGACCGCCATGTGCCGGATGTACTACCTGCCGGACGACAACCTGCCCCGGCCCGGGGACACGGTGGTGACCAGCGGGGTCGGCATGTCCTTTCCGAAGGGGATTCCGATCGGGACCGTTCGGGAAAGCACCCGGGGCATGGAGAGCAACAAGCAATACATCGTGCTGGAGCCGCTGGCGGATTTCCAGCATCTGGAATACGTGATCGTGCTGCGGTACATGCCGGTGGCGGAAGCCATCCAGGGCCGGGAGAACGGCAGGGCCAACGTGGACCTGGTTCCGCTGGAAAGCGCCCGCCCCTCCCCCGTCGTGCCGCAGATCGCCTCCTCTCTGTTTGAGAGCCAGAACACGCCGGACCCAAACGCCACCCCCACCCCGACGCCGGAGCCCACGGAAACGCCGACGCCCACGCCGGAGCCGACGCCGGTACCGACGCCGACGCCGGAGGTACACAACATCGAATATGTGCCGGTGGCGTTCAACGCGGATCCGACGCCCACGCCGACCCCCACGCCGGAGCCCACGCCGACGCCCTATCTGACGCCGGACCCGGACGACATGACCTTTGAGGAGGATGACGCATGAGAAAATCCTCCCGCAGGAGCTCCCGCAGGAAGGATATGCCGTCCCTGGGCTGGATATCGGAGCAGCATCCGGGGGCCGGGAATGCCGGCGGAGCCGCCTTCAGCAACGGCGCCGGATCCTTCCGGAGGTATCTGGTGCTGCTGTTCCTGGTGCCTTTCGGATACCTGATGCATGTATGCGTGATGCCCTATCTATCCATCGGGGGCATCACGCCGAACCTGCTGTTCGCCATCATCGGGATCGTGACGGTGGCCTACGGCCGGGTGCAGGCCCTTTGGGTGGGGCTGATCTACGGGCTGCTGATGGAGATCATGGTGCCGTCGGTGCCCTATGTGAGCCTGGCGGTTTATCCCCTGTCGGCGCTGTTCGTTTCCTTCATTTTCTCGGACAAGTCCCTGCGGCAGCTGGAGATGGACCGGGCGCTGAAGCGGACGAAGCGGTATATTCCCGCGTGGCTGCGGACGGTGCTGTGCGCGATGACCAACGTGCTGGTATACGAGGTTGTGAATGTGGCGTACATCTATCTGGGGGGCACGCCGCTGGAGCTGCTGCACATCCGGCGGGCGCTGCAGGACGTGCTGTTGACGGGGCTTCTGACGCTGGCGATTGAGTTCCCCATCCGGCGGCTGATTCTGGGGAAGGTGAGCAAGCCGGTGACGCTGCGGAATCAGCCCATCATCTTTACGAGCAAGTAACTGACTATTCAGTCGTGAACGCGCGGGCGTTCGAAACCCCGGGAAAGGAGCGTGACCCATGGAAAAGAAGAAAAAACAGCAGGGGCTGGGACGGTATATCGGCTTCCTGGTGATTCTTTTCGCCATGGCTGTTTATCTGGTTTCCGGGCTGGTCGATCTCCAGCTTCGGCAGGAGGAGGAATATCAGGCCAAGGCGGAGAGCACCCGCACGAAGACCATCGCGCTGCGGGGAAAGCGCGGAAACATCATCTCGTCGGACTCGGTGATTCTGGCGGAGGACGAGATGATCTACAACGTGACCTTCTACAAGGACGCGTCCACGATTTCCGCCGCCGCCTACAAGGCCTACACGGCCTCCATCGTGGACACCATCGGGATCATTGAGAAGAACGGCGGCCAGATGGCCATCGACTTCGTGATCGAGCGGGACCCGGAGAGCGGGGAATGGATTTTCAACTTCGGATCCGGCGTATCCGAATCCGTGCTGCAAACGCGGGAAAACCAGTGGCGGAGCAACAACTATCTGACGAACCTGACCCGATACGACACGCCGGAGAAATGCATCGAGCGGCTGAAGGCCCGGTATCAGATCACGGAGGACATTCCGGAGGATCTGATGCTGAAGATCATGGCGATCTACTCCGAGATGCAGATGAACATCTTCAACAGCCAGCCCATCGTGATCGCGCGGGACGTGAAATACGAGACCGTCATCGAGATCGAGACCCGGAGCATGATGCTGCCGGGGATGGAGATCGAAATCGGCACGAAGCGGGTTTATCCCCGGTCCACCCTGGCGGCCCAGATCATCGGATACACGGGCGCCATTCCCTCCCGGGCCACGTGGCTCTCCCTGCAGGCGAAGGGCTATTCCTACAACGACACCATCGGCCGCGACGGCATCGAATATTCCATGGAGGACTGGCTGACCCAGAACTCCTCCCTGCGGAAGGGCGCCAGGGTGGTGGAGCGGGACCAGATGTCCAAGGTGGTGCGGGAGCTGAGCTACACGGAGCCCCAGGACGGCAACAACGTGAAGCTGACGCTGAACGCCGCCTATCAGGCGGTGGCGGAGCGGGCCATCGCGGACAACGTGAACTCCACGCGGGACCTGCAGGAGCGGTACCTGGCCTCGGACTCCTGGCTGGAAGCCAACAAGACGGATATCCACAACCGGAACTGGGGGACCTATCCCCTGGACCTGGCGGAGCACGGGTGCCTGGTGGTGCTGGACATGCAGTGCCGGGTGCTGGCGCTGGCGAACTATCCCACCTATGACCTGAACGCGCTGGTCATGGGCGGAAAGGAAGCCATGGCCATCCTGGGGGACAGCCGGAACCTGCTGCTGAACTACGGGATCCACGCCCGGGGAACCCCCGGATCCATTTTCAAGATGGTGACGGGGACGGGGGCTTTGGTGGAGGGCGTGCTGAAGCCGACGGAGCGGATCTCTGACGGGGGATACTACACGAAGTACAACGCGGATATCACGACCGCCCCGAAGTGCTGGATCAACAAGAACTACATCTACAAGCACGCGAACCAGACCATCGTGGACGGTCTGACCAACAGCTGCAACTACTTCTTCTATGAGCTGGGGAGCCGGCTGGGCGAGGAGCGGCTTTACCGGTACGCCTCCCTATACGGCCTGACCTCGAAGACCGGCATCGACCTGCCCGGCGAGGTGCGGTCGGTGGTGGGAAGCCAGAACACGCTGTATGACCCGACCCGGGCCATGAACGAGGCGAACCAGGACACCTCCATGCCCATCATCGTTTTCAACTCCATCAAGACGCACCTGAAGAACTGCGGACAGAGCCGCAACATCGAATATGACGACGCCCGGCTTTCCGCCTGCGCGAAGCGGCTGATGGACATGGCGGTGAACTACAACGAAAGCGAATGGCTGGACAACATGCGCACGATCCTGATGGAAGAGCTGAGCATGACGAAGGAAATGGTTTACCTTCAGTCCGTCATCGGCGACACCTACAACTACATGAACGACATCAAGTGGGGCGGCGGCCAGACCATTCTGACGGGAATCGGCCAGTCGGTGACGGTGCTGACGCCGGTGGCGGTCGCAAGGTACGTCTGCACGGTGGCGAACAACGGATATCTGTACAACGTATCCCTGATCGACTCCATCTCCTCCCCCTCCGGCGAGATTCTCAGCCAGCGGGAGCCCACGCTGATCCACCGGATCGACAAGTCGGACGAATATCTGCCGCTGATCCGCCAGGGGATGGCGGGCGTGGTTGACGAATCCGGTACCGCAGGTAAGTACTTCCGGAACTGGCCCTATACGGATCAGATCGCCGCGAAAACCGGAACCGCGCAGGTGACGAAGATCGACCTGGAGAACAACTCCTGGTTCGTTTGCTTCGCCCCCTATGACAACCCGGAAATCGCCATCGCCTGCTTCATTCCCAACGGGTATTCGGGATCTGAGGCGTCGAAGGCGCCGAAGGCTTTCATTGACTGGTATATGAATCAGAAGACGCTGCGGTCCGTGGAGGATTCGCTGCCCACGGGGAACAGTCTGGCGCCGTAAGGCGAGGCGGAAAGGACAATACTTTATGGCTCAGGTTTTTCTCTTCTTTTCCGGCAAGGGCGGCGTGGGCAAATCC
>CAZRLU010000172.1:0-4923 GCA_964600995.1 uncultured Oscillospiraceae bacterium | reverse complement strand
CATGGCACGGCTGCCCATTGTCCGAAGAACGGATAAACTGCGGGACATCACCGCCCTGCTCAAAAGCCGGAAAATCGTATATCTTTCCGCCTTCTTTTACAGCGGAAAGACCGTACTGATAGACCAGCTTTGCGAGTCATGGGACGGGAAGGTTCTTCGCTTCGATTCTTCACGGGACGATTGGGACGCTTTTTCCCGCCTTGTTTCGCAGGAAAAACAGGCCCTCGTTGCCATCGACAGCGTGGACAATCCGTCCTATGCCATGGGGACGGAAATCGCGGCGATGCTTGCGGGCCTTTCCGAAAACCAATATGCCATTCTGTCGGGCCGGGCCCAGCTGCCCCAGGCGCTGCAGAACCTGTGCGCCACCGGCATGATTGCCATGCTGGGCAAGGAGTATATGTTTTTTAACGACGAGGAGATCATTCAGCTGTTTTTGGAATATGGCATTGAGCTCACCCCCGCTGATGTCCGGATGATTCTGGAATCACTGTGGGGATGGCCTTTCGGCCTGCATATCCTGGCTCAGCAGATGCTGAGGGGAAACAAAGCCTCTCTGTTATCCTACATTCAACAGACCCGGACAGAAATCAAGCGCGTTCTGGTGTCGGACGTGGTGCTGACATTTCCGGAACCGGAGAGGCAGCTGTTGTATAACCTGTCACCCTTTGAGCGCTTCTCCGAGGATATGGCCAGGATCGTGACGGGGAGAAACGACGCGCCGCGGATGATGGAGGAAATCGCGAGAAAATCCTATATGCTGCTGCGGGACGGCGAAGGAGGGTATACCTTCATTCCCATCGTTCGTCAGGCGCTTTTCTCTGAAATGCAGAATCAGTATACGCCGGATTACGTGAACGAGCAGTACAAGCGGGCCGCCCTCTATTATGAGCTGCAGAATCAGGTGCCAAGAGCCCTCGATTATTACCGGAAGCTGGGGGTCAGGGATAAAATCCGGGATTTGCTGATCCGGGACGCGTTCAACAGGCCGGCGGACGGCGATTATGTGTACCTGCGGGAAGGATACGCGGCGCTGGGTATGGATACCATCCTCGCCTATCCGGAACTGATCAAGGGAAAATGTGAAATCGAAAGCCTGCGGGGTCACGCGGAGGAAAGCGAACGATGGTACCAGACCCTTGAGCAGTTTATCCGGAAAACCCCCGCGCTGGACGCCCGGCGCAAAACCGCGGAGGAAGCGAAGGCGTATCTGGATCTGTGCCTTTCCCAGCGGGGCAGCAAAAACACACTGAAGAGGCTTCTAGCCGCGGCCAGGGCGCCGACTCTGCTGCAGTCGTCAGCCTGGCGCAAAGGATTCAGCGTGTCCGGCAACAGCGTGAGCCTGATGAACGGCGGGCTGGATTTTTGCAGATGGGTCCGGCACGGGTGGCGTATTTACCACCTGTTCAAAAAACCGATTGAGCTGGCGTTGGGTCGCAGCGGCGTGGGAGAAATCGCGATTGCGGAAAGGGAGCTGGAAGCGAATCCTGACGGAGACTATACCCTGGCCATGAAAAAGGTTCGGGAGGGGATTCAGCGCATCGCGGAAGATCCGGACATTCACTACGCGGCCATCGGCATCCAGAGCCGGATACTGGCCGCGCAGGGCAACCTGGATGAGGCCGTCGGCATGATGAACCATGCCATAGTTTCCCTGACGGATCAGCATCCGTTCCGGCTGAAGAAAAATCTGGCGGCGTTCAGGATCTGGCTTTCACTGCTCCGCGGAGAGACGACGGATGCGGTGAACTGGCTGGAGACCAAAGCGCCGGATGAAGCGGGGGATTTCATCATCCTGGACAGATATCAGTATATGCTGAAGCTTCGCATGTACCTGATCCTGGGGCAGCATACGAAGGTGCCGTTTCTGGCGGCCCTGCTACGGCAATACTTTGTGAGCTATGACCGGCCTTATATGCTCATCCAGCTGAACCTGCTGGAAGCGGTTTTCCATCATCGGGGCGGAAACGGCGTGTGGTGGGAGAGAATGCAGGAGGCGCTGGACCTGGCCAGGAATTACGGCCTGATTCGCGTGATTGCCAACGAAGGGATCGCCGTCATCGACCTGCTGAACGAAATGAAGCTTCCCGAAGATCCCTGGACGCAGAGCGTCCTGACCCTGACCCGGCGGCAGGCCGCGTTTTACCCCAACTTCATGAAGCCCGCCGCCAATAAGCCTGTGTTTACGGACCGGGAATACCAGGTGTATTCCCTGATGATCGCGGGATATAAAAACGCGAAAATTGCCTCCATCCTGAATATCTCAGAGAGAACCGTCAAGTATTTTTGCGGACTGATTTACCAGAAGCTGGGCGTTTCCACCCGGGCGGAAGCCCTGAACAAAGCCGCAGAATTGGGGGATATCAAATGAAGAAAATCATGATCCTTATTTTTACCCTTGGACTCCTGTTCCCGTGTGCCGGCGCGACGGCCGAGGCGGATACGACGCTGCTCGTCTATATGTGCGGGGCGGATTTGCAAAGCGACGCCTGCGAGGATATCTACGAAATGGGCATCGCGGAAACCGGAGAGAACTTGAATCTCGTCATTTTGGCAGGCGGGGCGGAAACCTGGGACTTTGAGGAAATTGAAGGGAACACCCGCAATCTGATTGAAATCCGGGACGGAGCCTTTGAGTCCATTACCGATTGGGGCTGGGCGTCCATGGGCAGCGGGGAAAGCCTCCTGGAGTTTTTGGAATACGGACTCAAGAATTATCAGGCCCAAAGAACCGGGGTCATCCTGTGGGATCACGGCGCGGGTTCCGAAGCCGGCATGTGCTTTGACAGCACAACCGAGGAGGAAGACGGGCTCACCCTGCGGGAAATCAATCAGGCGCTGCAGGATCTGAAAGACAGGGTTGGCGGCTTCCATTTCGACTTTTTCGGCTGCGATGCCTGCATGATGGCGACCTACGAGATGGCCGCCCTGCTTTCCAACTATGATATCGACTACTTTGTGGCCAGCGAAGAACTGGAGCCGGGCACGGGCTGGCATTACACGCCCTGGCTGGAAACTCTGGATCAGAATCCGGGCATGTCCACGGAGCAACTTTGCCGCCTGATTGCGGACAGCTATATGGAGGCCGGAAAGAAAGAGAATCCTGACGATTATTTAACCATGAGCGTCGTCAACATCAAAAAAATGGCGCCGCTGCGGGAGGCAATGGAAAATCTTGGCCTGACCCTGCAGGACGAGCTGACGGGAGACAGCGAAGCGGAAATCAGGCGCGGACGCAGCCGGATGTATACCTTCGGTTCCTTTGTGGACGGCAGCTGGGATATGGTTGACCTGGGAGCCATGTTGGACGCCTACTCGCATTTCAACAAGACGGAAGCCGCCAAAGCGCGGCAGGCTCTGACAGACGCGGTGCTGGTCAGCCGGCAGACGGAGAATCTTAGCTCCTGCTGCGGCCTGTCCGTTCTGATTCCGCACGACACGAAGAACGAGTTTGAAAGCTACACGGAGGGCGTTGATCTATCCTTCTGCATTCCCAACTGGATAGGCTTTGTCAAGGCTTATGCCGGGCAGCTGACGGGAGGAAGCTACAGCTTCGCGCAAACCACGCCGCAGAATATCACCGGCTCGGGCTTTCTCTCGGACGTGGCTTCAGCCTACGGCAGCCAGCAGGGCGGGCTGAGCTGGAACGACGCATCGGGAACCTACGAGGAAAGCGAACCCGCGGCTATTCCTGTCTCCGCCTCGGAAGGAGACTACGCCTTCTCGGCCAGCCTTTCTCCGGAAGATCTGCGGTATCTGGATTATGTGGAGGGTATGGTCATGATGGACATCACCGACGAGGAATCCTCCGGCTATGTGGACCTGGGCCTGATGCAGAATAACGTCATCGACTGGAATAAGGGAATCGTTTACAGCACGTTTGACGGAACCTGGCCGGTATTTGGGGATCAGCTGGTGCCGCTGTACGACCAGATTGTAAACGAATACGGAAGAAGAAGCCTGATTCCCGTGAACCTGAACGGAGAATATACCTACCTGGTGGTGGAATTCAGGGCCGGAAGCAAGGAAGGGCGGATCCTCGGGGCCAACGCGGGCTATGATGAAAGCGGTCTGCCGATTCGCCATACGACCCAATTAAAGGAAGGGGACATCATCATTCCTGTTTACACCATGTTTGTGGATGCGGAAGACAGCGAAGAGATGGAGGAAAGCGAGTTTGACGGAGATCAGATCCTCTGGCAGGAGGGAATGACCGTCACCTATCTGGATCTGAGCGATGACAGCGGCGAGGAAGAGCCGGTGACCATGATGTTCTGCTTCGTGCTGAACGACGTGTTCGGCGGATACGATATGACGGATCCGATTTCCTTTGATCTGTGATCCCTCCGCGCCGATCCGAAAACCTGTACCAAAGGACAGTATACAGCAGAAAGTCTGTCCATTAAAATACAAGGCAGCTCAGAAACGGAGCAAGAAAGAGAGGTAGATTTCCTTGAAAAAATTCCTGTGTGTTTTGCTGATGCTGTGCCTGCTGGTGCCCGCGGCCCTGTCCGAGGAAGCGGCCCTGAAGTGGGAGGACGTTGAGCCGGTTCTCGAGGCGGCGAATCTGACCGGTGAGTTTTACACCTTTGACGAGATCGCAATCAAAATCTGGCTGCCGGAGGGGATGCTTCCCGTGGAGCTCACGGAGGAAGACAAGGAAAAGGGTTATATCGGCTATTTCATGCCGGAAGATCAGTCCGCGCAGATGGCTGTAGTGTATGTAAACACAGACGGCATGTCCCTGGATGAATACGCCCAGAGCCTTTCCTCCGACGGCGACGTGACGGAAGTTGAGAAGGCCACCGTGAACGGATTCCCCTGCGTATCCTACAAGCTTCCCAAGCAGGACAGCGTCAGCGTAGCCTTTACGACCGAGGCCGGCTATATTTTAGAGGTGACCTGCGCTCCCCTGTCTGTGGA
>CAZRLU010000171.1:0-4955 GCA_964600995.1 uncultured Oscillospiraceae bacterium | reverse complement strand
CCTCCTTCTCCTACTCGGCGCTGTAGGCAGCCTGCACGTTCAGCGTCTAGGCAACCCGGTTGCGGAAGGAAGCGGCCATGTTGTAATTGATCATTTCATGGGCTTCCTCGATCCGCTGCCCCTCTCCCTTCCGGGTCACGGTGAAGGAGTTCAGGTTCGGGCTGGAGCCCTCGATGATGTCCCCCACGTCCACCCCGAAAGCCAGGGCACAGCGGTAAAGGAAGGCAAAGTTCAGGTCCGACCGGCCCATCTCGCAGTCGATATATTCCTGCTCGGTGACCCCGGTCTTGTTGGCCATCTCGGAAATGGTGAAGTTTTCGATCTCCCGGAGCTCCCGGATCCGGTGCGCCATCTCCTGAATCTTGTAGTTCAGCCCCGTCATCTGCGCCATGGTTCTTCCTCCCGATAAAAAAACGTCCCAAAGCATTGCTTTGAGACGAGCATGATCCATACCCGCGGTACCACTCAAATTGCGGCCTTCGGCCGCCCCTCAGGCTCCGCCCGGATTCCCGGCAAGCCTTCTGCCCTGACGCGGCATTTTTCGGGAAGGCTCTACTCGGGCTGCGCCCTTTCTTCCTTCCGGCTCCGGAGCGACCGGCCTGCCCATCCCTTCCCGCGGCTCGCACCTGCCGCCGCGTCTCTGAAGCGGGGAAACGGAGGCCCTCTCCTTCACAGCTTTGCCGACAGTCTACTTCATGTTTCCTTTCCTTGTCAATAGAAAAACAAAAAATAAACCCGGCTCCCCGGGCCTTTCTGACTATTGTCAAACCCGGGGGAAGCCGGTATAATTTCCTTTTGCATCCTTATTTATTACAGGAGGTTCCCTTGGGAAAAATCTTTTATCGCATCGCCGTGCCGCTGGTACGGCTCTTTATTCCCCGGCTGGAGGTGGTCTGGGAAGCCCCGCCGGAGGAGGAGCCCTGCGTCTTCGTGGCCAATCATGAGCGGGCCCTCGGCCCCCTGGAGATGGCCACCCGCTTTCCCCTGCGGAAGGAGAGCCACATCTGGATCTACGCCGCTCCCCTGGATCGGAAAACCACCCCGGAATATGTCCGGCAGGATCACTGGTGGAATGAAAAGGGAAAGCTGGCGCCCCTGTGGAATGCGGTGGTTCCGCCCCTGGTGGCCCTGATTCTGCCTCCCATTCTCCGTTCCGTGCCCCACGTCCCCGTTTATCACGACGGCCGGGCCGCCACCACCATGAAGGAGAGCCTGCGGCTGCTGCAGGCCGGGAAGAACCTGGTGATCTTTCCGGAGATCCCCACCGGATTCGGCGAGCATGACACGGAAAAGATCAACGAGGGCTGGCTGATGATCCTCCCCATGTATGCCCGGCGGGCCGGAAAGTCCCTGAAGATCCGCCCCGTTCGGCTGGACCTGCAGGGAAAGCGCATGATCATCCAGCCCGGGTTCTCCATGGATCCGGACACCCCCCTCCGGGATCAGGTGCCGGAGCTGTCCCGGAAGGTGCTCCGGGGCATCTTCGACGGCGGGGAGGCGCCCTGACGCCGGGAAAATCCGGGCCCGCCCGGCCTTATCTGAACATTCTGTGAAAACTCTTGACAAACCCTCCGGAACGCCCTATCTTTCAAGGGAAGCGGCTCCCTGGCTTCGCCTTCGCCCGGCCAGGTCTCCGGAACCCTTTTCCGGAAGAACCCAATTCTTGAAAGGATACGAATCGCATGATCAAAAAGCTTGCTGCCCGGATCCGGCAGTATAAAAAGCAGGCGGTGGCCACGCCCCTCTTCATGGTGGGGGAGGTGGCCATGGAAACCCTGATTCCCCTGGTCATGAGCTATCTGATCGACCAGGGCATCACCTCCGGAAACATGAACCGCATCTGGCTCTGGGGGCTGGTGCTGCTGCTTTGCGCGCTGCTGTCCCTCTTCTCCGGCGTCATGAGCGGGCGCATGGCCGCAATTTCCTCCGCCGGCTTTGCCCGGAATCTGCGCCATGATATGTATTACGCCATTCAGGACTACTCCTTCTCCAACATTGACAAATTCAGCACCTCCTCCATCATCACCCGGCTGACCACCGACGTCACCAACGTCCAGAACGCCTTCCAGATGATCCTGCGGATGGCGGTCCGGGCGCCCATGACCCTGGTGTTCTCCATGATCATGGCTTTCTCCATCAACGCCCGGATCAGCCTGGTCTTCCTCTTCATGCTGCCGGTGCTGGGCCTGGGCATCTACTTCATCATGACCCGCACCCATCCCATTTTCCGCCGGGTCTTCAAAACCTATGACCGGCTGAACAATGTGGTGCAGGAAAACCTCCGGGGCATCCGGGTGGTGAAGAATTTCGTCCGGGAGGATTATGAGGTGCAGAAGTTCAACGGCATCTCCGCCTCCATCTATCAGGACTTCACCAAGGCGGAGAAGCAGATGGCCTTCATGAGCCCCCTCATGATGGTGTGCATCTACACCTGCACCCTGCTGATCTCCTGGCTCGGCGCCCGGGCGGTCATCGCCTCCGGCAATAACCCGGCCGTGGGGATGACCACCGGCCAGCTCATGAGCCTGATCACCTACGTGATTCAGATTCTTTCCAGCCTCATGATGGTTTCCTTCGTCTTCCTGATGATCACCATGAGCCGCGCCTCCGCCCAGCGGATCGTGGAGGTGCTGGATGAGCACAGCGACATCGTCAGCCCGGAGAACGCCGTCACCGAAATCCCGGACGGCTCCGTGGACTTCGATCACGTGCATTTCAGCTATGCCCGCCGCAGCGAGCGGGATACCCTGAGCGACATCGATCTGCATATCCCCTCCGGCGCCGTCGTGGGCATCCTCGGCGGAACCGGCTCCGGCAAATCCACCCTGGTGCAGCTGATTCCCCGGCTCTATGACGTGTCCTCCGGCGCGGTCCGGGTGGGCGGGGTGGATACCCGGAAGTACGACCTCACCGCCCTGCGGGACGGGGTGGCCATGGTGCTCCAGAAGAACGAGCTTTTCTCCGGCACCATCCGGGACAATCTGCGCTGGGGAAACGCCCAGGCCACCGACGCGGAAATCGAGGAGGCCTGCCGCCTGGCCCAGGCGGATCCCTTCATCCGGGAGCTGCCCGATCAGTATGATACCTGGATCGAGCAGGGCGGCACCAACGTTTCCGGCGGTCAGAAGCAGCGCCTCTGCATCGCCCGGGCGTTGCTGAAGAAGCCAAAAATCCTGATTCTGGACGACAGCACCAGCGCGGTGGACACGAAGACCGACGCCCTGATCCGGGCCGGCTTCCGGAACTTTATCCCGGAAACCACGAAGATCATCATCGCCCAGCGGGTCTCCTCGGTTCAGGACGCGGATCTGATCGTGGTGCTGGACGGCGGGTCCGTGGCGGACGCGGGCACCCATGAGGAGCTGCTGTCCCGCTGCGAAATCTACCGGGAGGTCTATTTCTCCCAGACGAAAGGGGGCGGGGAAGCATGAGCGAACAGAAAAAGGCACCCCAGGCGGCTCCGGCGCGCCCCATAGGCAGAGGTCCCGGCGGTCCCCGGGCCATGGGACCCATGCAGCCCATCCGGAAGGAGACGGTGGTCCGCCTTCTGAAATATGTGGCGCCCTACTGGCCCCGGCTGCTGCTGGTTCTGGTCTGTATCCTGGTCAACGCGGTGGCCACCGCCTCCGCCGCCACCTTCCTGGGCCGGGTCATCGATGATTACATCACCCCCCTCCTGCTGGAGGCCAATCCGGATTTCGGCGGCCTGCTGGGCGCGATTCTGCAGATGGCCGGCCTCTACGCCCTGGCCATCCTGGCCACCTTCCTCCAGGCCCGGATCATGGCGGTGGTTTCCCACAGCGTGCTCCGCACCGTGCGGGATCAGATGTTCGCCCATATGCAGACCCTGCCCATCCGGTATTTCGACACCCATACCCACGGCGAGGTCATGAGCTATTACACCAACGACACGGACACCCTCCGTCAGATGGTCAGCCAGACCCTTCCCCAGACCTTTTCCTCCGCCATCACCCTGCTGGTGGTCTTCGTGTCCATGCTGTCCTGCAGCGTCTGGCTGACGCTGGCGGTCATCGCGGGCACCTTTGTCATGATGAAGGTCACCGGAAAGCTGGGCGGCCGGAGCGCGGCCTTCTTCATGAAGCAGCAGACCTCCCTGGCCAGCCTCAACGGCTATGTGGAGGAGATGATCAACGGTCAGAAGGTGGTCAAGGTCTTCAATCATGAGCAGATCGCCCGGGAGGAGTTCGACCGCCGGAACGACGAGCTCACGGAGAATATGACCGAGGCCAACAAGCTGACCAACGTGCTGGGCCCCGTCAACAACAACATGGGCCATCTGCTCTACGTCATCCTGGCGATTCTCGGCGGCGCCCTGGCCATCGGCGGGGTTCCGAATCTGAGCCTGAGCGGCGTCAGCGCCCTGACCCTGGGCGCCATCGCCTCCTTCCTGACCCTGAGCCGCAACTTCATGCAGCCCATCGGCATGGTCGCCCAGCAGATCAGCTTCATCGCCATGGCCCTGGCCGGCGCGGAGCGGATCTTCGGGCTGCTGGACGAGGCCCCCGAGGAGGATCACGGCTACGTGCATCTGGTCAACGCCCGGGAGGAGAACGGCCGGCTGACCGAGGCCGGGGAGCATACGGGCATCTGGGCCTGGAAGCATCCCCACAGCGCCGACGGCACCGTCACCTACACCCGCCTTCAGGGCGACGTGGTCATGGAGCAGGTGGATTTCGGCTATGTGCCGGAGAAGACCGTCCTCCATGATATTTCCCTCTACGCCCGCCCCGGCCAGAAGATCGCCTTCGTGGGCGCCACCGGCGCCGGCAAGACCACCATTACCAACCTGATCAACCGCTTCTATGATATCGCCGACGGAAAGATCCGCTACGACGGCATCAATGTTAATAAGATCCGAAAGAAGGATCTCCGCCGGTCCCTCGGCCTGGTGCTGCAGGATACCAACCTCTTCACCGGTACCGTGCTGGAGAACA
>CAZRLU010000170.1:0-4980 GCA_964600995.1 uncultured Oscillospiraceae bacterium | reverse complement strand
TTCCTGGCGGATCCTGAAGAGCCGATCTTCAACCCGGGCGCGATCAACATCCCGGTGCAGAAGACCTGGATCGACGACAACAACGCTGCGGGAGCACGGCCCGGATCCATCCGCGTGCACCTGTACGCGGGCGGCATCAGGGTGGCTACGGAAACCCTGAGCGCGGCGAACAACTGGCGGACGATCTTCCCCGACCTGCCGATTTACAACGAGGACGAGGAGCAGATCGTATACAGCATCATCGAGGAACCTGTACCCGGATACATCAGCGAGGTGAACGGCTTCGAGATCATCAACACCTACCTGCCGGAGACGGTGAGCGTGGGCGTGCAGAAGATCTGGGTTGACCGGAACAACACGGGCGATGTACGGCCGGCGAGCATCCGGATGACGCTGAGCAACGGAATGGGCGTGACCCTGAACGAGGCGAACAACTGGACGGCCGTGATCTCCGGACTGCCGGCGATCGTGAACGGACAGCCCGCCACCTACACCTGGACCGAACAGGCGATCCCGGGATACATACAGACAAGCGTGCAGACGCTGGGCAGCATGACGGTGTTCACCAACACGCTGTTCGAGCGGCCGCCGACCCCCCCGAACCCGCCGAGAGTCCCCGGAAGACCGGTCATTGTATTCGAAGAGTATGAGACGCCGCTGGGCGTCGCGGTGGAAATCAACCACGTCGGCGACTGCTTCGACTAAGATCTCATCCGACTGAGAAGCAACCCTCGGATGCCGGACGAAAGCCCGGCATCCGGGGGAGGGTATCCCATGCAAAGGATCGTTGGAGGAAAGAGGCATGAAAAGAAAGCTGCTGAGACTGCTGGCGTGGGCCTGCACGCTGACCCTGATCATGGGGATGGCTGTGACCGCGACCGCGGCGGATGTCGCCCATGTTCTCGTCATTGAATGGAAGGACGAGAACAACGTGGAGCAGATCCGTCCCGACAGCGTGGAAACCGCTCTGGGAGGAACCGGCGTCACCGTTTCCAAGGCTGGCGGATGGGCCGGCATCGCGGACGGAGCGAAGGACGCCACCTGGACCGTGACCGCCCCGGCCGGATATACCGCCGACGTGGGAACGGAAACGGCCGGCATCACCGTGGCCACCCTGACCCATGAGGTGGAACGGAAGACCATCACGGCCAGCGCCGTATGGGCGGATGAGGATGACGCCAACAGCGTGCGGCCCAGTGAAGTACGGGTGCAGCTGCTGGCGGACGGTGCGAATTACGGCCCGCCCATCACGCTGTCCGCCTCCGGATGGACCGGCACCTGGACGGATGTTCCGGCCAAGAAAAAGAACGCCGACATCGTTTACACCGTGAAGGCGGTGAACACGCCGGAGTTCTACGCCGTGACAGATGGGACCGGCACCACGGTCACCTACACGCTGACCACGGGTACGCTGCAGATCAGCAGCACGCTGATCGGCGCGCCGGCGGGAGCTCCCACGGGTAACCTGGCGGTGAAGATCGAGGGCCCGGATCACCGGATGCCCATGACCGTGAACTACAGCGCCTTCAGCGGCGGCAGCTATACGGTGGGCAACGTTCTGCCCGGCGCCTATCTGGTGACGGCCACGAACGCGGCGAACCTGATTGAGGAGCATTACCTGGTGCCGGCGGAAACGGCGACCCAGGACGCCACCTACGTCAAGGCCGGAACCACCGGACAGACGAACCTGAAGATCACCTGGACGGACACGATTCCGGACCGGGAGCGGAACGAGCATCCTGAGACGAGCTTCAACAACCTGAAGTTCGAGATCATCGGGCCGGACGAGAGCCTGCCCATGACCATCACCTACGCCGACTTCGTGGCCGGGAAGTATGACCTGAGCCACCTGAAGCCCGGCACCTACGCGGTGGTGGAGCGGGACGCGGATACGCTGATTGACTATTACACCCTGCAGACGGACAGCACCACCGGCGTCACCTTCAAGGTGGAGCCCGGGAAGAAGGCTTCCGCGGACCAGCTGTTCAACCACTACTCTCCGGCGCTGACCCCGCCTCCTCAGGAGGATCTGGTGGACATCCCGGTGCAGAAGGTGTGGGACGACAGCAACAACGCCTTCGGCAACCGGCCGGATTCCATCCTCGTGCATCTGTATCAGGACGGCTTCGAGGTGGCCAGCAGGGAGCTGAGCGCGGCGAACAACTGGGCGGCCACCTTCCAGGGCTGGCCGAAGTACCGGATCAAGGATGTTGAATACGTCTACTCGGTGAACGAGGATCCGGTGCCGAACTACCTGACCTCCATCAACGGAACGACCATTACCAACACCTTCCAGGGTCAGACGACCAGCATCTCCGTGCGGAAGATCTGGAACGACAACGGAAACGCGGAGGCCATGCGGCCCGCCAGCGTGACCATGACGCTCCACAACGGCACGGGCGTGGTGACCCGGGTGCGGCTGAGCGACGCGAACGGATGGTTTGCCACGGTGACAGACCTGCCGACCGCGGTGAACGGCGCACCGGCCGTCTACTACTGGACCGAGCAGGAAGTGGTGGGCTACAGGTCCTCCATGACCACGGACGGGAACACCGTCATCTTCACCAACGCGCCCTTTGACCGGCCGCCTGTACCGTACAATCCTCCGAGAGTTCCCGGAAGGCCGGTTATTGTATTCGAAGAATATGAGGTACCTCTGGGCGTTGCGGTCGAAATCAACCATGTCGGCGACTGCTTCGATTAAAGACCGCAAGACCAGTTAAAAGGGAATCAGAATCTAATATAAAGGAAGGGCCTGAAGAACATGAAGAAACTGCTGTGTGTGCTGCTGTCCATGATGCTGCTGCTCGGGACAACCTCCCTGACGGCCTTCGCGGAGGACGCGGAACTGACGGAAGAAACGGTAGAAACGGAAGAGAAGGTATATCCGGATGAGCTGGTGGCCGCGTCGGTCACCCAGATGAAGGGCGACTTCTTCACGGAGATGTTCGGCAACGCCACGTCCGACATCGACGTGCGGGCGCTGATCCACGGATACAACCTGGTGAACTGGGACCAGAACCAGGGCACCTATGTGCTGGACCCCACGGTGGTGACCGACTACCTGGTGGCCGTGGACGAGGAAGGCAACAAGACCTACACGATGGTGCTGGCGGACGATCTGACCTGGTCGGACGGCACGCCCATCACCGCCTGGGACTACGCCTTCTCCATCCTGCTGATGATGAGCCCGGAGATTGAGCAGATCGGCGGAAAGATCTACCGGTCCGAGCACATCCTGGGCGCGACGGAATACATCAACGGCCGGCTCAAGGCGCTGAGAGGGGAAGAGGTTCCCTCCGAGGAAGCCTCCCTGGGCGGCGTGGACGTGATTGACGATCATCAGATCATGATCACCCTGTCCCATGAATTCCTGCCTTACTTCTTCGAGACGGGCCTGCTGCTGACGGTGCCTTATCCCATCAGCGTGATCGCCCCCGGATGCAAGGTGTATGACGACGGCTACGGCATCTACCTGGCCAACGAGAACCGGAACGTGGAAACCCCGGTTTACACGGCGGAGCTGCTGAAGAAGACGATCCTGGATCCGGAGACGGGCTACAACAGCCATCCGTCCCTGACGTCCGGCCCCTACGTGCTGAAGGATTTCGACGGGACGACGGCCCACTTCGAAATCAACGAGCACTACAAGGGAAGCTGGTATCACCGGATCCTGCCGCGGGGCTATGAGCAGATGCCGCTGCACTTCGAGCAGATCCTGGACGCGGAAGGCAATCCGAAGCTGGACGCCAACGAGCAGCCCATGTACATCGTGAAGCCCACGATCGAGAAGGTGGCCTTCACGCTGGCCAACAACGACACCCTGATCGACAAGCTGGGCGAGGGCGAGCTGAACCTGGTGAACAAGGTGACCCAGGGCAAGACCATCCTGGACGGCATGGAGAGACGGGACGAGCTGGGCATCGCGTATCAGCCCTATCCGCGGGTGGGCCTGGCCTTCGCCACCTTCAGCTATGACTGGCCGACGGTGCATGAGAAGGAAGTGCGGCAGGCGATCGCCTGGTGCATGGACCGGGACGCGCTGACCATGAAGTACTGCGGAGATCCGGAGACCGAAATGACCTTCGGCGTGCGGGTGGACGGATACTACGGCATCGAGCAGTGGGAGTACCTGCTGACCCAGGGATCCCTGGAGTTCCCGGTGCACCTGCTGGAGGAAGGCGAGGCCCGGATGGTGCAGCGCCCCGAAGGCGAAGTGGACCTGACCACGAAGTACAAGAACCGCTACGTGACCACCCAGGCGGAGTATGACAAGGCCATCGAGGCGTGGGACGCCCTGAGCCTGGACGCGCTGACGGAGTACGCGGTGGATCTGGACAAGGCGAACCAGCTGCTGGATCAGGCGGGCTGGACGCTGAACAAGGACGGCGGCGCCTATGAGGCCGGCAAGGACGAGGTGCGCTGCAAGGAGATCGACGGGAAGCTGGTGGCCCTGGATCTGAGCATGATGTATCCGGAAGGAAACCACATGGCGGACTTCATGCAGGAAGAGGGCATGTTCATTGACAACCTGGCCCAGGTCGGCATCAAGATGACGCTGGTGCCCGCCAATATGACGGATCTGCTGAGCTCCTATTACCGGGAGACCGAGCGGACCACCGACATGATCTACCTGGCGACGAACTTCCACGTGGTGGTGGATCCGAGCATCACCTACAGCGCGGATACCACGGCGAACCACAAGATCTGGAACAACACCTACTCGGACGACGAGGACCTGTGGGACCGGGCGGTGAAGATGCGCCAGACCGAGCCCGAGGACGACTACGAGTACGTGGTGCGGTGGATCGCCTTCCAGGAGCGGTACAACGAAGTGCTGCCCACGATCCCGATCTACTCCAACATCTACTATGACTTCTATTCCGACACGCTGCAGAACTACTATCCCAGCGCGCATGTGACCTGGACCCAGGCGATCCTGTCGGCTTACTTCGGCGAGCCGGTGCTGGTGATGGATGA
>CAZRLU010000169.1:0-4992 GCA_964600995.1 uncultured Oscillospiraceae bacterium | reverse complement strand
GCCTGCTGATGGAGGAGCTTTCTCCCGAGCAGGTCATTGCCTCTCCGGTGCATGTAGGCGCAGGGTATGTGCGGTGCATGCACGGCACGCTTCCGGTTCCGGCTCCTGCCACCGCCTGGATTCTGCGGGGAGTACCGACCTGGGGCGGACCGGTACAGGGAGAGCTGTGCACTCCCACCGGCGCGGCGCTGCTGAAGCATTTCGTGACGCGGTTCGGGGACCGGCCCATGATGACAGTCCGGGGAATCGGATACGGCATGGGCAAGAAGGATTTTGAACGGGCCAACTGCGTGCGCGCGTTTCTGGGAGAGAGCGAGGGAGAGCTTGAACCGGTCACAAAGCTGGAATGCAACCTGGACGATATGACCGGGGAGGACCTGGCCTTCGCCATGGAACGGCTGTTCGAGGCAGGCGCCCGGGAGGTGTTTACCCAGGCTGTCGGAATGAAAAAGAGCCGCTCCGGAGTTCTGCTCAGCGTGCTGTGCCCCCGGGAGGACGCAGACAGGATGGCGGAGGTGATCATGAAGCATACAACCACGCTGGGGATCCGCCGGATGGATATGACCAGGTACGCGCTGGACCGCCGGATCGAGACCGTGGAAACGGCCTGGGGGGAAATCAGGATGAAACACGCCTCCGGAATGGGCGTGGAAAAAGCAAAGCCTGAATTTGAAGATCTGGCCCGGATTGCCCGGGAAAAGGGCGTTTCGATCGGGGAGATCCGCAGGAGCATCCGGGGGTAATTCATTCCGACACAGCCGGCGGGACGGCGCGGAATGGCGGAGAAGGGAAACGAAAGCAGAAAGCAGGACTGCGAAAAACAGACCGCGGTACAAAAAGAGACCGGCCGGGTTGAACCCGGCCGGCGTGTTTTTTACATAGATTTCTTACAGGCGGGAAATCCGCGCCCGATCAGGCGAGGGTGGAGACGACCCGGTGGAGCGTGGCTCTCACAGCGCCGGGCCCCTGAAGCATGGCTTCAAAATCGGCTCTGATTTTCTCCGCCAGGGGCGTGGCCGTGAGATCCACGGCAAAGAGCGTGGGATCCGCAAGGAGCGCATCCAGTTTTCCGGCGGCGGTTTCGGGCCGCCCCAGGGCGACGCCGGAGAGCGCCGCCTGCAGCCGGGGCAGCAGAGGATCCGGGCTGACTTCAAAGGCCTTGCCCTGATCGTCGACGCCGAGCAGATAGCGGAGCCAGCCGGCGATGGCCAGGGGAATGGCCGTCAGGGCGGCGGCATCCCGGGCGGGATCCTGCACATAGCTCTTGATGGTCTCACCGAAACGGATCGGGACCTTCTGGCTGGTATCGCAGGCGATCCGCTGGGGCGTATCCGGCATGAAGGGATTCGGCAAACGAACCTCCACCACGGTATCGATAAACTCCTTCGGGCTGATGATGCCGGGATCCGTGACAACGGGAAGACCTTCCCGGTAGCCGATGGCCCGGACCAGGGAGACCAGATCCGGATCCTTCATCTCCTCGCTGATGAGGGTATAGCCCAGCAGACAGCCGTAGACCGCCAGGGCGGTATGCAGCGGATTCAGACAGGTGGTTACCTTCATGCGCTCCACCCGATTGACGGTATCCCGGTCCGTGAAGAGGAAACCCGCGGCTTCCAGCGGGGGACGGCCGTTGGGGAAGCAGTCCTCAATCACGAGATATTCGCTCTCCTCCGCGTTGACGAAGGGCGCGATATAGGTATGCCGGGAGGTGACGACGGGCTCAAGGCCCTGCAGGCCGTCGGCCCGCAGCATGGCTTCCACGGAGGCGTCCGGACGGGGCGTGATCTTGTCGATCATGGTCCAGGGGAAGGAAACCCGGGCGGGATCGGAAACATAGGCAAGGAAGCCCGCGTCCTTCCATCCCTCCGCAAAGGTAAGGAGCGCCTGGAACAGCTTTTCCCCGTTATGGGAGCAGTTGTCCATGCTGACCATGGCGATGGGCGCGGCGCCCGCCTGATACCTGGCATAAAGGAGCGCAGCCACCTTGCCCAGATAGCTCTGGGAGGCATCGGGACCGGCTTCCAGATCGGAGGCCACCGCCTTTGTCAGACTGCCGTGCTCATCCCGGGTGGCATATCCCTTTTCCGTAATGGTGAAAGAGGCCATCTGCAGGGAGGGAGAGGAGAAGATCTCCTTCAGATGCTCAAATTCATCGGCGTTGTTCCTGTCCAGAATGCAGGATTCGGCGATGGAACCGATGACGGTTTTCTCCACCGAACCGTCGGCTTTCAGGGTCACCAGGAGGGTATAGTTGTCGTTGGGGCGATAGCCCTTCTCCACGATTTCATAATCGAACCCCTCCACCGCGACGATGCCGGTTTCCGCCTTGCCTTCGTTCAGCAGCTTCTGCATTCCCGCACACTGAAAGGCCCGGAAAATATTGCCGGCGCCGAAGTGAACCCAGGCGGGGGCGGCTTTCGTGCGCTGAATCATCGCCGCCCGGTCGAAGGCGGGAAGTCGGTAGCCCTTTTCCAGCCACTCCTCACGATTTCTGAGACCATTTTCATTCAAAACAAGCATGTACAGTTTTCCTCCAAAGGTTTTTTTCTATTGTAAAAAAGAAGCAGCGGAAAGTCAATCCCCGAAGGGCGGAAAAGACGAATGAAAGAGGAACGGGGAGCGGGCGACCGCCCGGCGGAGGCTTACAGCTGGAGCAGCTGAACCTCCGTTTTTCCGTCGTATTCCTGCACGAGAACGGAGATCATCTCGGAATGGCTGGTGGGAATGTTCTTTCCCACATAATCCGGCCGGATGGGCAGCTCCCGGTGCCCCCGGTCGATCAGCACAGCCAGCTGGATCGATTTCGGACGGCCGTAGTGGAAAACGGCTTCGATGGCAGCCCTGGCGGTCCGGCCGGTATAGATGACATCATCCACGATGATCAGCTTTTTGTCATTGATATCGAAGGGAATATCGCTGCTTCCGGTCCGGGGAAGACGGTCCAGCTCGGACAGGTCGTCCCTGTAAAGGCTGATATCGACGGTTCCGAGGGGAACATCGATGCCCTCGAAGCGCTTCAGGTTCTCCTGGAGCATGGAGGCGAGAGAAATTCCCCGCCGCCTGATTCCGAGAAGGCAGAGATCCTTCGCGCCGCTGTTTTTTTCAATGATTTCATGGGTAATGCGGATAATGCTTCGGCGGACGGCGGCTTCGTCCATGATCACGGATTTCAGATTCATTTTATCCCCCGAATAAAGCAGCAGGGGATCCCGACGGGACCCCCTGCTGCCGTAAAAATCAACGATTACTTGGCCTTTTTGTTGAACAGCAGGTTGACGACAATGCCCAGAATCAGGGCGCAGGCGACTTCCGTGAGGGTGATGGAACCGATGTTGACGGTCATTCCGCCGATGCCGGCGATCAGGATCGCGGAAGCGGTGAAGAGGTTCCGGTTGTCATTCAGATCCACGGGCTGCAGCATCTTGAGACCGGAAACGGCAATGAAGCCGTAGAGGGTGATGCAGACGCCGCCCATCACACAGGTGGGAATCGTGCTGAGGAAGGTGACGAAGGGGCCGAAGAAGCTGGCGACGATGGCCAGAACAGCGGTCGCGACGATGGTGATCACGGAGGCGTTGCCGGTGATGGCGACGCAGCCGACGGATTCGCCGTAGGTGGTGTTCGGGCAGCCGCCGAAGAAGGCGCCAACCATGGAGCCTACGCCGTCGCCCAGCAGGGTGCGATGGAGACCGGGCTCCTCCAGCAGCTCGGTGCCGATGATGGTGGAGAGGTTCTTATGATCCGCGATATGCTCGGCGAAAACCACGAAGGCCACGGGAATGTAGGCAACGGCGATGGTGGCCACATACTGCCCGGTGATATCCTTCGCGCCCCGGAAGGCCTTCAGGAAGGTGAAATCCGGAACCCACTGCATCTGGGAGAAGGCGGAGAAGTTGAGGATCTTCAGGGATTCCTTCCCGGCGGCATTGCCGATCAGGGTGAAGATCAGGGCCACGGCATAGCCGGCCAGAATGCCGATGATGAAGGGGATCAGCTTGACCATCTTCTTCCCCTTGACGGAGCACCAGATCACGACCAGCAGCGTGACGAGGGCGCAGATCAGATTGGCCAGGGTTCCCCAGTTGCCGGTGCCGAAGATGCTGTAGCCGTTCAGGGAAGCGCTTCCGAAACCGAAGGAATTGGCGATGGCGTTTCCGGCGAGGGACAGGCCGATGATGGCGACGGTGGGGCCGATGACGACGGGAGGCATGAGCCGGTTAATCCACTTGACGCCGGCGATCTTCACAATGATGGCCAGGACCACATAGACCAGGCCGGCGAAGAAGGCGCCCAGCATCAGGCCCATATAGCCGGCTTCCACGGTGACGGCGCCGGCGAAGGCCGCGAACATGGAGCCCAGGAAGGCAAAGCTAGAGCCCAGGAAGACGGGACTCTTGAACTTGGTGAAGCAAAGGTAGACCAGGGTGCCGACACCCGCGCCGAAAAGCGCGGCGCTCTGGCTCATCCCGTTTCCGACGATGGAGGGAACGGCGATGGTCGCGGCGAGAATGGCCAGCAGCTGCTGCAGGGCGAAGATAATGGTCTGACCGAATTTGGGCCTGTCCTTTACACCATAGACGAGGTTCATGTACAAGGTTACCCCCTATTTCTTAATTTGGCGGATCCAAAAGAAAAACAGCTTCCGGAGAGGGAAGCCGCAAGTCGCAGGAATGCATGGAAAACATGGCTGCATCTTGCCGGTATCCCGTACCGCCTTAAAGATCCACCGCGGGAAACGATACCATCTTTTCATTTCTCCGTCAAGGGAACAAGTATTAAGAAACTATGAAAAAAGCCCCGGGGAGCTCCCCTGAAAAAAACAGGAGCAAAAGTGAAAAAAAAGAAGAAATTCTCTCTTGACAACAGCATGAAAAAGAGTTATATTAGCAAAGCCGCTTGCGAGGGAAGTTCCCCTGGAGCTTCGGCACCGGTTGCGGGAGCATAGCTCAGCTGGGAGAGCACTTGCCTTACAAGCAAGGGGTCACAGGT
>CAZRLU010000168.1:0-4997 GCA_964600995.1 uncultured Oscillospiraceae bacterium | reverse complement strand
AAGGGCTTGCATTTTCCCGCCCTTTTCCGCCATAATACGGGAAGGGAAAACAGCCTGGTGCGAAAGGAGAAGCCATGAAGGTTTTAATCGTGGATGATGAAATCTACGCGGTGAAGGCCCTGGTCAGCCGGATTGCCTGGGCGGATCTGGGGTTTGATCCGCCGCTGACCGCCCATTCCATGGCCCAGGCCCAGGCGGTGTTTCAGTCCGCCCCGGCGGACCTGCTCCTGTGCGATATCGAGATGCCCCAGGGCAGCGGGCTGGATCTCTTCGAATGGGTCAAGGCCTACTACCCCCGGACGGAATGCGTCTTCGTCACCTGCCATGATGAATACTCCTATCTGCGCTCCGCCATGCAGCTGGGCAGCTGCGATTACGTGCTCAAGCCCGTGGATTACGGGGAGCTGACGAAGACCGTCTCCGACGTGGTGAAGCGTCTTTCCGCCCGTCCCGCCCCGCCACCGGCGGAGGCTGCTGCGGCGCTGCCCGTCCCGAAGGAGGAGCCGGTTTCGGAGAATCCCTATGTCTGCCAGATCGTGGACTACGTGGCGGATCATCTGGGCCAGCCCCTCTCCATTCCCGAAATCGCCGAGGTGCTCCATCTGAATCCCCAGTACATGATGCGGCTTTTCAAAAAGGAGATGGGCTGCTCCATCCTGCAGTACATCACCTCCCGGCGCATCTCCCTGGCTGTTCGCTATCTGGAGGAGACGGCCATCCCCGTTTCGGATGTTTCCATGCTCTGCGGCTTCGACAACGATTCCTATTTCAGCCGGATCTTCAAGCGCTTTACCGGGGAGACCCCCGCCTCCTACCGGAAAAACGCCCGGCCCGGCGCCTGAAGCCCGGTTTTCGCCCCCGCCTGAAACAGCGGCGGCCGCCTGCCATGAAAAGGCAGGCGGCCGCTTTTTTTGTTTTTCTGTCCGGAAAACCGGCCCGGAGTCCCCTCCGGGGCCGGAGGCGGCCTCTGCGGGAGGCCCCTTTCCCTTCTGTCCCGGAGCCTGCAGGCTGCGAGATCAGAGGGTCAGACCGAAGCCGCAGGCATAGACATTTCCCTCGCTGTCCCGGTAGGGCTCATAATCGTCGAAGACGTCCTCCCGGTGCTTCTCCACCGTTTCCATATCCGCGGGCAGATGATAGGGGAGCTTTCCCCGGGCGGGGCTGCTTCCGAAAATCACGTCGAACATGGCCTGCTTGCTGACGCCGAACTGCACGGCGATCCCGTCCGCGGCCGCCTCAAACTCCGCGGGGACGACCGGGTTGTGCAGCTCCATCAGCACCGCCACGGGCTTTTTTCCCATCGCCCTGCGGGCCTCCAGGATATTGTCCAGGTCCTGCTCATTGCAGACCTTTTCCGTCTTTCCCCGGTAGCTCCGGTCGGCGGATTTCTCCCGGAAATCGCCCCCCGCCAGGCTGGGCGCCCGGGCAGCGTCCGCTGTATAGGGCCGGTACTGCAGGGAAATCGGGAGATACCCGTTTCCGCCCTGCTCCCGGTCCTTCCGGTCGTACCCCTTGTTGACGCTCAGGGGGCTCTCGCACCAGACCAGGGCCAGGTCTGCCTCCTCCGGGGAATCCGTGAGGGTGAAGTAGCCCTCCGCCTCCTCCGGGCCCACCGGGTGCTCCCTCCGGGCCTCCTCCAGGGTCCGCATGAAGCTCTTCCGCGCTTCAAGCTGCCGCTCCGGCACATAGACGCGGATCCCCCGCTTCAGCGGGAACACCCGGTTCCGGTTCTTCAGAATCACGACGGAATTCCGCTGGGCCTCCAGGCCTTCCTCCCGGAAGCTGCTGCATCCGATGACCGCCAGGCTTTCCGCCACGTCCAGATAGGGATCCTCAAAGAGCCCCAGGCGGAAGAGGTTGGTCAGGATGCGGACGGCGGAGGCGCGGAAGCGCTCCGTCATCGCCTGCTCTCCAAACCGGGCGCAGCCCAGGCGGAAGGCCTCCCGGATCTTCTCCGAGCTGAGGGGACCGCCGAACTGGTCCACCCCGTTCAGGATCACCCGCAGATAGCGTTCGGTTTCCGGGAGATCCTGCATGCCGTAGGGCCGGGGGCCGAAGGCGTCCAGCTCCGGAATCGGGTCCTCCATGATGCCCCAGTCCGTGCAGACCACGCCCCGGTAGCCGTATTTCTCCCGCAGCAGGTCCCGGATGAGATACGTATTGTAGGAGTTGCCCACCGGCTCCCCCTGGCCCGTGCTCACCGTATAATAGGGCATGACGCAGGCCGCCGTGCCGGTGGGGCCCTCCAGCCGGAACGCCCCCTCCGTGAAGGGCCGCAGGTGCTCCGCGAAATTGTTTCCCGGATAAACCGCGTATTCGCCGAAGGCATAATGGGCGTCGCGCCCGCCCTCCCCGGTGCCTCCGCCGGGCCAGTGCTTGACCATGGCCAGAACGCTTTCCTTCCCCCAGCCCGGATCCGGGGCGTCCTCCCGTCCCGCCGTGGTCTGCAGGCCGTCGCAGTAGGCCTTCGTGAAGGCGATGACCTTTTCCGTGTCCCCGCCGAAGGTGTCCTCCAGGCGCATCCACCGGGGCTCCGTCGCCAGGTCGATCTGCGGGGCCAGGGAGGTGCTGATCCCCAGGGCCCGGTACTCCCGGGCCGCGGTTCTCGCAAAGCGCCTCACGGTTTCCGGGTCCCCGATGGCGGCCAGGCCGATTCCCTCCGGCCATTTGCTCACGCCCTCTCCCCCGTGCTTGAATTCCGCCCGGCTGGAGCTGGCCCCGTGGCGGGGATCCGTGGCGATGCTGACGGGAATCCCGAAGGGCTGCTGCTCCGCCAGGGCCTGGAGCTCATTGTTCCACCGGACCGAGACCTCCGGGCTCTCCACGCCGCTCTGCAGGATAAAGCGGATCCGCTCCCCCCGGACAATCTCCCGCAGCTGGTCCGTCAGCTCCCAGGGCTGATGCCTGCTCCGGTCAAAGGGCTCCCCGCCGTAGGTGGCAGGCATGGTTTTGTAATTCGGGGCCGGCACCATCTGATGGCCGGAAATGACCATGAGCCCGGCCATCTCCTCCGGCGTGAGCCGGCCGGCCAGGTCCCGGGCCCGCTCCTCCGCCGGAAGCCGCCAGTCCTCATAGGGCAGGAGCCTGCCGCATCGGGCCAGGTCCTTGAAGAGCAGTCCGTCCTGCTGAAGGATCTCCGTGTCCAGGCAGGTAAGCCTGGGACCCTTCTCCTGAAGATAGGTTTTGTATGTCATTTTTCGCCGTCTCCTTTGCCCCGTTTTTGCCAGCAGGGATGCGCTGTGATCTTTCCAATAAAGTATCACACTCCCCTGCTTCAAGTCAATGAACGTCGCGGTCCTGTTCACGGCAGCCGCCGTGCGGTGTTTGCAGAATGCGGGCCTTGAGAACGCCGGTTCCTGGCGATTGGCAGGCACCCCGCGCGCAAAAAAAGGACAGCCGGCACATCTGTGCCGGCTGTCCGCCTTGATTCTGTGTTTGTCCGTCGCCCGAGGGCGCCGTTTCGGATTAATACATGCCGCCCATGCCGCCGGCACCGCCCGCGGGCGCCGCGGGTTCGGGCTCGGGGATGTCCGCCACCAGGCTCTCGGTGGTCAGCACCATGGCTGCCACGGAGGCCGCGTTCTGCAAGGCGCTGCGGGTGACCTTGGTGGGATCGATGATGCCCCGATCCACCATGTCCACATACTCGCCCTTCAGGGCGTCATAGCCGTAGCCGGGGGTCTTGGCGGTCTTGATGTGATCCACCACGACGGAGCCGTCCACGCCCGCGTTGGCCGCGATCTGGCGGATGGGCTCCTCCAGGGCGCGCAGCACGATTTCCACGCCGGTCTTGGCGTCGCCGGCATACTTGTCCAGCAGGGCCGCCACATTGGGGATCACGTTCAGCATGGCGATTCCGCCGCCGGGCACGATGCCTTCCTCCGCCGCCGCGCGGGTGGCGTTCAGGGCGTCCTCAATGCGCAGCTTGCGCTCCTTCATCTCGATCTCGGTGGCCGCGCCGACCTTGATCACCGCCACGCCGCCGGCCAGCTTGGCCAGCCGCTCCTGCAGCTTCTCCCGGTCGTAATCGCTGGTGGTTTCCGCGATCTGGGCCCGGATCTGGTTCACCCGCGCCGCAATGTCTTCCTTGACGCCGGCGCCGCCCACGATGGTGGTGTTTTCCTTATTGACCTTCACCTGCCGCGCGGAGCCCAGCATATCCAGGGTCGCTTCTTTCAGCTCCATGCCGGTTTCAGAGGAAATCACCTGGCCGCCGGTCAGGATGGCGATATCCTGCAGCATTTCCTTGCGCCGGTCGCCGAATCCGGGGGCCTTTACGGCCACGCAGGTAAAGGTGCCGCGCAGCTTGTTGACCACCAGGGTGCTCAGGGCTTCGCCTTCCACATCCTCCGCGATGATCAGCATCTTTTTGCCGGACTGCACGACCTGCTCCAGCAGGGGCAGAATCTCCTGGATGTTGCTGATCTTCTTGTCGGTAATCAGCACCACCGGATCATCCAGCACCGCTTCCATCTTCTCGGTATCGGTCACCATGTAAGCGGAGGCATAGCCCCGGTCAAACATCATGCCCTCGGTGGTCTCCATGCCGGTGGTCATGGTCTTGCTTTCTTCCACGGTGATGACGCCGTCGGCGCCCACGGTCTCCATGGCGTCGGAGATCAGCTGACCGATGGTCTCATCCGCGGCGGAGTTGGCCGCCACCTGAGCGATGGCCTGTTTGCCGTTGATGGGCTTGGACAGCTCGCGCAGGCCTTCGACCGCCGCTTCCGTCGCGGCCTCGATGCCCTTCTTCAGGATCATGGGGTTGGCGCCCGCGGCCAGGTTCTTCAGGCCTTCGCGGATGATGGCCTGGGCCAGCAGGGTCGCGGTGGTGGTGCCGTCGCCCGCCACGTCATTGGTCTTGGTGGAAACTTCCTTCACCAGCTGGGCGCCCATGTTTTCAAAGGGGTCTTCCAGCTCGATTTCCTTGGCGATGGTCACGCCGTCGTTGGTGATCAGGGGAGCGCCGTACTTCTTGTCCAGAACGACGTTGCGGC
>CAZRLU010000167.1:0-5185 GCA_964600995.1 uncultured Oscillospiraceae bacterium | reverse complement strand
GCAATGGCCGCGAAGCGGGAGGTCAAGATCAAGGAACCGGATGTGCTGGACTTTGTGACCACGGAAAAGATCGTGACCTCCGGGGACTTCGATTTTGACCTGGTGTTTGAAAAGATGCACGAATCCTTTGCTTTCCATGATGCGGAGCACAAGGGTACCAACATGTTCCTGGATTACACCACGGACGTGTATGAGGACGGCGTGACCTATGAGAAGTGGTGCCGGATCTACCTGCCCTATGGATACGACCCGGAGAACAAGGATCAGAAATACAATGTGATCTATTTCCAGCACGGGAACAACGGCAGCCCCAACGAGTTCTTTGACAACGTGGACAAGAAGACCTTCGGCTACGGCATCCTGAACATTTTCGACAACATGATGGATCCCGACCACGGCGTGATGGAGCCCTGCATCATCGTCTGCCCCACCTACTATCTCCATGCGGACAAGACCACCGCGAACCTGCGGCCCGGCAGCGATGAATCCGCCGGCGACGGCAACTTCGAGGGCATTCCGGGCAACTACTACCGCGAGGTGGTGGAGGATCTGATTCCTGCGGTGGAAACCCAGCTGAACACCTATCTGGAGGATCCCACCCCCGAAGGCATCATCGCCACCCGCAATCACCGGCTGTGGAGCGGATATTCCCGGGGCAGCGTCTGCACCTGGAACCTGTTCATCAACGATTTCCCCTACTTCAAATACTGGATGCCCATGAGCGCCCAGTGCGTGCCTTACGGCATGGGAGATCCCCGGAACACCGACGAGGCCGCCTATGAGAAGATGAAGGCCGCCGTGGAAGCGAACCCGGACTATGACTTCTTCATCTTCACCACCTGCGGCGGAGCGGCGGACGCGGGCATGGTGCCGCAGATCCAGTATTTCGTGAACCATGAGAACAGCATCTTCTCCTACGGGCTGAATCCGGCGGAAAACAACTTCTACTTCACCCGCTCCAACTTCCCGCACCGGGATCAGTGGATGCCTTATACCCTGTTCAACGCCCGGGGAATCCTGTTTGACGGAACCGTGATCCGGGACAATACGCAGGCGGCCCAGTAAACTGCGGCGGATTCCGACGGCACGAAGCAGAATCCCCTGCAATCCAACCGGTTTCCGCAGCCGGAAAGGCTGTGAGAGATAAATAAAAGAAAAGGAGACCTGAACCCATGAAGAAGATCGTATCCCTGCTGATGGCCCTGCTGATGGTTGCCCTGAGCGCGATGGCGCTGGCTGAACTGCCCACCGAGCCCGAGTTTGATCCCATTGCCGAGGAACCCTACAAGATCTACACCGTTGTGGAATACACCATCGAAGCGATCCAGGCTGACCTGGTCTGCACCATTTCCGCCAACGAGGAGAAGACGGAATTCTGGATGGAGTGCAACTTCTATGGCGACGATCAGGCGATCCATGCCGTGCTGAATGAGGGCGCGGATCTGGAGAACGACCTGGAGAATGCCTTCACCATGGATCAGGACAAGACCGGCTTCATGAAGACCGACACGCCCGCCATCCTGAAGGCTGCTCTGGAGCAGGACATCTGGCTGCCCATCGGCGAATAATTTCCGGCGGACAGGCAAAGAGCAGGTATCGAAAGGTACCTGCTCTTTTTTTGGCAAAAAAACCGGGGACGACTGTCCCCGGAAAAAACGGACGGATCAGCCCCGCCCAATCAGATGCTCCAGGAGGATTTTCACCCCGATGAGCACCAGCACCACGCCCCCCAGCAGCCTTGCGTGCTTTTCGAGCCTGCTGCCCAGGAGCCGCCCCAGGAAGAACCCGGCCAGGCAGAAAAGGAAGGTGACGATCCCGATGAGGGAAATTGCGGTCCAGATGTTCACGGAGAGAAAGGCGAAGGTGACTCCGGTAACCAGGGCGTCGATGCTGGTGGCCACCGCCAGGGGCAGCATGACCCGGAAGGACACGTCCCCGGTGTCGGGGCTTTCCTCCGGATGCAGGGATTCCCGGATCATCTGGCCGCCGATCAGGGCCAGCAGCACAAAGGCGATCCAGGGAGCGACGCCCGCCACCAGATTGCTGAAGGCGCTGCCCGCCGCCCAGCCCACCAGGGGCATGGCCATCTGGAACAGGGCGAACCAGCAGCCGATGATCAGGGCCTTGCCCGGATCCAGCCGGGAGGAGGCCAGCCCCTTGCAGACGGACACTGCGAAGGCGTCCATGGCCAGGCCCACGCCGATCAGAAGAATATCCTGGATTGTCATGAGCGGACCTCCGACCAGTGGCGCAGCAGGAACCGGACCGCGTGGGGAACCCAGGAGGCGTTGTCGGGCATGATCTGGCTTTCCAGCGTGGAGGTGATCTCCTGGCAGGTGGAAATGCCGTGGCCGCCGTGCTCGTAGATATGCAGCTCGAAGGGCACCCCGTTGCGGCGGCAGGCGGCCGCGTAGAGCAGGCTGTTCTCCACCGGCACCGTATCATCCTCCACGGTATGCCAGAGGAAGGTGGGCGGCGTTTCGGGGGTGACCCGGGTCTCCAGGGAGAGGGCCTCCTGCAGATGCAGCTGATTGTCCGGATCCGTGGGAAGCCCCAGGAGGCAGTTCCGGGTGCCCGGGTGGGTGAACTCGCCCAGGGTCAGCACGGAATAGCAGAGGATCTGGGCATCGGGGCGCCAGGAAGCGCCCCCGCCCAGCACCCGGGCGAAGAGGGGCTCGTTCCAGAGGGTCCCCAGGGTGCCGGCCAGATGCCCGCCGGCGGAGAAGCCGCAGACGGAGATGGCGTTGGGACGCACATGCCAGATTTCGGCATGAGCCCGGATGTACTGCAGGCTCCAGGCCAGCTCCAGGGCGGCGACGGGCCAGCGGCTGGGAGCCACGCTGTAGCGCAGCACCGCGGCATGAATGCCCTCGGCCAGGAACTTCAGGGCGACGGCCTCCGCCTCCCGGGCGGAGACGTGATTGTAGCCGCCGCCGGGAACCACCAGCACCAGGGGCCGCTCGGGCCGGAGGGTGATGGCCTCCAGGTTGGGCAGAATCATCAGCTTCAGGGCGGCGGGAACCGCCGGGGCAGGAACCCCGGCTTTGGCATAATCCACGGCAACGGGAATCTGAGAGAGCATGGGAAAACTCCCTGCCGGCGCGGCCACCGGCGCATAAAAGCCCCTGAAAGTCCGCCGCAGAATTGAACTTTCATGCAAGGGCCTCTTCTGTTTTCAGGAAAGGGTGCGGGGATCCGGGATCAGACGTTGATCTCCACCCGGGAATCCTCCGCCTCCGCCAGCAGGGGGCGGAGCTTTTCGACATAGGCAATTACCTGCTCGGGGCAGCGGCCGATGTACTTCTCCGGCTGGAGACCGTCGAGAATCTCCTGCTCCGTGAGGCCGAACTCCGGATCCGCGGCCAGCAGCGCCGGCAGGTTGCAGCTTTCCCCGTCCTTCATCCGGGCGGTGGCCTCCATGGAGCAGCGGCGGATGGCCTCGTGGGCCTGCTGCCGGTCGGCGCCCCGCTTCACCGCCTCCATCATCAGGTTCTCGGTGGCGATGAAGGGCAGGTATTCCATGACGGTGCGCCGGACGATCTTCTCATTCACATGGAGCCCGTCGGTGACGTTCTGGGCCAGGCGCAGGATGGCGTCGGCGCAGAGGAAGCCCTCCGGCAGGGAGATGCGCCGGTTGGCGGAATCGTCCAGGGTCCGCTCCAGCCACTGGGTGGAGGCGGTCATGGAGGCGTTCATCACGTCCGCCATCAGATAGCGGCTCAGGGAGCAGATCCGCTCGCAGCGCATGGGATTCCGCTTGTAGGGCATGGCGGAGGAGCCGATCTGATTCTTTTCGAAGGGCTCTTCCACCTGCCGGTCATGCTGCAGGAGCCGCAGGTCGTTGGCCATGCGGTAGCAGCTCTGGGCGATGGCGCTGAGGCAGGAGAGAATCCGGCTGTCCAGCTTCCGGGGATAGGTCTGGCCGCAGACGTCGTAGAGCCGCTCGAAGCCGAAGCGCTCCCGGAGGCGGCGGTTCAGCTCGGCGCATTTCCCCGCGTCCCCGTCGAAGAGGGCCAGCAGGCTGGCCTCGGTGCCCGTGGCGCCCCGGCAGCCCAGGAAGGGGATGGCGGAGAGGACGAAGTCCAGCTCCTCCAGATCCGAAGCCAGATCCTGCAGCCAGAGGGAGGCCCGCTTGCCCACGGTCACCAGCTGGGCCGGCTGATAGTGGGTGTAGCCCAGGGTGGGAATCTCCCGGGTTTTCAGGGCGAAATCCGCCAGGTGCTTCATGACCTTCAGCAGCTCTCCCCGCAGATACCGCAGGGCGTCCCGGTAGAGGATCAGGTCCGCGTTGTCGGTCACGTAGCAGGAGGTGGCGCCCAGGTGGATGATGCCGGCGGCCTCCGGCGCCACCTGGCCATAGGCATAGACATGGGCCATGACATCGTGGCGCACCTCCTTCTCCCGGGCGGCGGCCACCTCGAAATCAATATCCTCCTGATGGGCTTCCAGGGCCTTCACCTGCGCCTCGGAAATGGGCAGGCCCAGCTCCGACTCCGCCCGGGCCAGCTCGGTCCAGAGCTTCCGCCAGGTGCGGATCCGGGTGCGGGCGGAGAAGAGCTCCAGCATATAGGCGCTGGCATAGCGGGAGGAAAGGGGGGACTCATACTTGTCGTACATGGCGTCTCCTTTTCTTTGGTCGAAGAGAATCGGCAGGAGGGAGCTCCCTCCTGCCGCAGGATGGGTCAGGGACGGAAAATATAGGCGTCCCGCTCGGGGCCGACGGAAACGTAGGAGATGTGGCAGCCCACGGCGTCCTCCACCATTTCCACATAGCTCCGGGCGGCTTCGGGCAGCCCCTCCCAGGAGCGGACATGGGAGATATCCTCCTCCCAGCCGGGCACGTATTCCAGCACCGGCTTGCAGCGGTCCAGCAGGGTGGGGAAGGGGAACTCGTCGATCTGCTTCCCGTCCAGCTCATAGCGGACGCAGACGGGAATGCGCTTCATGCCGCTGAGCACGTCCAGCTTGGTCAGGGCCAGGCCGGTGGCCGCCTGCATCTGGACGCCGTAGCGGGTGGCCACCAGATCCATGGGGCCCACCCGGCGGGGACGGCCGGTTTTCGCGCCGTATTCCGCGCCGGCTTCCCGCAGGCGGTTGGCTGCCTCGCCGAAGAGCTCGCAGACGAAGGGACCCTCGCCCACGCAGGTGGAATAGGCCTTCACCACGCCGATGACCTCGCCGATGC
>CAZRLU010000166.1:0-5198 GCA_964600995.1 uncultured Oscillospiraceae bacterium | reverse complement strand
CTCCAGGCTGTCCGCCCGGCGCAGGAGCCGATTCTTCCGGAGATCCCCTTCCGCGGGCCAGGTCATGAGCTTCTTGATCCGGCCCAGGGCCAGGGTGGCATGGAAACGATCCCGCCAGCCCTCGTAGAGCCGGGTGTACCAGGCCTGCAGCTCCTCCCGGGAGGCTTTTTCCCCGCCCCGGAGCTGCCGGGCCAGGGAAGGATCCGCCAGCAGGCCCCGGCCGATCATGACCGCGTCCGCTTCCGGGAACCGGGCCTTCAGGGCCTCCACCTGGGAAAGGGTCCGCAGATCCCCGTTGTACACGGGATGGGGGAGCCCTTTTCGCAGGGCGTCCCCGAAGGCCTCCGGATGGATCCCGCCGGTGTACTGCTCCCGCATGGTCCGCACATGAAGGGTCACATGGGCGAAGGGATAATCCGCCAGCACCTCCAGGAGGGCGGGCCATTCCTCCGGGCGCTCATAGCCGATGCGGGTTTTTACGGAGAGCCCGCAGGGCAGCGGGCGGGCGAACACCTGATCCAGGAAGGCCTGCAGCGCCTCCGAATCCCGGAGCATGCCGCTGCCGCGGCCTCTTTTGGTCACCGTGGGGGAGGGGCAGCCGATGTTCAGATCGGCGCAGCCGTAGCCGAGGGCGGCCACCAGCTCCAGCCAGCGCAGCAGCTGGTCCGGATCCCTGGTCAAGGCCTGGGGCAGCACCCGGAGGCCCCGGTTCTCCGCGGGATCGATGTCCCGCTTCTCCCGGGTGGTCAGGGTTACCGACTGGGTCAGCTTATGAAAGGGCAGGCCGTAGACATCCACGCCGCCGAAGATTTCCTGATGAGCCCGCCGCAGAATTCCGTCCGTGATTCCCTCCATGGGGGCAAAATAGATCTTCATTCCGTTCAATACCTGCTCCGGGACTGCCGGTCTCCTTCCGGAAAATCGGGCCTCCGGGAGCGGCTGCCGCCGCCCGAAGGGCACCCTCTGCATTATATCCATTCTCCGGCGGTCCGCAAGCGGGGACCCGGAAAGAGAGGGAAACCGGGCTGCTTGACGGGGAGAGGACCCGTTGATAAAATGAAGCAAAACAAAAAAGAACCGGCGTTCCGCCGGAAGGAATACGCAGACTGCAAAGGAGTGGGAAAAGCATGGAGGAAATCAGGGAAGCCTATCCGCGGCCCCAGTTTGAGAGAAAGGACTGGATGAGCCTGAACGGGGCCTGGGATTTCCGGTTTGATGAGGAGGAATGGCGGGAAATCCGGGTGCCCTTTGCCTATCAGGCGCCCCTGAGCGGCATCGGCAGCAACCGGATCTGCGACCGGGTCTGCTACCGCAGGCGGTTCCGGGTTCCGGAGCGATGGCGGGGCCGGGACATCCGGCTGCATTTCGGCGCGGTGGACTATCAGTGCCGGGTGCTGGTCAGCGGCCGACAGGTGGGGGAGCATACGGGCGGAAACATCGGTTTCTCCTTCGACATCACCGAAGCCCTTACCTGGGAGGAGGAGAAGATCACCGTCCTGGTATGGGATCCCTGGGACGACGAGGGAATCCCCCGGGGCAAGCAGTATTGGAAAAAGGAACCGGAATCCATCTGGTATACCCGCACCACGGGCATCTGGCAGACGGTATGGCTGGAGCCGGTTTCCCGGCTGCATCTGGAGAGCCTGCGGGTCCGGGGGCAGGTGGACAGCGGCCGGGTGGAGATTGCCTGGCGGGTGAGCGGAGCTCCCGCCGGGAGCCGCATCTCCTTTGATATTTCCCTGCGGGGGGAGAAAATCGCTTCCCTGAGCCAGGAGATCACGGAGAAAATAGGTTCCCTGGGAACCGACCTGTTCAATGCCCACATCTTCCGGATGAACTTCCACGGGGACGGCTGGTGCTGGACGCCGGAGCATCCGACCCTTTTCGACCTGGAGGTCCGGGTGGAGGAGGGACAGGAGATCCGGGATGAGGTGCGCAGCTATTTCGGCATCCGGGAGATCGAGGCGAAGGATGGAATCGTGTATCTGAACCACCGGCCCTATTATCAGAAGCTGGTGCTGGATCAGGGCTACTGGCCTGAGGGAATCATGACCGCCCCCTCCGACGAAAGCCTCCGGGAGGACATCGAAAAGGCCAAGGCCATGGGCTTCAACGGCTGCCGCAAGCACCAGAAGGCGGAGGATCCCCGGTTCCTGTACTGGGCGGACCGACTGGGATATCTGGTCTGGAGCGAGATCGGCTCCTGCATCACCTTCTCGGAGGAAAGCGCTGGAAGGCTGCTGACGGAATGGCGGGAGGCGGTGACCCGGGACATGGGCCATCCCAGCATCGTGGCCTGGGTGACCGTCAATGAAAGCTGGGGCGTTCCCGGGGTGGCCCGGGACCGGCAGCAGCAGGATCTGACCCGGGCGCTGTACTATCAGTGCAAGGCCCTGGACCCGACGAGGCTTGTGATCGGAAACGACGGATGGGAAATCGCGATCAGCGACCTCTGTGCGATCCACAACTACCGGCACGGGGCTCCGGGAGACCGGGAAACCCGGGAGGCCTTCCGCCGGAGCCTGAGCACCCGGGAGGCGCTGCTGGAGGGCATGCCCTCGGACCGGCCGATTCTCATCGGGGAGGGGGACCGGGAGGGAATGCCCATCCTGCTGACGGAGTTCGGGGGCATTACCCTGGAAACCCGCAGGGACCAGGACTGGGGCTATACCCGGGTCCGGGACGCGGAGGGCCTGGAGGAGGAATACCGGAGCCTGCTGGAGGCCATCGGGGCCTCCCGGGCGCTGTGCGGATTCTGCTACACCCAGCTGTGCGACGTGGAGCAGGAGACCAACGGGCTGCTGACGGCGGAGCGGGAATTCAAGGCGGATCCGGAAAAGATCAGGCAGATCAACGATCGGGTCAGAGGGTTCTGGAGGCAATAAAAAACGGGCGCCGTCACGGCGACCCGAATCGAATGATTCTGCGGCGGGAGGGGACCGGTCAGGTATCCTCCCGCTTTCCTGTCTCCCCGTCCTGGCAGCGGTAATAGACCTTTTTGGGCTGCAGCTCCACCCCGTCCTTGGCGAAAAGCTCGTCCACCGTCAGGAGCATGTAGCCCTCCTCCTCCAGATAACGGACCATCTGGCGGGTGGTCTCCGGGGCGTTCTTCTTGATATCGTGGCAGAGGATGATGTCCCCGTCCTGGATGGCGGAGCGGACCTTGCTCATCACCGCGGAGGTGGAGCGGCCCCGCCAGTCATAGGTGTCCAGGCTCCACTGGATGTAGGCCCAGCCCACCCCGGCCTTGATCATGGCGGGATAGCGGCCTCCGGGCACCCGGTCGTAGCGGACGGGGATTCCGATGGCCTTGATCATGGCCTTGTTCACCTTGGCTGGCATGGCCCGCAGGGCGGAGCCGGAGGACTTGGTGGCGTTGCCGTGGTGCCAGTTGTGGGAGGCCACGGCGTGGCCCTCGTCATGCTCCCGCTGGACCAGCCAGGCATAGTCCGCGATCCGGTTTCCGATGACGAAGAAGGTGGCGGTGGCGCCGGTCTCCATGAGGCTGGTGAGGACCTTGGGGGTGTTGGTGCCGCTGGGGCCGTCGTCAAAGGTCAGGGCGCAGAAATGGTAATAGCTGGCGTTGTCGGTTTCCAGCAGGGCCGCCTCCGCCATCATGGACCGGATCTGCGGATAGAAGAGGGTGACGGACATCAGGGTCAGCTTGTCCTCATACAGGGCGGAGGCGGGATAATGCAGCACCAGGCTCATGCCGTGCAGGGTGAAATCCGCCTGCTCCAGGGCTTCCCGGGAGCAGAGAGCTTCCAGCTTCTCCGGATCCGGCTCCACCTCCGGCCAGTAGGCGGTCAGCCCCTCCCGGACCGCGCCGGAGAGGTATTCCCAGGTGGCGGGATCCGCGTCGAAGATATCCGACAGGCGGATCCTTTCCCCGGTGGACATGTTATAGGTGCGGGTGGTGAAAACCTGATCCGTCAGCTTCTGATGATACTCGGTGCGGCACTGGACCATAAAGCTGAGCCAGGAGCGGCCGGTCCGGCTGTAGCGGATTTCCGAATCCAGGCGGCTGTTGCGCTTGCCCGCGTTCCCCTGGGAGGAAAGGCTGGGCCCCTTTTCCTCGGCCCAGGCCCGGGCGATGCCGTTGATTTCCTCCGAGACGCTGTCCAGGGCGGTTTCCACCTGCCACAGGCGCACGACGGACTTGTTGGGGTTTTTTGTTTCCGTATAGCTGCTGGCCACCTTGTGCAGGGGGGAGAGGCTTTCCCCCCGGGCGGAGGCGCAGATCAGCAGCAGAAGGAGCAGCGGGAGAATACCTGCCGCTCCGGGATGAAGGGTTCTTTTTTTCATGTCCTTCCTCCGATTCCGCCCCGCTTTCCGCGGGGCACGGCTCAGTATACCAACTTTCCGCCGGAGGGGCAAGCGGAGACGCCGGAGCAGGTGCGGAGACCGGCGCGGCGGAGAATATGCCCAAGCCCCGGGGCGCGGGAAAAGCGGGCTCTGCCGGCCGGGCGTGGGGGGAGAAAAAGATAAAAATGTGATTTCCGGTTGATTTTTAGGGGAGCTTGAAGTATAATACCGTCAGCAACGGCGAAAGCCGCCAAAAAACAATAAAGGAGAAACAGCCATGAAGAAAATTGTATCTCTTATTTTGGCACTTGCCATGATGATGAGCATTTGCTCCTTCGCCGCCGCCGAGTCGGTGGAGGATGTCATCGCTCAGGCCCAGGGTATGACCCTGGAGGAGCTGTTCAAGAAGGCGATTGAGGAGTCCAACGGAAAGCGCTTTGACGCGGTGGGCAACTCCAGCCGCGGCAAGAGCGTGCTGCCCCTGTTCGTGGAAGAGCTGCAGAAGATCGATCCCTCCTATACCCTGGACTATGAGGGCGGCTGGCAGCAGCCCAAGGAGAACAAGATCTTCGATCAGCTGACCGAGGATGTGAACGGCGCGAACCACGTCATGAGCATGACCCTGATCCAGGACGGCAACCAGATCCAGAGCAAGATGCTGGACACCGGCCTGCTGCTGAACTTCGTGCCCAAGGACTGGACCGAGGCCGAGGGCGTGGCCAAGGAAGGCAACGAGAATCCTCTGGCCCTGCAGACCCTGAACAAGGTGTTCATGTTCAACAACCTGGGCGAGAAGACCTACAAGAACATGTGGGATTTCGTCCGTGAAGGCGAAGCCCCCCTGTTCATGGGCGTCAACTCCGAGCTGGTGGGCAAGAACTTCCTGTACATGA
>CAZRLU010000165.1:0-5232 GCA_964600995.1 uncultured Oscillospiraceae bacterium | reverse complement strand
TCCCGGAGGACGGCGGCCCCAGCCTGGAGCTCCCCTCCGCAGGCCTGGAGGCCCTCACCCTCCCCGACCCCGACTCCGTCGGCTGAAATGGTACATTAGGGACAGTCCCTAAAGTACCAAAATGACCGGATTCGCCATCCGGGACAGCCCCTGATGGACCAAAACCCGGCTGCGCGTTTGCGCGGCCGGGCCCTTTTCATGCCGGCCCATTGCCAGCGACGGCAAATTCGCCTATAATGGGTTCAGCAACAGGTTAAACGCATAACAGACGGAGCAGGATCATGACCATCAAGGAAATTGCCCAGGCGCTGAACGTATCCACCGCAACGGTCTCCAATGTGATTCACGGCCACCTGGAAAAGATGTCCCCGGAAACGGCCCGGACCGTGCGGGAAAAGCTGGAGCAGTACCAGTATATCCCGAACATGGGGGCGAGAATGCTGGCGAAAGGGGCCAGCCGGATCATCGGGGTCATTACCAACTACCCGAACCGGGCCGAAAAATATGCCCTGCAGGATCCCTTTGTCAGCGAGATGATCGGAGGGCTTGAGAACGCCATCCAGTCCAGGGGATACTATATGATGCTCCGGGCCGCCCAAAGCGCCCATGAGATCCATCGGATCGCGCAGACATGGAACGCGGACGGGCTGATTGTCATGGGTCTTCAGGCAAATCAATGCCGCGAACTGCATGCATCCACCGACAAACGCCTCGTTTTCATTGACTGCTATTTCGACCCCGGCGATCAGTTCAACAACATCGGCCTCGACGACCGGGGCGGCATGTATAAAATGACAAGATATCTGCTCCGGTGCGGCCACCGGAGGATCACCTTTGTGGGAGATCAGCCGGAGCTGTGGGGCGTGGACGCCCAGCGGCTGAAAGGGCATCAGGCCGCCCTGCGGGAAGCGGGCATCCCCTGGGACAGCAGCCGCTACTTCTTTATTTCCAAGGATCAGAAGCAGCGCCTCGCCGATCTGGACCGGCTGGCGGAGCGGATCGGCCGGGATACGGCCTTCATGTTCATCTCGGATTATTATGCGGTGGAGGCCATCAACCACCTGACTGACCAGGGGTTCCGCATTCCCTACGATATCTCGGTCACCGGCTTTGACGACAATATCCTGTCCCACGTGGTCCGGCCCAGGCTCGCCACCGTCCATCAGGATGTGGCGCTGAAGGCTGAAACGGCGATCAGAAGCATGGATGAGCTGCTGACGGGGGTCCTCCGGGAGCCGGTGGATGTCCGGCTGAACACCCGCATCATCCGCGGCCAAAGCGTGAAGAACCTGCGGGAAAAATAATCCGGAAAATGTTTTTGTTATGCGCATAACATATTGATATTGCTCAGTTTTGATGCTATTCTTTCTGTGAGTCGGGAGAGAACATGATGAAACAGAAAAGAATAGCCTTTTTCTCGTTGTTTTTTGCCATCGCCCTATCAGCCTGTTGCGCCGAGGAGGAAGCAGCCATGAGAATCACAACGGATCGCGCGGTTTACCGGCCCGGCAGCCGGGTCCTCTGCGCTGTGGACGATCTCTCCTCCGGCACGGCTGAAATCAGGCTCCGGCTGATGCATCCGGATGCAACGGTGCTGGAAGTGACCTTGTCTCCCGAAGCAGAGGATCTTTCCTTTGTCCTGCCGGACCGGGATTTTACGGGCTATCTGCTGGTTGCGGAAGGTCTCGACGCCCGGGGCCTGATCCTGGAAACCGCCATGACCGGAATCGACTGCTCCAGCTCCTGGACCCGGTTCCCCCGGTACGGATACCTGTGGGATTACCGGGAAAACACGGATGCCCGGAAAAAGATCCGGGAGCTCAGCCGGTACCATCTCAACGGCCTGCAGTTCTACGACTGGCAGTACCGCCATCATATCCCGGTTTCCCCCGATCCGGAGCAATGGCAGGACTGGTCCGGCAGAACGGTCCGGGGGGATGTCCTCCGGGAATACCTGGATGCCGCCCACAGCAGGGGCATAGTCTGTCTGGCCTACAATATGATCTATGCCGCCAACGGCAGTTATCTGACCGACGGAAGCGGGGTGGATCCTGCCTGGCGGCTGCTGAAGGGGAACGGCTCGGACTTTACGGTCGACATGGATGCGGGCCTCGGGCCCGTGGGCATCCTGCAGTACTTCAACCCCCTGAATCCGGGCTGGCAGCAATACATTTTCAGCCAGGAGGCGGAAGTCTTCTCCGACTTTGATTTCGATGGATGGCACGGGGATACCATCGGAGAGATGGGCCTCATGAAGGCCGCGGACGGAGGGCCCCTGGGAACCGATGAAAAGGGGAAGCCCGTCCAGTATGTGAAGGATACGTATACGCAGTTTCTGAACGCCGCGAAGGAAGCGCTGGGAGACAGGTACCTCGTGTTCAATCCGGTCGGCGCCCAGGGATTCGAAAACGTAAACATCAGCCGCGTCGATGTGCTGTATACGGAATTCTGGCCCTGGGACAAGGATGACCGGGGGCTGCCCTACGCGGATTATTACAGCATTCACCGGGCCATCCAGCGGGCGAACGAGCAAAGCGGAGGAAAAAGCCTGGTGGTTGCGGGGTACATCAATTACAGAAATCCCGCATCCACCTTCAATGCCCCCGCAGTCCGGCTGATGGACAGCGTGGTTTTTGCCTCCGGCGGCGCCCGGATTGAGCTGGGCAACGGGGACTGCATGCTCAGCGATGAATACTTCCCCGGCGACGGCCGCAAAAGAATGAACGACGGGCTGCGAAAGGCCGTGCAGCGGATGTACGACTTCATCGTGGCCTATGAAAACCTGCTGCGGGACGGGCAGAAGCCGGTGGAAGGAAGGGTTTCCATCGAAGATACGGCCGTCAGTGACAACGGCCGGCCCGATACCGTCTGGTGCTTTGCCCGGGCGGACGCCCGGCATGAAATTTATCATTTCATCAACCTGACCGGAACGGACTGCGACTGGCGGGATACCGCCCAAAGCAAAAAGGCCCCGGAACCCAGGCGCGGTCTGACGACCCGGATCCATACGGATTTCCCTGTGAAGGAGGTCTGTATCGCCTCCCCGGACACGGAGAATCTGACCGTGCATGCGCTTCCCTTTGAACGCGGAGAGGACGCCGAAGGCGCGTATATCCTTTTCACCCAGCCCGATCTGGCTTACTGGAATATGGTTTTTCTGCGCTGAGGCGCGTGAAAAATAAAAAAGAAAGGGAGGACAAAACCATGAAGAAACTGTTTTCCATGCTGCTTGCCCTGTCGATGCTGCTCAGCCTCTGTGCCGCAGCCGGCGCAGAGGAAGCAGCCACCGTTACCTTCTGGCACACCTACGGCGATCAGGAAACGCCGATCCTGGATGAGATCCTGATTCCCCGGTTTGAAGCAGCCAATCCGGATATCAAGGTGGAAGCCATCCGGCAAAGCGGCGATTTCAACCAGATGGTGGTCACCGCCCTGGGAACCGGCGTCGTGCCGGATATCGCCCGGGTGGATATCACGAAAACCAGCGCCTATGCCAAGCTGGGCGGAATTATCCCCATGGATGAGCTGGAAGGCTTCGCCGCCCTGAAGGACGCCGTGCTGGAAGGGCCGCTCTCCACAAACATCTGGAACGGCCATTACTACGGGCTTCCCCTCAACACCAACTGCAAGGCCGCCGTCATCAACCTGGAGCAGATGAAGGCGCTGGGCTTCGACGGCGCTCCGGCCACGATGGAGGAGTTTATTGCGGCCTGCAAGGAGAAAGCCCCCGGCGAGTTCAAGCTCAATGTGTCCGGCGTCGGCGACTGGGATCTGTATCCTTACTTCTGGCTCTTCGGCGGCGTGCTGACCGATGAGGGCTTCACCCGGGCCAGCGGCTATCTGGACAGCGAAGCCAGCGTGGGCGCAATCAAGACCCTCCTGCAGCTGCATGCGGACGGCGTCTTCACCATCCGGGACGTGGACGGCACCCCCGACGCCTGGGACGGCATCAACTCCCAGTACGCCATGTTCTTTGAGGGCCCCTGGTATCCCTTCTCCGACGCCATCGTGCCCGCTCCGATTCCCACCTGGCAGGGAGCCTCCGCCTCCGTCGTCGGCGGGGAGAACATCGTGATCTTTGAAGGAAGCAAAAACAAGGAAGCCGCCTTCCGCTTCCTGCAGTTCATGCTCAGCGAGGAGACGCAGCTGGAGCTTCTGAAGGTGGGCGTCATTCCGACGCTGAAGAGCCTCGTTGAAAACGAAGCCGTCACCGCGGATCCCAAGTGGAGCGTCTATATGAAGCAACTTGAATCCGCCCGGAGCCGGATCCCCACCCCGCAGGCCTCCACCGTGGAGCAGCTCTGGAGCGACGCCATGAACATGATCTTCCTGGAAGGCGCGGACGTTCAGGAGACCCTGACCAGCACCGCCGCGGAGATCGATCTCGAACTGGCAAAGTAAACCTATCCTGCATTCGCCGGGGATGAGCCTTCATCCCCGGCCGCATGCCCTGATCAGGAGGTCCTGTCCGATGACTGCCGGAACCGAAGCCATCGCGCGGCGTGAAAGAAAAGCCCTGCTGAAAAAACGAATCCGGAATCTGCGCCCCGCTTCCTTTTTTGTGCTTCCGGGGCTTGTCCTGGCCTGTGTTTTTGTCCTTTATCCCATGTTCTTCAACCTCCGCATCAGCTTTTCCAATTATCAGATTGTGCAGCGGCAGATCACCTTCACCGGCCTGGAAAATTTCATCGCCCTGTTCACGGAGCGGGGGGACCGGCTCCTTCTGGCCATCCGGAACAACTTCCTGTACGCTTTCGTCACCACGCCCTTCATCATTCTTTTCGGTCTGATCTTTGCCGTGATGGTCAATTCCCTCCGGCGGGGCGGCGTATTCTTCCGGACCTGCTTCTATCTGCCGGTCATCACCAGCTGGGTCATTGTCGGCAACGTATTTGCCTATATGTTCAACGCCGGGCAGGCCGGGCTGATGAATTACCTGCTGAAGGATGTTTTCAGGCTGATGCCCGCCTACATTCCCTGGCTCCAGCGCACCTGGACCGCCAATCTGGTCATCTGGCTGCTGGGCATCTGGAAAAACATCGGCTGGGCGATGATCATCTATCTGGCCGGCCTGCAGGGAATTCCCGGCGATCTGTATGAAGCCAGCAGCATGGAAGGCGCCAATAAGTTTCAGCAGTTCTGGCGCATCACCTTTCCGCTGCTGAAGGGCACCACCTTCTATGTGCTGGTCAACATGGTCATCGGATCCTTCAACGTGTTTATCCAGGTTCT
>CAZRLU010000164.1:2718-5238 GCA_964600995.1 uncultured Oscillospiraceae bacterium | reverse complement strand
AAGCGCGAACGCGCGCAGACAGAGCCTTTGTACCGCTGCGTTCGGAACGGAGGCGCGAGCCGTCACCCCAAGGGGAACTCCCGCGCGTTCACGACTGAATAGTCACTTTTTCGATATTTATTCCGCGCACAGCCGGACCAGCGCGTTGGCGTAAATCTTCATGGCCAGCATCATGCTGTCCGCGTTCACATATTCGTTGGCCAGGTGGGCCAGCTCCTCCTCATGGGGGAAGATCGCGCCGAAGGCCACGCCCTGCTCCAGCACCTTTGCGTAGGTTCCGCCGCCGGTGGCAATGCATTCTCCCTGCAGGCCGCTTTCCTCCTCATAGGCGGCCAGCAGCCCCTTCACCAGCTCGCTGTCCGCAGGCACGTGGTGCGGCGCCTTGCGGGTGATGACCTGCACGTCGATCCCCGGCAGGTGCTCCCTGCAAGCCCGGATCAGCCCGTCCTGATCCGCCGTCACAGGGCAGCGGAAGTCCAGCGTGGCATACCAGGCGCCCTCCTTCAGCCGCAGGATGCCCATGTTGTTGGTCAGCGGGCCGGACACCTCGTCCCGGCAGGCGCAGCCCAGGCCTCTGCCGTCGCTCTCCAGGCCCACCGCCTCCGCCAGGGTGGCGATGCCGCCCTCGGCGCCCAGCTCCTTCAGCAGAAGCAGCATCATCCCGATGGCGCTGCGCTTGCCCTCCGGGTAGGCGCTGTGGCCGGAAATGCCGGTGGCCGTCAGCCGAAGGCCCCGGTCCGTCACCTTCGCCTGGTAGTCCAGGCCTGTCTTCTTCGCGAAGGCCCGCACCTTCTCCGCCAGCTCCTCCCCGCCTTCCACCAGGGCGCTGCTTTCCCCGGCAATCACGTTGGGGCGCTCCCCCACGCTCATCTCCAGGATGCGCAGCCCCCGCTCCGCCCGGGGGAACCGCAGTTCAAAGTGCAGCATGCCCTTTTCCGTGTTGATCAGCGGGAAGGAAGCGTCCGGGCTGAAGCCGATCCGGGGCATTTCCGCGTGCCTGCCGTAATACTCCATGCACTGCCAGTCGCATTCCTCGTCCCCGCCCATGATGAGCCGGATGCTCCGCTTCAGTGGAATTCCCGCCTCCTTCAGCGCCTTCATGGCAAACAGGGCCGCCAGGGTCGGGCCCTTGTCGTCGCTGCTGCCGCGGCCGTAGATCCTTCCGTCCTCCATCTCGGCGCCGAAGGGCGGACGCTTCCATCCGTCCCCCACGGGAACCACATCCAGGTGGCCCAGCACACCCAGCACCTCCGGCTGATCCCCCAGGGTCACGTCGCAGGCGTATCCGTCAAATTCCCGGACGGTGAAGCCCATCTCCCGGGCGGTCCGGACCGCCAGATCCATCATCCGGGCCACGTCCTTTCCGAAGGGCGCGCCCGTCTCCGCCTCGCTCCGCACTGAGGGAACCCGGATCCACTCCTGCAGCGTCCGGATATATTCCTCCCGGTAGCTGTCCAGCAGTGCGTTCAGTTGCTCTTTCATATCCTGCTCTCCTTCTGCGTTTCGGGATCCCGGTCCCGCCCGCATGCTTCAGAATTCATTCCGATAGTCCCGGCTCTTCTTCTTCGGCGCCTCCGGATCGATATATTCAATTTCCAGGCGCTGGAAGGGAACCTCCTCAAAAAAGGCGTCGGGAAGGAAGCGGGTCATGCCGAATTCCTCCCACTCCCGCTCGTTCTTCTCCAGCCATACCGGCTCCGGAAGATCCAGATCATGGCATGCTGTCAGCAGGGCTTCCCGGGGATCCTCCCGCCTGCAGGGAACCGTGGCCTGCGCCGCGATCCGGTGGTTCCGGATCGTCTTGACCCATAAGGATGTCGCCATGGCGCTTCTTCCTCCCTTCTGCTCCGCTTGAAGAACTGTTTTTTATTATCTCATGAAAGGGGTTCCTGCGCAAGCCCTTCCGGGCTTTCCGGACCGGACTTTTCCCCTTCTGCCGGGGGCGGGTTCAGCGCCGAGCGGACCGCCTCCGCCGTTTTCCGGCTCATGCCCTTCACGGCGGCGATCTCCTCCACGCTGGCTTCCTTCAGGTTTTTCAGGCTTCCGAAGGCCTTCAGCAGCGCCTTCCGACGCTCCGGGCCGATGCCGGGGATCTCCTCCAGCCGGCTGTGCAGGAAGGCCTTGGCCCGCAGCACCCGGTGATGAATGATGCCGAACCGATGGGCTTCGTTCCGGATCCGCTGCACCAGCTGCAGCTCCGGCGTATGATGATCCAGCCGGATGGGCTCCTCCGCCCCGGGCAGCCAGATCTCCTCCTCCTTCTCCGCCAGGCCGAACATGGGAGGCGGCGTCACGCCCAGCTCCCGCAGCGCTTCCAGGGCGAAGCGAAGCTGCTGGGGGCCTCCGTCGATGAGGATCAGATCCGGCAGATCCGTGAATTTTCCGTTTTCGATCCCTTCCTCCGCCTCCCGCAGGGCGTGGGCATATCTCCGGCCCAGCACCTCCTTGATGGAAGCGAAGTCGTTGGCTCCCTCCACGGATTTGATCCGGAAGCGCCGGTATTCCTTGTTCGCAGGCTTC
>CAZRLU010000164.1:0-2708 GCA_964600995.1 uncultured Oscillospiraceae bacterium | reverse complement strand
CTCTGCTGCCCTTGGGTGGTGGAGATATCATAGCCTTCGATGCGCCGGGGGTAGGTCTCCATCCCCAGGATCCCGGCCAGGTTTTTCGCGGCCCCCACCGTCCGCTCCTCCTGGATGGACCGGCGGGCGTTCCGCTTCTTCAGGGCGTCCTCCGCATTCTTCACCGCCAGCAGCACCAGCTCATGCTTCTCTCCCCGCTGGGGAACCCGGAGGGTCACCGCGCCCCCCTTCTTCTCCCGCAGCCAGCTTTCCAGCTGCTCCGGCATGCCCTCCGGAAGCTGCTGGCACAGGATGTTCCGGGGGATCATCGTCGCCTCTTCATAATACTGGGTCATGAACTCCGCGATGACCTCTCCCGGATCCTCGCCGCCCTCCCGGGGCAGCAGGAAGTGATCCCCGCCGATCATGCGCCCGGACCGGACGTAAAGAATCTGGATCATGGCGTCCAGCCCGTCCTGGGCCAAAGCAATCAGATCCTGCTCGCTGCCGTCGGTCCGCAGGGCGATCTGACGTTCCATCAGCCCCTCCACGTCCCGGATCCGGTCCCGGATCTGGGCGGCCCGCTCGAAGCGCATCGCCGCGGCCGCCGCGTTCATCTCCTCCCGCAGCTGCGCCACCACCGGCTTGTAGTCTCCCTCGAGAAAATGAATCACGCCCTCCATCATCCGGCCGTAGGTTTCCGGGTCGCATTTTCCCGCACAGGGAGCCATGCACCGGTGGATGTCATAGTTCACGCAGGGGCGTTTCGGAGCTTTGGGCGGAAGGCTCTGCCGGCAGGTCCGCAGGGGAAAGATGTTGCGCACCGTCTCGATCACCTGCTTCACGGCGCTGGCGCCGATATAGGGGCCGAAATACCGGGCTCCGTCCTTCTCCATCCGCCGGGTGATCTCCAGCCTCGGAAAAGGCTCCCGCAGGTTCACCTTCAGATAGGGATAGTGCTTGTCATCCTTCAGCAGAATGTTGTAATAGGGCTTATGACGCTTGATCAGGTTGCACTCCAGGATCAGCGCCTCCAGGTTTGTTTCGCACAGGAGGATCTCAAAGTCGTCGATGTGGCTGATCATGGCCGCGACCTTCGGCGTATGGGCCGTATCGCGAAAATAGCTGCGAACCCGGTTCTTCAGGTTCACAGCCTTTCCCACATAGATGATGGTACCCTCCCGGTCCTTCATCAGATAGCAGCCGGGCGAATCCGGAAGCATCCGGATCTTTTCCTCCAGCTTTTCTCCCCAGTTAATCAAGTTTTTCTCCTCTGCCCCTCAGGGCTCCTGCTCCCGCCTCCGGGCTGCGGCGGTCAGTTCAGCAGATTGATCTGCACCTGCAGCGCGGCCAGGGAATTCTGCAGGTTCGTCTGATACTCCCCCGTATCCATCCCCGTGGTCAGGAACTGAAGGTAGTTGTCGATGGACGCCTGCATGGTGGAAAGATCCTCCTCCGGAATCAGCCGGCCCGTCGCGCCCTCCATGCCGACGCTCAGATCGTTCGCGGTGATGATGGCATAGATGTTGCTGCGGATCTGGGCCAGGGTGGCCGCGGAGCTGGCCCCCGCGTTCCGGCTCAGGGATGTGGTCAGGCGCACGGCGGTGGCGATCTCATTCTGCATCCGCTGAATGATCAGCCCCCGGGCGCTCTGCCTGCTCTGCAGCGCCGGCAGGGCGATCACGGTCATCGTCACCACCGCAGCCAGCAGGATCAGGATCACTATATTCTTAATCCGGTTTCTTCTCATCTGGGAAACCGGCATCCCGGTTTCATTCACCTGGGAATATCTGCGATACATAATTGCTGCCTCCCTTCGAAGGCCATTCTATCACACTTTCTCCGGATTGGCAAAATTTCAGGTCTTCCGCTCCCACTTCAGGCTTTTTTCTGCCCTTCCGCGGCCCCGGGAGCCCCACCCATCCGCCGGTTTTTCCCCCGGCTCAGCGTTTTTCTCCGGGGCCGGCGGCGTCCTTTCCCACCGGCGCCGCGGCCTTCTCTCCCGCCTTCTGCAGGAAACGGTCCGCCTGCACGGCAAAGCGCTCGTGGATGCCTTCCCCGATCTTCCCCGCTGCGTCGAACACCTCCACCCGGAATACCACCCGCCGCCGGTCCACCAGGGTGACCTCCGTCTCGCAGCGCACCTTCATTCCCACCGGAGTGGGCGAAAGATGGCTGATTTCGATCCTGGATCCCACCGTGCTCCATCCCGGATCCAGATAATCCCGCAGGCTCTTCCACGCAGTCTCCTCCATCCAGGCAATCATCACCGGCGTGGCCAGCACCTCCAGCTCGCCGCTTCCCACCGTCTTCGCGGTATGCTTCTCCTCCACGGTTCTTTCCAGGACGCCCCGGATCCCTGCTTCGATCATGTTCTCCTCCCGGCTCTCTTGAAATCTGTCCCGGTCATCATACCCTGTTCCCGGGGAAAAAACAAGGGGGAACGGCCTTCACCGTTCCCCCGGTTCATGCTTGTCCTCAGGCCCAGGGATTCTCCGTGGGATAGGGCAGGGATTTGGGCTGGTTCCAGCCGATGTCCTGCACGCCCAGATACTTGAACACCTCAAACAGCTGCTTCGCACAGTGGGCGAAGGCCACGGCGCCGTGGTGCGGATACCGCTTCTGCACCAGCACGTGCCGGTAGAACCTTCCCATTTCCGGAATCGCGAACACGCCGATGCCGCCGAAGGAGCGGGTGGCCACGGGCAGCACCTCGCCCTCGGCCAGGT
>CAZRLU010000163.1:0-5284 GCA_964600995.1 uncultured Oscillospiraceae bacterium | reverse complement strand
CCCTGCTGTACGATCTGCCCTATGATCTGTACTGGTATGACAAAACAGCGGGAAGCAGCTATTCCGGCGGGGGCTCCAGCTCCGACGGAAGCACGGTTTATTTCTCAGATTATGAGAACGGGATGCTGACCTTCTCCTACAAGGTTTCCTCCGACTATGCCGTCAACCACGCCTCCGGCGGATATGCCCTGGACACCTCCTACGGCGCCCGGGCCGTGACCGCGGCGGAAAACGCCCGCAGCGTGGTGAATGATAACGAGGGAAAGTCCGATCTGCACAAGCTGCAGGCCTACAAGGAATATATCTGCGGAGAAGTAACCTATAACACAGCCGCCGCAGACGACAAAAACAATACGCCCTACGGGGATCCCTGGCAGCTGGTCAATGTCTTCGACGGGGACCCGGAGACCAACGTGGTCTGCGAGGGCTACTCCAAGGCTTTCCAGTTTCTGTGCGACGAAAGCCGGTTCCGGAATGGGACGAGCGTCATCTCCGTCACCGGCACCATGGCCGGCGGCACCGGGCAAGGCGCACACATGTGGAACATTGTCACCATGCCCGATGGACTCCACTACATGGCGGATATCACCAACAGCGATGCCGGTACCGTCGGAGCTGACGGCGGGCTGTTCCTGAGCGGGTATACTCCTCCTCCCTTTCCGGAAAACCACCAATATAACTACACAGCGGGCGGCAAGACGATCGCCTACGTATTTGACGCGAATACGCTGCAGCTGCTGAGCGAAACCGGTATGCTGGCCATGGCAGCCACAGATTACGCTCCGTCGGATCTGGATGTGGATATCCCCGTGGTCACGGAGATCACCCTCCTGGATACGCCTTCCTCCATCGTGCTGGGAGAGGATCTGCCTGTAGGGGCCGTCTTTCCCGGAGACTCCGGTCCCGTGGAGATTCAGATTCTGAAACGCCTTACGGGGGACGGCATCTATGGTATCAACACCAGCCTCTGGAGCTCCACATCGTTAAGAGATAAGTTCCCGGCAGATAAGCTGATCCGATACGGCATGGTTCCCGGAGCCTACACGATTGAAATCCGCTGGCTTCCTCCCGAAGAGGACTGGACTACGGAAGAAGGCTGGGTCATAGCCTCCTTCCCCCTGGAGGTAACCGGCACGGCTCCGGAAATGCCCACGGTGAACGCCCTTCCGTCCAATCTTACAGCAGGCGAAACCATCCATCTTTCAGGCCGGGCCGGCAGCGCGGAATCCATCCAAATCGAATGGAACTATGACGGGCACGGCGATGGCTGGTCCGGCTGGCTGTATCAGGACGCAGTCCTGGACGGAGAGGGCGGCTGGAGCTGTGACATCAGCGCTCCGGTCGGTGGCAGTTATACGTTTGATATTTACGGAAGTAAAGGTACGCTGTCCACGGGTTCTGTACAAGCCTGCTTATTCGTGTCTGACGATGATTCCCTTCCCGCGCCGCTGTTCGAATCCGAAAACGAGAACAATACCTGGATCATTACCTTCCGGCCCGGTGCGGATGCCGGGCAGGAAGAAGTCGCCTGGTATGTCTTCCACAGGGAAGAATACGCAGGTCGGTCCGATTATTCATGTTACGGTGCAGAGGAGGATGGATCCTGTCAAATCTGGATCGGGGATTCTGAATTCGAAGAGAATCACACGATCCAGGCCGCGTACCAGATCGGCGGAGTCTGGTCCTTCCCCGCGACCTGGGAAGGACATACCGACGGCCGGCCCTGGCCCGTCAACGGGCCTGTCCCACTGAACCTGGACGTGCCGGACGCCCTGCCGGCCGGTCAGGATCTGACCCTCAGCTGGGAGCCTGAGGTAGACGGGCAGAGCCTTGAGCTGGATTTCTATCGCCTTGAAGCAACGGGTGAAAATCATCTGAAATCCCTTTACGCGGACGAAAACGAATCCGACCTGACCATCCCGGGAACCGCTCTTGCGGAAGGAAATTACAGGCTGCATGCTGTTTCCCGGGCGGATACCTATGAGAACAGCGAGCAGGATTTTGAAATTCTGGTCAGCGCGAACCCCGTTCAGCCGGCTGCTCCTGTCGTCACCCCGGAACCGGAGGCGCCCACCAGTGGAAATGAAATCACTTTTGTCTTCGGCAATTCCTTCGAGGAAATGCGGATCGAGCTGTATGAGCTTTCCGGCAGCGATCCGGACGAGCCCTGGGTGGTATTCGAATCCCGGGAATCCGGCGACCGGTACGAGTACTGGAATCCCCTTCCCGCAGGCGAATGGCGCATAAAGGCCTGGGTGAAGGAAAACGGCCTTTGGTCCCATCCCTTCACCACCACCTTTACCGTCACGGAAGCGCCTTCCGTGGGAGAGATCAGGCTGGCCGGGGATCTTCCGGAAATTGATCTGTTCCGTTCCTTCTCCATCACGCTGCAGCCCTCAGCCAATGCCACCCGGTATTTCGCCACCCTGATGTATGATGTCGGCAGCGATGAAGACGGCTTCTACAGCGAGATCGCCGCTGAAGCCCGGCTGAATCTGGACGCGCCGGCCACCGGGCCCGTGACCCTGACCCTGGAGGACTGGAGCGACGACGCGCAGCCGACCAACTTCTGGCTGTGGATCGAAGCAGGGGCAGATGGATACAATACCAGCACCGGAAGGTTCGACGGCCTGACGGTGAACCAAGTGGAACGCCCCGCCGCGCCGACAGAGATTCAGCTTCTGGACCCGTACGACGGCTCCCCTCTGCCGGAAGAGGAGTGGACCAACCTTCTCCCCGGCAGATACGGCCTCCGCGTCAACCACACCCGGCCTTTCCGGAATCTCCGTCTCGAGCTCTGGAGGCATGCGGACGGCGAGGATTACAGACAGAATGAATGGCGCTATGAGGATGAAGGCTCGTTGTCCTGGTATGCATACAGTCTGCTTTCCTTGAATTCAGAAGGAGACTGGAGCATCCGGATCCAGGCCATGATTGATGACACGCTTTCCCTCTGGAGTGATTTTATCCCGCTGCGGGTCATTCCCATGCCGCAGCTGGCCGCCCCGACGGTGTCCCTGAGCAAGGAAACCCTGACCATCGGGGAGGATCTGATCCTGACCGTCACGGATATCGATCCGGACGCGGAATACATCGTCGTGCGGAACGTGACCGGGGATTATTTTGAAACGACCGTATGGGATCTGACGGAGCCGGTCACGGTCACCCTTCCGGAAACATACTTCTCCGCCGGGGCAAACACCTTCCGGGTCATCGCCGCCGCGGACCGGGCCAAAGGCGGAATCACGGAGAAGACGGTGCAGGTCACCGGACAGCGTCCCACCGCGCCCGACGTGGTCTTCAGCGCCACCTCCGGCGCCCTGGACGATGACTATTTCATCCAGGTGACAGCCCCCGGCGCGGATGTGGTGGAGATGGATGGCAATATGGAATCCGGTCTCTACGGCCTGCGGAACGGCACGGTCCGGATCCCGATGCAGATCTGGTATTATTCCTCCCGTAGTCAGTCCTACCGGTTCCGCGCCCGTATAAACGGCGTCTGGAGCACATGGACCGATTACACACGCGTCACCTCAACCACCCCGCGTCCCACCCTGCCGGATCAGGATTTCGTCATCCTGCCGGAAGCCATCGTCCCCGGGCAGGATGTGGAGTTCACCTTCCTGCCGGTGGAAGGCGCCGACCAGTACTACATCAATATGGAGCATGATCACAACTATCTCTGCACATTTGAGTACTATGCGCCGGGAAAAGTCACACTGCCCGCGAATCTCTTCGCTGAGGGCGGAACCTTCGGTTTCGATATCGGCGCCGGCGTGGAGTCGGCTCCGGACCTGATCGTGCGGGGCAGGACCTACACGGTCGCTCCCTGGGAGTCTCCCGCCGCCCCGCTGGTAATCTCCGCCTCAAAGACGGAGCTGGCCTACAAGGAATCGGTGACGGTCAGCCTGAACGGTCGGGCGGCGGACCAGGTGATTGTCCAGCGTTCAGCAAATAGCAATTGGACCGACGCGATCCTCTTTGAACGGGGCGAAGGTTCTCCCCTGACCGATGTGGAGTTTTCGTACTATCAGACCGGTGAAGTTCCCATCCGGGTCTGCGCCCTGATCAACGGAGCGTGGACCGGCTGGAGCGAGCCCCTGATACTTCATTACGCGGAGCGCCCGACCGTAAACCTGCCCCAGCCCCTCGCCCGGGTTGCCGCTGAGATCACGGAAGGCCAGCCCATCCCCATCTCCTGGGACGCGGTCCCCGGCGCGGACAGCTATTCCGTCCATTGGTATTCCATGACAGCGGAGAGCGGTTCCCTGATAGCCGACGGTCCCAGCGCGTCCATCCCCGCCAGCGCATGCCCCGCCGGAGAATGGTGGGTTTATGTGCGCAGCATGGCAGGCGGCGCCGAAAGTGATTCGACCGTAATTCAGGTTCCCTTCACGGTGGTGCCGGATGACAATCCGCCAGTGGTAATCACCCGGATTCTGACCCTGCCCGCGGACCTGACGGAGATTGAGGCAGAAGCCTTCGCCGGCACGGACGCCCAGCGGATCGTGCTCCCGGCCTCTTGCGCCGCGGTGGGCTCCAGAGCCTTCGCGGACAGCGATTCCCTGGTGGAGGTCATCGTCCCCGGCGCCGACACGGTCATCCCGGCGGACGCCTTCGACGGCTGCGGGCAGATCGTCACCCTGCGGCTCCCGGCCGGGAACCCCTCGACGGTCGCCTTCCGGGACAACCCGATGGTCACGGTCCTTCCCCTGAACTGATAAATCCATGCAGACCGGAAGCCGGGGCGAATGCCGCGGCTTCCTTCTTTTCAGCCTTCTCCCGGAAATAGATGGAAGCACGCCCGCCCTTCCTGTCTTTCCTTGCCGTTTATTCGGCGGAAATCTATGAAAAATATAGCCTGAACAGCCTTTTTCGCCCAAAAAAGGCTGTTCAAATCCGAAACCTTGTGATAAATTACAATATTAAGGAGAAATCTGCTCCGAAAGGAAAATATCGGTACTCCCAGTGCGAAGGTCGCATTTAGTCTCGGAAGGAGAGAAAAAGATGAATCAGAACGCAGGAATCCGGAATAAGCTGATCCTTTGGGCCCTGTGCCTTTGCCTGGTCCTGGGCGCCGCCTTCGCGGTCGCCGAGCCGGCGGAGCCCGTGACAGAAGCCCCCGTGGTAACGGCGGATACCGTCACCCCAGCCGTCACCGACGCCCAGGCCGCGGCTGGGTTTATCACCCAGGTCATGACGGGACGGAAGCTGACGCCCCCGAAGCCTCGGGGAACCGTGAGCGGAGACCAGCTGACCGGCCGGGAAGCCCTGGTCTATGCGG
>CAZRLU010000162.1:0-5284 GCA_964600995.1 uncultured Oscillospiraceae bacterium | reverse complement strand
GCGGCAATGGATGGTAGTCAAATGGTAGTAGAAAATCGAGAGGTCTACTACCGTGCAAGATTCAGCGGTCATCGGCGGAGTGAAGCCGCCTTTGAAAGTTTACCATATCGGAGGCGGTTTTTCCACAGTTTCAAAAAGGCGCGGAGAGCAGAATTAATCCCTGGTAGCGTGTCATATAAGCCACCAGGGATAACCATTAAATTCCGGCTTTCCTTTCTATACTGTCAGTTCTATTTGGTTTTCTTCAACAGCAATAATGCATGATTCATAGTAACCGTCTCCGGTTGTGCGCGGGCCGCTCAAGACTGCAAATCCGTCATTTTTCAGTTTCTCAGTCAACTGATCGACCTTTCCTTTGCTGCCAAGCGAGAATGCAATATGAGCATATCCGGTACGGTTCAGCGGCTTGTTATAATCCGATATTTCCGGTTTTGTCATGATCTCCAGCCGGGCTCCATCATCAAAGGAGATAAAGTAAGAGCGAAATCCTGTTTTCTGATTGTGATATCCGTTATTGGACTTACCGCCAAGATATTTCACGAAGAAATCCCTGGCGCTTTCCAGATCACTGACATACATGGCGATGTGTTCGATTCTCATGACTTATCCTCCCGATTCGCTGCTGCCACTTTACGGTACGCGATTTCCAGCATCCCGATGTTCAGCACTGCAAAGATGATCAGGTATACAGGCATGATCCCGATGCCGACGGCCTGCTGGATGTTACCGAATACCATCGGCATGAAAGTGCTTCCGATATAAGCTGAAGCCATCTGCAGACCGATCACTGCAGCGCTATGCCTCTTGCCAAAGTTTGCCGGAGCCATGTGCTGGATTGCCGGATAGACCGGTCCCATGCCGGTTCCGATCACTACGAAACCGATCGCGGCAACAAGATAGTTCTCCACGGGCAGAAAAACCAGCAGGATGCCAACCAGTTCCACAGCAATGCCGATCCGGATCAGCAGCCTGTCTCCCAGTTTGTTGGAGATAAAGCCTGAGATCAGCCTGCCCAGCATCAGCCCACCGAAGATCAGGGAGCCGAAGGAAGCGATCGTCTCGTCACTCAGACCGGTTTTTGTTCCCGCAAAATAGCTGGGAACCCACAGGAAGCAGGTTGCCTCCCCGGAACAATATGCAAAGAAAGCGATCAGCGTCAGGATGACCCCCGGAACTTTCAGCGCTTCTTTGATGCCTGCGCTGTTCCTGTTTTCCTCTTCGTCCTGTCTTTCATTCTTTTTCCACAGCGGCAGGGACAGAATACAAGCCAGCAGAATTCCCATCTGGATATAGGCTGTCCAGCGGTATCCTTCATTCCACCTTGCCACTTTCAGCGCCAGGGACATGATCCAGGGACTGATCACCGCTCCGACGCCGTAGAAGCAGTGCAGGAAATTCATCACAGAAGATTTATAATGGTTGGCCACATAATGATTGACCGCCGCGTCAATGGAACCGGCTCCAAGGCCATACGGAACCGCAAACAGGAACAGCATCCAGTACTGCCCGCAGATGGAGAAGCCCAGCAACCCCAGCACCGTCAGGCCAATGGATACGATCACGATCCATTTCGTATGGAACCGCCGGATCATCCGGGGGCTCAGAAGCGCGGAAATGATCGTCATGAAGGATATAGTCATGGACACATACCCAGCATAGGATGACGGAACACCGAAAACAACCTGCATCTTCGGCCAGCCGGAACCCAGCAGAGAATCAGGGAGTCCCAGACTGATAAAAATCAGATAAATCACAGCCAACAGTAAAGATCCCATTTACGATGTTTCCTTTCCCGGTACAGCACATCAGCCTTTACGCAGTTCCGCTTCTTCCTTCAGGTCTTCCGGATCAATCTTCCGGTCCCTGTAATAGTACTCCATATCCTTTTCCCCGATTTCCCGAAGTACCCGACAGGGGTTGCCTACCGCGACCACATTGGCCGGAATATTCTTCACCACGACGCTGCCCGCGCCGATGACGCTGTTCTCTCCGATGGTTACGCCGGGGCAGATCGTGACGTTTTCACCGATCCAGACATTATCGCAGATGGTTACCGGATCTGTGTACATATACTCCCGCATATCAGGACGGAGGGGATGACCGACAGTCGCGATGGTGACCGCGGGTCCGAACATGACGTTCTTTCCGACGGTAATCATCCCGTCATCCACAAAATTGCAGTTGAAATTCACATAGGTTCCTTCGCCCAGAATGATATGCCGTCCGTAACAGAAATAGAACGGCGGTTCAATCCAGGCTTCGCCGCTTTTTTCGTGCAGCATTTCCTTCTGAATACGCAGGCGTTCATCCAGCGTATCCGGGGTCGTCAGGTTGAAAGCGATCATCCTTTTCTTTGCTTCATCCCGCTCTTCCGGCAGCCCTTCGCACATGTCCGTAAATAATTTCCCTGCCATGATTCTTTCGTGCATATTCATTTTTTCAGTCCTCCGCTTTCTTGGGTCAGGTTTCTGACCCATTTGTATTTGTGATAATGATGCCATTCGACCGGCATCTTGGTAAATTCATCCAGGTTCAGAAGGAGGTAAACTACTGGTACTGACCATTTGAATACGAATGCTGCCAGAAAGCCCAAGGGAATAATCAGACACCACAAGTTGATTGTATCACACAGAAAACCAAAGCGTGTATCCCCTCCGGCTGTAAAAATTCCTGCGATCACCGTTCCATTGACAGATTTCCCGACCAGATAATAACAGCACACATACAGCATAAACCTCAGATATTCCCGTGCGGTATTGGTCAGATGCCCCGCGATCCCCATCACCAGCGGGCTGAAGAGGAACAGAACACAGCCCGAGATCAGTCCGGATACTGCTGATACTTTCACCAGACGGCTGCCTTCTTCTTTTGCCTGTTCCAGTTTCCCGGCACCGAGCAGATTGCCAATCATGATCCCTGCGCCTACTCCTAAGCCATTGCAAAAGCAGGCTGCAATGTTTTTGACAATCTGCCCAATGGCATTCGCCGCAACAGCATCGCTTCCCATATGTCCCAGGATGACAGAATACATGGTAATTCCCACGCCCCAGCTCAGTTCATTGGCCAGTACCGGTATGGTATGCCGTCGGAATTGCCGAAACAGCGCACGGTCTCCATGCAACCAGTCCTGAATGTGCAGCCGGACTTCTTTGAATCGTTTATTCTCCCAAAGCACGAGTATCATCTCGGTTACACGGGCGATTACGGTAGCGACCGAGGCTCCTTTGATTCCCATTTCCGGAAAACCCAGCAGTCCGAAAATCAGGACAGCGTTCAGCCCTACATTCAGCGCTACCGGAACAGATCCGTAGACGGTACTGCGCAGGGTTCGGCCGGTGTTCTTCATCACACACAGCATGATCTGGGAAAATCCGCTGCAAAGATAGGAAAAGCTGACAATGCGCAGATACGATGCGCCTAGTCCGATCAACGTTTCATCCGGCGTAAACATGCGCATCAGGAATTCCGGAACAGTCAGTGCTGCAACACAGAAGAATGCCCCTGTCAGGCATGAAAGGCGAAGCGTATTTGCCTGGATCTTTTCAACTGCCCGGGCATCCCCTTTGCCCCAGTACTGTGCCGCAAGGATCGTTGTTCCGATAATCGCTGCATCCATAAATAGTGAAAAAACAAACTGAATCTGACCTGCAAGGGAAACAGCAGAGAGACTGCTTTGATCCAGAAATCCAAGCATCAGCGCATCGGAAGCACTGACCAACGCGTTCAGCAGATTCTGCACTGCCATGGGCAACACAAGAGAGAACAGACGCCTGTAAAAAGATGTCTGCCGATCTTCATTCATTGCTTCAGATCTCCTCAGCGATTCTGGTTAATGAACGATCTGAAACGCTCATTTTCCTCCGCAAGTGCTTTTTTCTTTTTTTCCTTGATCTCCTTTTTCTTTTCTTTGGCTATACTGTTTTCTTTCATAGAATTGAGCCAGTTTTGCACTTCATTCGCTTTTCCTGCTTTGGTTTCGATCATTTCCAGCATGGTGACTCCTCCTCATATAATCTGATGGAAGGCTTTGGATAACCTTCGGTTATAGAATAGTATGTGATATTGCTTAGTGCATCCAAAATAGACTATAATAGTATAACAATCGTATTTTGTGATGGAGGAATTTATTTTATGGAAGAGCTGGAAATTCGGGAGGATGGATCCGAAGTACTGACATACAATGCGCCGGATTTTCCGATCAGTACGGAGTATTCCTGTCTTTCCATTTTCGCGGGATACGCGGCAGGATGTCACTGGCACAGGGACTATGAGGCATTGATTGCCCTTGACGGCCCGATGGACTATTCCGTGAACGGGCAGCATGTATATCTGGAACAGGGTGACGCCATCTTTGTGAATAGCCGAAGACTTCATTACGGTTATTCGGCTGAGCATCAGGAGCGGCATTATTGTTTTGCCGTATTTCATCCAGAATTGCTGGGACTGATTCCTGCAATCGCTTCTACGCTGGAACATCTATCGCGGGACTCAAGTCCGGATTACTGGCTTTTGTCTGCTGGAAAAGCGGATGAGAAACAAATCATCGACCTGATCCGTTTTCTGTGTGACCATGCCATTCCGGAGGAAGCACTTACGGTTTTGTCGACCTGTGCGGGCCTGCTGGACAGGATTGTAAAAATGAACATAAAAAAAGAAGGCCCCACTATGGATCCGGACTGGGCTGTGATCCGTCAGATGACCGGCTATATCCAGAATCATTATCAGGAAAAAATCCGTCTGGAAGATATCGCGGCAGCCGGCGCAGTCTGCCGGAGCAAGTGTTGCCAGTTATTCAGTAGAAAACTCCATATAACGCCTATGAACTATGTGAACCGATATCGCCTGGAAAAAGCGTGTGATCTGATTCGGAACGGTCACAGTATCACGGAATCCGCTTTTTCCACCGGTTTCCAGGGAACCAGTTATTTTTCAGAAACATTCCGTAAGCAATATGGGATGTCTCCATCCTCATATGCAGGGAATCTTACAGGTAATATTACAGATCCATTAATGGAACAATAAATTCAAATTTTTTAGTTCTATTTCAATCCCATTACTTTAATCGCACCCAAGCAGTGGATCCTCACAACACGGTTACTGTCGGTTTCTGATATCTTTCGTAGTTCTTCCACGAACGGCCTGACGATCTCCGGCCTGCGCTTTCCGAACACACGGAAGATTTCCGGCGCTTCCATCCTGACCTTATTATCCGGATCGTGCAGCAGTTTTTCAAACACCGGCATATGGTTTTCATAAATATCCGGCGTGTTTGTGGCGATGTTTT
>CAZRLU010000161.1:0-5379 GCA_964600995.1 uncultured Oscillospiraceae bacterium | reverse complement strand
CCTATGGCGGATACTTCATCGAAGCTGACCTGCCCTCTCCTCTGATGGGCTATCCCGGAGCGCTGGGCCTGGACCTGACCGAGGCGGGCGGCGACTTTGAGAAGATCCTGGCGGCTGTCGAAGCCGCGATCGTGGAAAAGGGCGGCGCGGGCCGCTTCGGCACCTGGGCCTATTCCTACGGCTACACCGTGTCCGCCGGCCTGGCCCAGCATGCCTACAACGTGCTGAAGGGCGAGAGCGAGCTGGATGACATCGATGATATCGCCAAGGCCTACGAAGTGTTTTCCCCGAAGGCGAACTGGAACGGCTCCAGCTACACCGACGCCACCACCGGCGTGAAGAGCGACAACATCTTCCTGGTCTATCAGGACACCTACATCATGGGTGATCCCGGCCGGTACATGGGCGCCACGGATATCGAGGTTCCCGAGAAGTACTTCACCGTCAAGTAATCCTGAACAGGGCCCGCAAAGGGGAGGTTCATCCCTCCCCTTTGTTTTTTCGAAATTATGGAAGCAGAAGCCGCCCGCCTGGCTGCTCTGCGGACGGGCGGCTTTCCAACAATCCGACATGTAACATGTAAAGTGGTGAAACGGATGACGACATCGAATCAAACAGGCGCGCCGCTGCTGGAAATGCGGAATATCAAGAAGGATTTCTTCGGAAATCAGGTGCTGACCGACATCAATCTGACGCTGGAGGCCGGGCAGGTTCTCGGCCTGGTGGGCGAGAATGGTGCGGGCAAAAGCACGCTGATGAAGATCCTGTTCGGCATTGATGAGATCCGGGAAACGGGCGGCTACGAAGGCGATATCCTGCTGAACGGGGAAAAGGTGAATTTCACTTCTCCCTTTGATGCTCTGGCCAAGGGCATCGGGATGGTGCATCAGGAGTTTTCCCTGATTCCGGGCTTTACGGCGACGGAGAACATCCTGCTGAACCGGGAACCGAAGCGGAAAAGCATCCTTTCCGAGGTGTTCAGCGACAGGATGGACACCCTGGAGCGGAAGAAGATGGATCAGCTGTCCGGGGAAGCGATCCGGAAGATGGGCGTTCACATTGACGGCGGAATGAACATCAGCAATATGCCGGTGGGACACAAGCAGTTCACGGAAATCGCCCGGGAGCTGAGCAAGGAAAAGCTGCAGCTGCTGATCCTGGACGAGCCCACCGCCGTGCTGACAGAGCAGGAAGCGCTGGCGCTGCTGGATTCCATCCGGAGCATGGCGGAGCGCGGGATCGCGGTGATCTTCATCACCCACCGCCTGCAGGAAATTCTCTCCGTCTGTGACCGGGTCGCGGTAATGCGGGACGGCTGCCTGGTTCAGAATGTGGACGCGAAGGAAACCTCCGTGCAGGAAATCACCCGCTGGATGGTGGGCCGCAGCGTTTCTGGCGGCGGGACGGCGCACCGTGCCCGGCCGGAAGGAGACGTTATCATGTCCATCCGGCGGCTTTGGGTGGACATGCCGGGAGAAACGGTCCGGGATGTGAACCTGGATGTTTTCGAAGGGGAAATCCTGGGCATCGGCGGCCTGGCCGGCCAGGGGAAGCTGGGAATTCCCAACGGCGTCATGGGCCTGTATGAGGCGGGCGGGCAGGTGATTTTCCAGGGAAAGGAAATCACGCTGAACTCCCCGCGCCGCTGCCTGGACGCGTCCCTGGCCTTCGTTTCCGAGGATCGCCGCGGCGTCGGGCTGCTGCTGGACGAAAGCCTGGAATGGAACATTGCTTTCCCTGCCATGCAGATTCAGAACAAGTTCCTCCGGCCGTATCTGGGCGGCCTCATCAAATGGCGGGATGAGAAGGCCATCCGGGATGTGACCCAGAAGTATATCGACGAGATGGCCATCCGATGCACCAGCTCCAAGCAGAAGGCCAAGGAGCTGTCCGGGGGAAATCAGCAGAAGGTCTGCCTGGCGAAAGCCTTTGCTCTGGAGCCCCGCTTCCTGTTCGTCTCCGAGCCTACCCGGGGAATCGACGTGGGTGCGAAGGCGCTGGTGCTGGACGCGCTGAGAAAATTCAACCGGGAAAGCGGCGTGACCGTGGTGATGATCTCCTCCGAGCTGGAGGAGCTGCGTCAGATCTGCGACCGGATTGCCATCGTTTCCGGCGGCAAAATTGCGGGCATCCTTCCGGCGTCCGACTCCTCCGAGGATTTCGGCATGCTGATGGTCAGCCAGGTAAAGTGAGGAACAGAGCATGAGTGACATGGTGAACAATGAAAAACCGACCGTGAAGGATCGACTGGTCGGAGCGATGCAGAGCTTCGGGGTGCCCCGGATGATCATCGCCGGGTTCCTGCTGCTGCTGTTTATTCTTGCGCCCTTTGTGAACGCGGACTTGCCCATGCAGATCACCAACACGATCAACCGTTTCAGCTGGAACGCGGTGATGGTGCTGGCCATGGTGCCCATGGTCCATTCCGGATGCGGGCTGAATTTCGGCCTCCCGCTGGGCATTGTGGCTGGCCTGCTTGGCGGCACCCTGTCCATCGAGCTGGGCTTCACGGGGCCCGCATCCTTCTGGATCAGCGTGCTGATTGCCACCCCCTTCGCCCTGCTGTTCGGCGTGGGCTACGGGTGGCTGCTGAACCATATCAAGGGCGGGGAGATGATGATCGCCACCTATGTGGGCTTCTCCTCCGTGGCCTTCATGTGCATGATGTGGCTGCTGCTGCCCTATCACAGCCCCAACATGGTCTGGGGCCTGAGCGGAAAGGGCCTGAGGACCACCATTTCCCTGGAAGGGTATTATGACAAGGCGCTGGCGAACTTCCTGCAGATCAACATCGGCAAATTCTCCATCCCCGTGGGAACGCTGTTGTTCTTCGCGCTGCTGGCCTTCGCCATGTGGGCCTTCCTGCATACAAAGACCGGCACGGCCATGACGGCCGTGGGGTCCAACCCCACCTTCGCAAAGGCTGCGGGCATCAATGTGAACAAGATCCGGCTGCTGTCGGTGGTCATGTCCACCTGGCTGGGCGCCGTGGGAATCCTGGTGTATGAACAGGGCTTCGGCTTCATCCAGCTTTACAACGCCCCCTTCTACATGGCACTGCCTGCCGTGTCTGCCATCCTGATCGGCGGGGCGTCGGTAAACAAGGCGTCCATCACAAACGTGATCATCGGAACCTTCCTCTTCCAGGGAATCGTAACCATGACGCCCACCGTGATGAACAACATGATTCATATGGACATGAGCGAGGTGATCCGGATGATCGCCTCCAACGGCATGATCCTGTATGCCCTGACTCGGAAAACGGAGGTGAGACGATGAGCAGCCGCAGCAACCATCCGAACGGCGACCGCAGTTTCGGCAGCGCCCTCGGCTCTTTCCTGGCCGGCAATTCGGTTCCGATCATGTTCATCCTGATCTGCGCCGTATGCATTCCGGTTTCCGGCTTCTCTGTTCCCTACCTGCTCAATGAGATCATGAGCCGGCTGGGGCGCAATGCTTTCCTGATTCTGAGCCTGCTCATTCCCATCATGGCGGGCATGGGCCTGAACTTCGGCATGACGCTGGGCGCTATGGCGGGAGAAATTGCCCTCATCTTCGTATCCGACTGGCAGATCTGGGGAATTCCGGGCATGGTGCTGGCCATGATCCTTTCCATTCCCTTCTCCGTCGGCCTGGGCATGTTCTGCGGGAAAATCCTGAACATGGCCAAGGGGCGCGAGATGATCACCAGCTATATCATCAGCTTTTTTATCAACGGCGTATATCAGCTGGTGGTTCTGTACATGATGGGTTCCATCATCCCCATCAGCCACAGCAGCATCAAGCTGCCCCGTGGTTACGGCATCCGGAACACGGTCAGCCTGCTGAACATGCGTCAGAGCCTGGACAACGCGGTGGCGCTGCGGGTGGGCGGCGTCAAGATCCCGGTGGTGACCCTGGTGATCATCGCCCTGATGTGCCTGGCCATCGTCTGGTTCCGGCGCACCAAGCTGGGCCAGGATATGCGCGCGGTGGGGCAGGATCTGCAGGTGGCCAAGGATGCAGGCATCAATGTTGAACGCACCCGCATCATTTCCATCGTGATCTCCACGGTTCTTGCCGGCTTCGGGATGATCATCTACCTGCAGAACATGGGCAATCTTTCCACCTACAGCAGCCATTCCCAGGTGGGCATGTTCTGCATCGCCGCCCTGCTGGTGGGCGGGGCGTCGGTGGACAGGGCCAGCATCGGGAATGTGTTCCTGGGCGTGATTCTTTTCCATACGATGTTCATCGTCGCTCCCAATGCCGGCACCAAGCTTACCGGGGACAGCATGATCGGCGAATACTTCCGCGTGTTTGTTTCCTACGGCGTCATCACGGTGGCCCTGATCATGTATGAAACCAAGAAACGCCGGGCCAAAGCCAGCATGGGACGCCAGCTGAAAGCGGAACAGGAGGCGCTGAAGGGATGAGCAGAAAATGGATCATCAGGGGCTGCACCGCCGCGGTGCTGCTGGCTGTGGCCGCGGTGATGTTCGTGATCGGGCGGGGACACACCGTATATTTTGACAACAAGACCGCCGAGTACAACGGCACGGAGTACGCTGCTTTCCAGCGCGTGAACGTGAACGTGGGCGGGGAACGGGTGGCCAAGCTGTCCAAACGGGACCGGGGCATGGCCTCCTGGATCGGACAGGATTTCCGGATGGAGCTGGAGGTCACCGAGAACAAGGGGGATGAACCGAAGGTGATTCCGGTTTCCATCTCCCTCCCCTATGGCATGGACGGGATTGTCGTGAACCTTCCCGAACTGGTGGCAGGGCTGCCCCAGGAGGTCTGGCAGAGCGAATTCATTCCGGTTCCCACCGCCGAAGAGGAAGAGGAGGAAGTGATCCCCGAGGACGACATGGGCCTGGGCGACTTCTGATCCGGGAACAGGGGCGCAAAAAGCAAACACAAGATATAGTATAGGCGGATTTTTTTCCCATTCTATATATTGACATTGCCTCCCGACGGTGCTATATTGTACCGGCACGCGAAAAGGGAGGCAATTTTTTTACGGCCCTGTGTGGAAAAACCGGGGGCGCGGCCTTATCCGCGCAAAAGGAGGAGTCATGTATCAGGTAGTAAAGCGGGATGGCAAGGTCACGGACTTTGAGATCCATAAAATTTCGGACGCCATCACCAAGGCGTTTGTGGCGCTGGACAAGCAGTATCATCCCAGCGTGATCGACATGCTGGCCCTGCGGGTGACGGCGGAATATGAGCCCATGATCCGGGACGGAAAGATTTCCGTGGAGACGATCCAGGACTGCGTGGAGAAGGTGCTGAGCGAAGCCGGATACGCGGACGTGGCCAAGGCCTATATCCTGTACCGGAAGCAGCGGGAAAAGGTCCGGAACGTGAATTCCGCCCTGCTGAACTACAAGGATCTGG
>CAZRLU010000160.1:0-5459 GCA_964600995.1 uncultured Oscillospiraceae bacterium | reverse complement strand
ACGTCATAGCCCTGCTCCTTCAGAAGCAGGGCCGCCACGGAGGAATCCACTCCTCCGCTCATTCCAACCACAACGCGATCGCTCAATTTTCCGCCTCCATCAGCCGGGCCAGCACCGCCTTCCGGATCCTTTCGGCGATCTCCTCCCGGTCCCCCCGGGCGTCCACCGTCACGTATCTTTCCGGATTCCGGGAGATCAGCTCATGATAGCCTTCCTCCACCCGGGCGTGGAACTCCTCCTTCTCCGCCTCCAGCCGGTCCGGCTGGCTGACGGCACAGCGGCGCTCCAGACTGGTCCTGTGGTCCAGGTCCAGATACACCGTCAGCAGGGGCAGGGTGTCCTCCACCGCCGGGGCGTTGATGTCCAGCACCCGGTCCACCCCCATCCGCCTTCCGCCGCCCTGATAGGCCACGGAGGAATCCAGGAACCGGTCGCAGAGCAGCACCTTTCCCGCCGCCACCGCCGGGCGGATCACCTGCCGGACATGCTGGGCCCGGGCCGCCGCGTACAGCAGGGCCTCCGTCACGTCCGTCATCTCCGAATTCTCCCGGCTCAGCAGAATCTCCCGGATCTTCTCCCCGATGGGGGTTCCCCCGGGCTCCCGGGAATGCTGCACCGCGAAGCCGAACTTCTCCAGCGCCGCCGTCAGCATTTCGATCTGGGTGCTCTTTCCCGAGCCGTCCAGCCCTTCCATGGCCAGGAAGGCCCCCCTGGGCGCCGGCGCGCCGGGGCACAGGATCTCCGCCGCCTCCGTCGCGTCCGCAGCGATGCGCTCCGCGCCGGACTCCTTCAGCTCCTCCGGGCTTCCGTAGCCCCAGGCCGCCCCCAGGGTATGGACGCCGGCCTTCCGGCCGCCCTCCATGTCGAAGCACCGGTCCCCCACCATCCAGACCTCCGCCCCGTCCCCGGGCATCACCGCCCGGAGCAGGTGCTCCTTGTCCGCCCGGTTGTCCGCGGCGCAGGAGATCCTTTCAAAAAAGCGGGACAGCCCGAAATAATCCAGGATGTCCCGGGTGGAGTTTTCCGGCTTTCCGGTCACCACGCCCATGCGGACCCCCTGGCTCCGCAGCGTCCGCAGCAGGGCCCGCACCCCGGGATACACCCGGTTTTCATATTTTCCCACCGTGGTGTACCGCTCCCGGTACACCTCCTGGGCCCGCACAGCCTGGTCCGCGGTCATGCCCATGTATTCCTGAAAGGAATAGACCAGGGGCGGACCGATGAACTTCGCCAGCGTGGCCCCGTCCGGCTCCGGAAAGCCCATCCGCTCCGCGGCATAGCGCACGCAGTTCCAGATGCCCTCCTCCGACCGGGTCAGGGTTCCGTCCAGATCAAAAAATACCCAGCGTTCCATTTCTTATCCTTCCACCCGGATCACATTCTCCACCTGGCAGATCTCCGGGTTCAGCGCCTTCACCACCCGCTGCACCGCCTTTTCCGGCGCGATGTGGGTGATCACGATCAGGGTCGCCTTCCCGCCCGGGGCAGCGCCCTTCTGCATCATGGCGGAAACGGAGATGCCCTCGCCCGCCAGCAGGCCCGTCACCTCCGCCAGCACGCCGGGGGCGTCCTTGGCCTTCATGCGGATGAAGTACTTACTCTGCCAGTCATCCGCCACCGGCAGGGGCTCCTCCCGCAGATAGGGCATGGGATGCACCGCGTTCTGGGCGGCCAGGATGATATCCCCCACGATGGCGCTGGCGGTGGGCGTGTCTCCCGCGCCCCGGCCCTCCAGCATCATATCCCGGAAGGAATGGCCGAAGAGGTACACCGCGTTCAGGGACCCGTCCACCCGGGCCAGGGGATGCTCCGCCGGCAGGAAAGCCGGATGGACCCGGGCCTCGATGGATTCCCCGTTATCCTTGCCGATGGCCAGCAGCTTCAGCACATAGCCCATCTCCCGGCCGAAGGCGATGTCCTCGGAGGTGATCCGGGTGATGCCCTCCCGGAAAACGTTCTCCACCCGGATCCGGGTATGGAAGGCCACGGAGCCCAGGATGCTCAGCTTGTAGGCCGCGTCCATGCCCTCCACGTCCGCCGCCGGGTTGGGCTCCGCCAGCCCCAGGCGCTGAGCGTCCTTCAGGATGGTTTCATACTCGGCCCCCTCCGCCGCCATCCGGGTCAGAATATAGTTGGTGGTGCCGTTGACGATGCCCATGATCTGCTCGATCCGGTTGGCGATCAGGGGGCTCTGCACCGCCGTCATGATGGGAATCGCGCCGCCCACGCTGGCTTCATAGTAGAGGCCGGCCCCGGTCTTCCGGGCCATGGCCCGCAGCTCGTCGAAATGCAGGGAGAGGGCCATCTTGTTGGCGGTCACCACGGACTTCCCGTTCTCCAGGGCCCGCAGCATCATGGAAGCCGCCGGCTGCTCGCCGCCCAGGAATTCGCAGACGATGCCGATTTCCGGATCCTCCAGGATGTCCTCCCGCTCGGTGGTCAGCACCTCGTCGGGCACTTCCTTGCCGCCGTGAATCCGCTTGTCCAGCACCAGGGCTTTCTTCACCCGGAGCCGCAGCCCCGTGCGCTGTTCCACCTCGCCGCCGAACTCGCGGATCAGGTCCCACACGCCGCCGCCGATGTTTCCCAGCCCCAGCAGGCCCAGCACAACCTCTTTCATCGCTTCCCTCTCCTTTATGATTGATGGTCCGTGTTTCTCCCTCAGCCCCGGAGGTTCTCCGCCCGGTTCCGCTCATAGATGAGCCGCAGGCCCTTCAGGGTCAGCAGCCCGTCCAGCTTGTCGATGGCCTTGCTCTCCTCGGCGATGAGCACCGCCATGCCTCCCGTGGCCACCACATAGGCCTCCCGGCCCAGCTCCTGCTTGATCTTTTTGACGATATTCTTGATCAGGCCCACGTATCCGAAATACATGCCCGACTGCAGGTTGGTCAGGGTGGTGCGGCCGATCACCGTCTCCGGCCGGATGAACTCAAACCGGGGCAGCTTGGCGGTCCCCGTGACCAGGGCCTCGCTGCTGAGCTTGATGCCCGGGCAGATCAGGCCCCCCAGGAAGCTGCCGCCCTCGTCCACCACGCCGAAGGTGGTGGCCGTTCCGAAATCGATGAAGATGCAGGGCCCGCCGTATTCCTCGAAGGCGGCCACCGCGTTGGCGATCCGGTCGCTGCCCAGCTCCCGGGGATTCTCGTAGCGAATGTTGATGCCCGTCTTCACCCCCGGCGCCACGAACAGGGGCGTCTTGCCGAAGTAGTTCTGCAGCATGTGGTCGATGGTGAAGTTGATCGTGGGCACCACGCTGGACACCACGATTCCCTCCACCACCTCCGTGGAGATCCCCTCGTGGGCAAACATGGAGGACAGGCGCACCCCGTATTCATCCGAGGTGGAGTTGATATTGGTGGACATGCGCCAGTAATGCCGCATCTCCTTGCCGTCGAAGAGAGCCGTCTTGATGTTGGTGTTCCCCACATCCATGGTCAGAATCATCGGAATCCGCTCCTTCCCTGTCAGGTCCCCGGCGGGGTCAGATCAGCCGGGCCTTCTTCAGCGCCGCGGCCACCGCTCCGGTCACCAGGGCTGCCACCAGCATTTCCACCACCGCGTTGATCCCCACCGAAGCGATCAGATAGGCCAGGACGCTGCGCCCCGCCATCTGGTTCTGTATAAACTCCGTCTGCCCGAAGAGCAGCACCAGCAGCCCCATAAAGAAGAGCGTATTGAAAAACGCCGCGGAGAAGCCGGTGATCGCGCCCGCCACGTACAGGGGCGCCTTTCTCCGGCTCAGGGCCCGCCAAACCAGGGCCGCGATCAGCCCCACCATCACCCGGGACACGAAGCGCTGCACAAACATCAGGCAGGCGAAGCCGATGCCGGGGTTCGCCGTGACCAGCGCCACGCCCATGCCGCTGACGCCGAAAATCCCGTAGCACTGCAGAAAGCTGATCAGCCCGAAGGCTCCGCCCACCAGCATGCCGCCGGGAACGCCCATGGCGATGGCGGCCACCGCCACCGGGATCATGTTGAAGGTGATGCTCAGCCCCGCCGGCATGGGGATGTTCACATACGCCAGCACGACCAAAACCGCCACCAGCATGGCCAGCAGCGTCATCCGGGCAACCTTTGTGTTTCCAGTTCTTCCTTTCATGTTGACCTCCGTTCGGACTCTCTTGGGATGTCCGTCGAAAAAAATTATTTGCCGCCGCCCTCCTGATTCGTCCGGTGCCAAGGCTCCCGGCGGGAGGACGGTAACGGAATTTATTATACATGGTTTTCTTCGATTGTAAAGCGTTTCCCGCCCGGCGCGCCGGGCCCGGAGGCCATGGAAAAGGGGCCCGGACCACCCGTCCGGACCCCATCCTTTTCTTCTTTTTTCAGTCGCCTTCCAGATCCTGCAGCACCACCGGAATCTGGGCCGCCTCCTCCGCGTCCAGGGGCGGGAACTGGGGATCCATCTCCTCCAGGGTCTTCACGATGATTTCGCTCATCAGATACCGGGCGTACCACTTGTCGTCCGCCGGCAGCACATACCAGGGGGCGTGCTCCGTTCCCGTGGCGTTGATGCAGCTTTCGAAAACCCGCTCGTAGTCCTCCCAGAGGGCCCGCTCCTTCATGTCCCCGGCGGAGAGCTTCCAGTGCTTCGCCGGCAGCTCCATCCGGTCCAGGAAGCGGCGCTTCTGCTCCTCCTCGGAAACGTTCAGGAAGACCTTCACCATCCGGTATCCGTTCTCCCAGAGGTACTGCTCCCAGTTGTTCAGCTGCCGGTAGCGGCGCTGGAAGAAATCCTCCGTCTTGCAGCGGGGCGGCAGATTGTATTCTTTCTGCATCTGGTGCACCTGCACCACCAGCACGTCCTCATAGTGGCTGCGGTTGAAAACCCCGATGATGCCCCGCTCCGGCATGGCCCGGTTGATCCGCCACATGTAGTCGTGGGCCAGGTCCGTCCGGTTGGGGGCCTTGAAGGAGGTGATCTTCAGGGCCACCGGGTTCAGCCGGGAGAACACCTTTTTGATGAGGCTGTCCTTTCCCGCCGCGTCCCGGGCCTGGAGGGCAAAGATCAGCCCCTCCTGCCGCGCGGCGTACAGCCGCTCCTGCAGCTCCGCCGCCCGGACCATGTTCTCCTTCGTCCGGGCCTGCAGCTCCTCCTTCCGGTCCGCCAGGTCCCCGGCGCCGGTGGGCATCTCCCGCAGCTTCAGCGTCTTTTTTCCGTCAAAACAGTACTCCTTCAGGGCCATTGCTCCGCACTCCTTGTCCGGTTTTGTTTCCTGATTCGTAGCTATTCAGTCGGACGAAGGGATGTTCCCCGTAGGGTGCCTTGGAGAACGCCGGTACTTAGGCTGTGGCAAGCGCGAACGCGCGAAGTCAGAGCCTTTGTACCGTTGCGTTCGGAACGGAGGCGCGAGCCGTCACCCCAAGGGGAACTCCCGCGCGTTCACGACTGAATAGTCACCCTGATTCATTATACCCGGGATTTTCCGCCCCCGCAAGGGATCAGATCCACAGCA
>CAZRLU010000159.1:0-5477 GCA_964600995.1 uncultured Oscillospiraceae bacterium | reverse complement strand
GGGGCGCAGGTATTCCAGGGGGCAGGGGATGCCCCGGCTCTCCAGGGCTGCGGCCAGGCTTTCAGAGCTGTCCCGCTGCACGCGGAAGATGCGCCCGGAGGGAGAGGAGGGCTCCGTGGCGGTGAGCAGAATCCGCACCGAGGCGCAGATGCCGGCGGCCGCCGTCAGCAGCTCCCGCAGATCCGGACGAAGGGTATCGAAGCCGTAGAGATACAGATCCACGCCCTGCCAGAGCCCGCTGGCCTCCAGCCGGGAGCAAATGTCCCGCCAGGTGGCGGTGGAATCCTCAAAGCGGCCGTCGAGGAGGGCGTCGTATCCCCGCCAGATCCGGCAGAGATCCTGATACTTCAGGCGGGCGGAACGGCTTTTCAGCGCGGGGATCATCTCCTCCAGCTGATCCGGCCCGAGCCCCTCCTCCCGCAGCTCGGAGAGGGTCTGATCCATCCGGCCGACGGCTCCGTACATGCCGGAGAGACGGCGGTAGCAGACCAGGTCCTTCCCGCAGTCCTGCAGCACCCGGTGGATCGCCATGGCCCGGCCGGTTTCATCCAGGGAAGGAAGCCCGGAGGAGCCGGCCCGCTCCCGGACCAGGCTCTTCAGCTTCGTGGGGCTGACCACATCCAGGTTGAGCAGCCCCGGAAGGCCCAGGGCGGTCATCAGATCCCGCTCGGCCTGGAGCGTGAACTGCTCCGGCACAAAGAGCACCACCGGCCGCCCGGCCGCCCGGCTTTCGGCGATATGGGAAAAGAGCCAGGCGCGCTGAAGGCTTTCCCGGGCTCCGATGATCCTGACGTCCGCCATGGTCCCGCTCCCTTCCGAGTCATTTGCGATGGAAATCATTGCCGGAATTGTACCATAATTCCCTCAAAATGAACAGGACGGATTGTTTTTTGCGCGGACAGAGGATATAATAATTCGATTCCTGACGAAAGGCGGGCATAATAAATGAAGAAGAAATTGCTGCTGGTCCTCGCGCTGCTGATCCTGGCGGCGACGGCCACCGTCACCTTCGCGGAGCAGGCGGGGGACCCCCGGATTGAGGTGTTCCTGGCCCAGCAGGCCGAGAAGCAGAAGGACCCCTGGGTGCTGGCCATCCTGGACGCGGGGGCGCGGAATGTTTCCTGGGACGGAAACACGGCCACCTTCTTCCTGCGCAGCTTCAATCCGGAGCTGAAGCAGCTGGGATCCTATGCCAAATCCGAGGACCCGGCGGCATGGCGGCGCCAGGCGGTGGAAAACATCACGGGATACAGCCTGGAGGCGAAGGTTACCTTCGAGGAGGACGGAAGCGTCAGCAAGAAGCAGGCCACCGCGCTGATGAATCTGGTCAAGCAGGAAGCCCGGAGCGCCAAGGGCGCCCTGGGAAAGAAGGACTGGACGAAGGCCATGACGGATCTGATGTTCTGCTCCCCGACCACGGAGAAGGAAGTGACCGCGGCTTCCCTGATGACGACGGATTCGGAATTCGCCGATTTCATTAACGCAAGGGAGGAGATCCTTCCCTGCGAGAGCCCCTCGGAGTGGGCGCCGCTGTTTTATCTGCAGCGGGGATGGGAGTATACCCTGAACCAGGGACCTCACAGCATCCGGATGAAATGGGACGGGGCCGATCCGGTCCGGTTCCTGGAGAAGGCCTATGACGCGGTGACCGGAAGCCTGGCCGCCACGCCGGGCGCGGACCGCCCCAAGGAGGAAAGCCTGTCCTATCTGTGGCGCAGCACCCTGGCGGAAACCGCCGTCAGCATGAAGAAGGGAAGGCTGGTTTCCCAGAGCGCCCAGTTTGACCTGGACGAGCTGCTGGCCGGGAAGATGCCGGAAGGCTACGCCGCCTATTTTGCCGCCTTCCAGCCAGAAACCTATTATACCCAGCTGGTGGAGGGTTACCGGAAGCTGCCGGAAAGCGCCTCCCAGCCCCTGCCGAAGACCGGGGTGATCAGCCAGGCGAAGAAGGGCCGGAGCGTGGTGGTGAAGGTGCCCAAGGACGGGCGGAACACCTACGTCCAGCTGCGGGACGCGGACACGGGGGTGATCCAGGGCGAGGCCTTCATCCTGCCGGGAAAGAACGTGAACATCAAGGTGCCGGAAGGTGTGTACATCGTTCAGTATGCCACCGGCTCCACCTGGTACGGCACGGCGGAGACCTTCGGACCGCTGGGGGACTACAGCGCCAGCGGGGAATTCACCGTGGCGAAGAAGAAATGGACCCTGACTTCCGGGCGGGAGCAGGAGGGCATCACACTGCATCCCATCACCGCGGCGGACATGGCGCCCACGGAGGACAGGTCCGTGAAGGTGCCGGGAATCCTGGAGACGGATGTGCCGCTTAGGGAAAGCTATCCGGAGAACAACCCCGTCCTGAAGGGAATCAGCTCCACCACGGGCCTGCCCGCTTCGGGCGAGGCCTATACGCCCATCGTGATGGTGCTGGACAACGCGGAGGAAGCCTACCCCCACTGGGGCGTGAAGGACGCGGACATCATTTTCCAGGTGCCCAACGCGGGCGCCGGAGCCACCAAGCTGCTGGGCCTCTTCGCGGATCATTATCCGGAGCAGGCGGGGCCGGTGCGGTCGGGCCGCACCTCCATGCTGCCGGCGGTGACGAGCCTTGACGCCGCCTTCGCCTTTGCGGGCGGACCGCCCCTCAGCGGCGGCCAGGCGGATCTGAACGGCCTGATGATGCAGTTCGGGATGAACAAGGGAAAACGGGTCTACAATCTGCTGAACACCGATGTGTACAAGGAGCGGGTCAAGGGAACGGGCTCCCACAACCTGTCCTGCCATGTGAAGGCCATCCACGACCATCTGACGGCGGAGGGCGTTGAATTCGAGGAGCGGCCCTTCCTGTTTGCCGACGAGCCCCGGACCACGGGAAAGACGGCCAACATCATCCGGGTGCTGCACCGGGGGGACGATCCCAAGGCGGGATCCAACTCCGCCAGCCGCGCCGTCTTCAAGTATGACGCGGCTTCCGGGGAATACACCCGGGACAACTCCAGCGGAGCCTACACAGACCGGAATACGGGGGAGGAAGTGACCTTCGCCAACGTGATCGTGCTGCGGGTCCGCTTCGCCTATGACCGGAACTACGTCTATCTGGATCACCATCTGACGGGATCGGGCTGCGCGGAAATCTTCCAGAACGGAAAGTACGTCCGGGGCGCCTGGACGCGGGAGGAGGCCGACAGCCGGCTGGTGCTGGTGGATGAGGACGGCTCGGAGCTGCGGCTGCAGCGGGGAAAGAGCTTCATCGTGATCACCAACGACGTGTCGGATGTGGTCTATTCCGAATAAGCCCGGGAAAGACTTTGAAAATCGGGCTTTTCAAAAGGCCCGGGATATGATAAGATAAACAGCGGGCTTTGCCCGGAAAGGAATGATTGAGGGAATGACCGCAAGCGACAGACTGGCGGAAATGCTTCGCCTCACGGCGAGCACCGGCGTGGTGATCCACGACCCGGCGAACATGTTCTACCTGACGGAGGGCTATACCGGGGAAGGCCTGGTTTACCTGACGGCGGAGAGACGGGTGATCATCACGGACTTCCGCTACACGGAAGCCGCTGAAAAAAACGCTCCCGGTTTTGAGGTCGTTATGACGGACCGGGATCATCCCCAGACGAAGCGGCTGGCGGAGCTCTGCGAGCAGGACGGGATCCGGGAGCTTCGCTTTGAGAGCAACTATCTTCCGGTGGACGACTATGAGAACCTCCGGGAGGCGGTGGGAGAGGAAGTCAGCTGGGTTCCGCTGCGGAAGGCTCCCCAGGTGCTACGGGAGATCAAGACCCCGGCGGAAATCGTGACCATGCGGAAGGCAGCGGCCATCACCAGCGAAGCCTTTGAAACGGTGCTGCCCCGGATCCGCGAGGGCATGACGGAGCTGGAGCTCCGGCTGGAACTGGAGACCATCATGTTCCGGCTGGGCGCCGAGGCGCTGGCCTTTGACACCATCATCGCCAGCGGGATCAACGGAAGCCTGCCCCACGCGGTTCCCGGAACCCGGAAGCTGCAGCGGGGCGACATGATCACCATGGACTTCGGCGCGAAGGTGGGCGGATACTGCAGCGACATGACCCGTACGGTGGCGCTGGGCGAGCCCTCTCCGGAGATGCGGAAGATCTACAACACCGTGCTTCGGGCGCAGGCCATGTGCGAAGCCGCACTGGCTGCCGGGAAAAACTGCTACGAGATTGACCGCCTTTCCAGGGATTATATCGATTCCCAGGGATATGCCGGCAGATTCGGGCACGGACTGGGCCACTGCGTGGGGATTGACATCCATGAGGATCCCCGGCTGAGCCCCTCCTGCCATGACACCCTGAAGGCCGGCATGGTGATCACCGTGGAGCCGGGCGTCTATATTCCCGGGCTGGGAGGCGTTCGGATCGAGAACACCTGCCTGGTGAAGGAGAACGGCGCCGAAGCGCTGACCACCGCGCGGAAGGAACTGGTCATTCTTTAAGCGTTTCCCATCACCCCATGGACCGATGCAGAACATACCAAACAGGAAAATTGAGGAGGAAAAGCCATGATCACAGCTGGAGATTTCAAGAAGGGCATTACCATCGAGTGGGACGGCGGCGTCTGGAACATCGTGGACTTTCAGCACGTCAAACCCGGTAAGGGCGCGGCCTTCGTCCGGACGAAGATCAAGAATATCATGACCGGCGCGGTCGTGGAGCGCAGCTTCAACCCGACGGACAAGATGCCCCGGGCGATCATCGAGACCAAGGAAATGCAGTACGTGTACAACGACGGGGACCTGTACTACTTCATGGACGTGGAGACCTATGAGCAGCTGCCCATGACCCATGACCAGGTGGAGGACGCCATCCCCTTCGTGAAGGAAGGCACCAACGTGACCATGCGCTTCTTCAAGGGCAAGGCCTTCTCCGTGGAAGCCCCGAACTTCGTGGTGCTTGAGGTGACCGACACCGAGCCCGGCTTTGCCGGCGATACCGCGTCCAACACCTACAAGCCCGCCACCCTGGAGACCGGCTTCAGCCTGCAGGTGCCGCTGTTCATCAACGTGGGCGACAAGATCCAGATCGACACCCGCACCGGCGAGTATCTGAAGCGGGCCTGAGACGGAGGGGCATCATGAGCAAGCTGACGGACAAGATTTCCTATCTGCAGGGGCTTGCGGAGGGAATGAAGCTGAATCCCGAAAAGGATTCCAACCGGCTGATCCTGGGCATCCTGGAGGTGCTGGGGGAAGTCGGCGAGAGCTTTGAAGCCCTGGCGGAATCCCACGGAGAGCTGAGCGATTACGTGGAAAGCATCGACGAGGACCTGGCGGATCTGGAAGCGGACCTGTTCGACGACGAGGACGAGAATGCCTACGACGGGGACGGGGACGAGGAGCCGGAGGAGGACGAGGAGGAGGATGACCCGGAAGCGGGCGGATCCCTCCTGTATGAGTGCCCCCACTGCCGGGAGACCATCGAGCTGGATCCGGAGGAGCTGGATCTGGAGGAGGA